>NZ_JBHVWS010000060.1:0-54474 GCF_042882185.1 Streptomyces sp. NPDC058239
ACACGCAAGTGTTGCGACGGCCCTTCGGTGAGCCGGGGAAGTCCATGTCTTCCGCCTCGGCGTCGGTCCGCACGGCGGTGACGGTGGCGCCCCGACCGGCGCGGCCGGCCTTCGTCGGCGCCTCGACGAGGCGCACGCGAGGGGGTCAGGCAGCCGCGGAAGTGGCCTGCGAGGTCACCTGCTGGATGACCTCGGTGAGCGCGGTGACGACCTCGGCGTCGTCGGCGGGGTGGGTGTCGGCGAAGCGCGTCACGGAGCCCGGGATGGACAGCTTGACGTCCTCCAGGACCACACCGCCCGCGATCCCGGCGGACTTGCGGGCGTCGTCCTGCGCCCAGACGCCACCGTACTGACCGAAGGCGGTGCCGACCACGGCGACCGGCTTGCCGGAGATGGCGCCGGCACCGTACGGGCGGGACAGCCAGTCGATGACGTTCTTCAGGACGGCCGGCATGGTGCCGTTGTACTCGGGCGAGAACAGCAGGAACGCGTCGGCCTGGCCCGCCGCCTCGCGCAGCCGGGCGGCAGCGGCCGGGACGCTTCCCTCGACGTCGATGTCCTCGTTGTAGAAGGGCACGTCGGCCAGGCCCTCGTACAGCTCGATGTCGACACCCGCGGGGGCGTGCTTGACGGCGGCTTCGGCGAGCTGACGGTTGTGCGAGCCGGCGCGGAGGCTGCCGACGAGCGCGAGGATGCGTACAGACATGGAGAACTCCCGGAAGGCGGAATCTGCGGAACAAGCGGACCGTGGTCCGTTGAAAGTTGTACCACTTAAGCGGACTGCGGTCCACTTATATCTTCCGGGCGCTACTCTGAGCCCATGACCGGTCACGTTCCCCCGCCGCTCAGGCCGCCCGACCCCGGCGAGGCGCGGACAAGTCTCCCGCTCGCCCCGACGGGTGAGCCGCCGCAACTACGGGCGGACGCGGCACGCAATCGCACGCGCCTGCTGGACGCCGCTTCCCGGCTTCTGACCGAGTGCGGAGCAGCGAACCTGACCATGGAATCGGTGGCCGCCGCCGCAGGGGTGGGCAAAGGCACCGTCTTCCGGCGCTTCGGCGACCGAGCCGGACTCCTGCTCGCGCTCCTGGACCATCGGGAGGAGCAGCTCCAGGCCGCCTTCCTCTCGGGTCCGCCGCCCCTGGGCCCCGACGCCCCCGCGGCGGAGCGTCTGCATGCCTTCGGGCCCGCCGTCCTGCGCCACGAGCGCGACCACCACTCCCTGATCCTGGCCAGCCGGACGGACCCGCTGCGCAACTACACCGTCCCGGCCCACCATCTGCGGCTCAGCCACATCACGATGCTGCTGTGTCGGGCGGACGTGGCCGGCGACCCGGAACTGCTCGCACACACCCTGCTCGGATCCATCGACACCGCCCTGGTCCACCACCTCACCGAGGAGCGCGGCATTCCGCTGGAACGCCTGGAGGAAGGCTGGCACCACCTGGTCACGCGACTCGGCGCGACCAGGTAGTCGACGGGCGCGGCGAGGGAGTGCGTCAAGGCCGCCGGCGGCCGAAGCCGGGGGGTGCCATTCCTGCCCGGCGCGTGCCGGTCGGCCGGTTCCGATGCCGGGTTCGGGGCCGGCCCGTCACGCCGACGGCACAACTGCCACCGGCGCCGGACAGTGGTGCAGGACGGCGTGGGCCACATGCCCGATGCGGGGTGGTCCGGGCCGGCGCGGGTTCGCCCGGCGGCCGATGACCACGAGTCCGGCCTCGGCTCCGGCCTCCGACAGAAGACGGGCGGGCCGCCCGATCCCGGGTTCCTCGACCACGGCGACGGCCGGGTGGCGCTCGCACCACGGTGCCAGCACGGACCGCATCGTCTCCGCGGCCCGGGCGGTCGCCTCGGCCCGCCAGTGCGGGTCACCGCCGATGCCATGCATGACATGGGGCGGCGGGTTCCAGCCGTTGATCACCCGCAGCGTGGCCGACCTGGCAGCAGCGGCTTCGAAGCCGAACCCGATCACCTCGTCGCTGGGACTGCTCAGGTCGATGCCGAGCACCACGGCGCGGCCGTCCGCATCCGGCCGCGTTTCCCCGCTCCCGGCCGGGGCCGAGGCGTCGTCGGCCTGCTCGTCGGCGCGGACGAGGACGACGGGCCGCTCGGTGTGCGCGATCGTGGCCATCGCGACGGACCCCATCAGGAATCCGGCGACCGGGCCGAGCCCCGCGGACCCGAGGGCCAGCAGTTCGCTCTCCTTCGCGGCCCGGCACAGCATCTCGGGCGGCGGGCCCGTGAGCCGGTCCGTGGTGATGTCGAGTCCGGGGAAGCGGCGTCGCAGCTCCGTGGCGGTCTCCTCCGGCAGACGCTGGGACCACTGCTCGGGCCTCTCGGTTCCGGCCAGGGGAGCGTACGAGAACGGCTGCCACTCCCACACGCTGACGAGTCGCAGCGGCAGATCTCTGAGCGACGCCTCACGGGCGCCCCAGTCCGCCGCAGCCAGGCTTGCGGGCGAACCGTTCAGGCCGACGGTCACGGGGCGGGGCATCATGCACCTCCGGTGAGAGACGTTCCGCCTTCTTCCTCCACGATCCCCCCTGTTCCTCGGCCGGGCGAGGGAGGGCTTCCGTGGCCGGGCGGGGCAGGGCTTTCGGGGCCGGGCGGGGGCAGATCGAGCCATCGGGCCGTACCGGGTGTGATCACATGGGTGTGGCCTCCCAGGACGACCCGGACGGCCGGGTGGCGCGAGTCCGGTACGGCGATCCGTAGGCGCTGGGCACGGATGCGCAGGTCCACGTCCCAGTGCCGGCGGAATCTGATGCGTACCCCGAGTTTCGAGAGCTGTGGCAGCGTGGCCGGCGCGAGCCACAGTGCGTCGTCGCGGGTCTCCAGCCCCGTCATCCCGCGCTGCACGAAGTCGAGCGTGCCCGCCATCGCCCCCAGATGGATGCCTTCCTCGGTGGTGCCGCCCTGGATGTCGGCCACGTCCCCGGTCAGCGCCTCCTCGCAGTACTTCCACGCCGCCTCGCGGCGTACGCGGGCCAGCACCCAGGCATGGACCAGGGAGCTGAGTGTGGAGCCGTGGCTCGTACGGGCGAGGTAGTAGTCGACGGTGGCGCGCCAGGTGTGTTCGTCCAGCACATGCCCGAGCTGCCGGAAGAGGCCGGCGAGTTCCTCCGGCGAGAAGAGGTAGCCGAGCATCAGCACATCGGCCTGTTTGGACGCCTGGTAGCGGTTGACGGTGTCGCCCTCCGCCTCCAGGATCCGGTCCAGCCGCCGGATGTCCCCGTACCGCCTCCGGTACCCCTCCCAGTCGAGCTCGGCCAGCTCCCCGTAACCGGCGAACTGGCTGATGACACCCCGGTGATACGGCACATGCAGCCGGTGGGAGATGTCCTCCCAGCGTTCCGGTTCATCGGGATCGAGCCGGATCCGGTCGAGGAGCTGCCGGCGTCGTGTCTCGGACAGGGCGCGGTACAGCTCCGTCGAACGTGACAGAACCCAGGCCGCTGTCACGTTCGTGTACGCGTTGTCGTCGAGGCCTGCCGCCTCGGTTCCCGGATAGGCGTCGTGGTACTCGTCCGGCCCGACGACACCGCGGATGCGATACCGGGCCAGGGACGCGTCCCATTCAGCGCTGTCCGCCCAGAACCTGGCGATCTGCAGCAGCATTTCCGCACCCTTGGAGTGCAGGTACTCCGTGTCCCCGGTGGCCTGGCAGTACTGCCAGACGTTGTACGCGACGGCCGAGCCGACATGGTGCTGCAGCCGGGAGCGGTCGGGCAGCCAGCGCCCCGAGCGCGGGTTGAGATGGAGTTCCTGGGTCTCCTCACGTCCGTTGTCGGCACTCTGCCAGGGGTACATCGCCCCGGCCCTGCCCGCCTCGCTCGCCGCTCGGCAGGCTGCGGGCAGCCGCCTGTGGCGGTAGTCGAGAAGTCCTCGGGAGACTTCCGGGAGATGCAGATTCAGGAACGGCAGTACGAACAGCTCGTCCCAGAAGACATGGCCCCGGTACGCCTCACCGTGCAGTCCTCTCGCCGGTACTCCCACATCGAGTCCTGCGGTGTGCGGGGAGAGCGTCTGCAGTACGTGGAAGAGGTGCAGCCGGAGAATGCGGCCCGCTTCGCCCGGGACCTCCAGCCGGACCTGCTGCCACAGATCGGCCCAGGCCCGCTGGTGCGAGGAGAGCAGATGCGAGAAGTCCGGGGCTCTTCGGACCTCGGCCACGGCTGCCCGCAGGGGGCTGCCGATCGCGGGGTCGCGCGAGGTGTACAGCGCCACCGTCTTGTCGACGACGGCGTCGGAGTCCGGGCTCAGCGGGAGCATCAGCCGCTGGAAGACCGCCTTCGCCGTGTGCCGGGAACTCGGGCCGACCCGCTGCTCCTTCCCTTCACCGCCGCACCCCGCCAGTGTGCGGGCCGCCAGCGCGACACCGATGTCCGACTCCACCGTGCGGCACCTCAGCGACACCGCACCGCCCTCCTCCGCCGCGGTCACCCAGCCGGTCAGGTGCCGGTTCGACAGATCCCGGTACCGCTCGACGCCGGAGTTGCGGATGTCGCCGTCGATCCCCGCCTCCACCTCGATCGCGCCCGCCCATCCCTCCGCCCGGAACACCGTGTGCAGGGCGGCGAGATGCGGATCGCCCATGTGCACCAGGCGGCACTGCTCCACATGCAGCCGCCGGCCCGTCCCGTCCTCGTAGACGGATCGCCGGGTCAGCGTGCCCCCGCGCAGATCGAGTGACTGACGGTGTTCCACGAGGTGCACGTGATCGGGTGAGAGCCATGGTCCCGGGGCGGTACCGGCGGGGTGGATGCGGTAGCGCAGCGGCAGCCAGTTCGGCAGGTTGACCAGGTCCTCGTTCTCCACCCGGCGGCCCCGGACCAAGGAGGTCAGCCGGTTGTAGCAGCCCGCCGCATAGGTGCCGGGGTAGTGCGACCGGCCCTCGGACGTCTCGGGCGCGGCTCCGCGGGTGGCGAAGTATCCGTTGCCGAGCGTGCACAGCACCTCGCGCAGCCGTTCCTCCTGCGGGTCGTACCCCTCGTACGACCAGGTCCAGGCCCGCGCCATCAGTCGTCCCCGGCCGTCAGCAGGTCTCCCGGATCGGACACCACGATGTCGGCACCGTGGCGGCGCAGCTCGGCGGCGGAGGCGGGGGTGCCTGCACGGTCCACGCCGACCACGAGTCCGAAGCCGCCGCGGCGCCCGGCCTCGACCCCGGCCAGCGCGTCCTCCACCACGGCGGTGTCCCGGGCCGGGGTCCGCAGACGCCTCGCCGCTTCGACGAAGAGCGAGGGGTCCGGTTTCCCGGGCAGCCGCAGCCGGCGCGCCTCGTTTCCGTCGACCACGGCGTCGAACCGGTCGATGAGGCCGGCCCGCGCCAGCAGTTCCGTCGCGTGCCGGGACGCGGAGACGGCGGCACAGGGCACCCGCTCGCCGCGCAGCACGCCGAGAAGACGGACCGTGCCGGGCCAGACGCCGACCGGATCGGTGCGCAGGCTCTGCGTGAACAGCTCGTCCTTGCGGGCGGCGATCGCCCATACCGTCGCGGTTCCCGATGGGTCGTCGGGGCTGCCTTCGGGAAGATCCAGTCCCCTCGACGCCAGGAAGGCCGCCGCACCGTCCTTCCGCGACCGGCCGTCGACGTGGCGCAGATAGTCCTCGGCGGCGTCGAACGGCCGCTGCCCCTCGACGGCCGACAGACAGGCGTCGAACGCCTTCTTCCAGGCTGCGGCGTGTCTCCGGGCGGAGTCGGTGATCACTCCGTCGGTGTCGAAGACCACGGCCCGCACGGAGCGCAGGCACGGTGCCAGGGACGGTGCGGCTGCCATGACCGGGGCGGTCCCTTCGTCAGGGGCTCCTCTTCATGGCACCACGGTTCCGGCGCACGGGCGCGTCGTGGACTCCGTACGGCATCGCGACCGAGCATCCTCCCAAAACCGCGCATATCGTTCACAACAGGCAGTCGCGCCCGGGCACGCGCGGCCGCCGCCGCAGCCCCTCCAGGGACCCGCCACAGATGGAGGATTCCATGTCAACGACCAGGAGTCTGCTCGACGTGATCCCGCCCGACGGCCGGACACGCCTGCTCGACGAGGCGGCCCGCGAAGTACCTCTGGCCCTCGACGAACGCCTCTTCGAGGAAGGCAGACGGGCCGACCACTTCTGGATCATCCGCTCCGGACAGGTCGAGGTCGACATCCATGTGCCCGGCCGTCGTGCGGCGGTCATCGAGACGCTGGGCCAGGACGATCTGCTGGGCTGGTCCTGGCTGTTCACCCCGCACATCTGGCACATGGGCGCACACGTGATCCGGGCGGGACAGGCCGTGGAATTCGATGCCGCTGCCGTCCGCTCGTTGTGCGAGGACGATGCGGCACTGGGCCGGGCGGTGTACAAGTACGTCGCCGAGACGGTGGCGGAGCGCCTGTACGGAACACGGAAAAGGCTGCTGCAGCTGTACGGTCCCCGCGGCGCGTCCCTTGAGGACTGAAACGGTCCGAGGCGTGGGACGTTCCGGGGTGCGGGACCTTCCGGGCGCGGGCCCCTCCGTGGCGTGACCGAGGAACGAAAGCCCGTAACACCCGGCCGGCATCTGTTCCATGCTGAAGAGACCATCGACCGTTCTGGATCTCCGGGAGTTCCGATGGGAGTTCCGATGCTCGGCCGGACACTCGACGACACAGCACTGGTCCGCCTGGGACAGGGGCCCATGGGACCGCGCACGCCACGCCGCCCCTGGGACCAGATACTGACGATCGAACCGTAGAGACATCCGGGCCTGCGCCGGGAGATGCGCCCGAGCAGCGCGAGATGAACCGAGCACGGAAGGCGGTGGGAGCGATGCGGCTCCCCGTAGTCGTCGGAGTGGACGGATCCGAGGGCAGTCTCCGTGCCCTGGACTGGGCAGCGGCGCAAGCGGCACGCTCAGGGCTTCCCCTGCGCGTCGTCCACGCGTCGCTGTGGGAGCGCTACGAAGGCACGCACGCCGCCTACGACACCGAGCGTCCCACCGAACAGATCCTCGCCGAGCATCTCGTCGCCGCCGCTCAGGAACGCGCCCAACGGCTCGACCCCGAGGTGCACGTGGTGGCCTCCGTGCAGCCCGAGGACCCGGTGGCCGCACTCGTCAGGGAGAGCCACGAGGCAGCCCTCGTCGTCCTCGGCTCCCGAGGCCGGGGCCGGATCGCCGGGATGCTCCTGGGATCCGTCAGCCTCGCGCTGGCCGGCCGGTCCCACTGCCCGGTCGTGGTGGTCCAGGCAACGGCGCCGGGCACCCCGCCGAAGCCCGGCCGCGTCGTCGTCGGGATCGGCAGCGCCACGGGCCCCTCGGCAGCCGCCGCCTTCGCACTCGACCAGGCGGCGTCGCGTCACGGCGAGCTGATCGCCGTACGAGCCTGGCGCGCCCCCGCCCACGAGGCCATGCGCCATCCGCTCCTCACGGGCTCCCCGGCCTCCGCACACCACCAACAGGCCGAGGAACACCTCGAAGAGGTACTGGCCGCGCTGGACCGGACCGGTTCCTCCGACGTCACCGTCCACGGGTCGGTGGTGCAGGGACCGGCGCACCAGGAACTGATCGAAGCTGCCGCAGGTGCCGAACTGCTGGTCGTCGGCGCCCGGCGCACCGGAGGATGGCACGGATTCCATCTGGGCCCGGTGAACCACGCGATGCTGCACTACGCGCCCTGCCCGGTCGCAGTCGTCCCCGATGCGTACCTTTCGTCCCGAGCCTGAGGGCCCGTACCCGGCTCTTCCGCGCTCGGCGTGGGGCAGGTGTCAGGGACGTACGCCGAAGCCGGCCAGGGCTCGTACGCCGGCACGGCGCGACCGACCTCATGGGCGCGAGCGACTGTCGGTCCCCGGCCGTACGGTTCTCCTCGTACCGATGCACTCATGTACGAGTCGATGTACTCATGTACGAGGGGGAGGGCCGACCCATGGCCAAGGCTGCCGCCGCACGTCTTGTCACCACGCTCGCCGCACCGCTGGATCGCAAGCAGGACGCTGCGGACGCCCCGCACCTCCTGAGGTGGCCCGCGCATCCGGAGGGCATGCGGCCCGCATCCGGCGACGAGCGGCCCGCCCCCGGCCGGCGTCTGCTCCTCCAGCGCAGCGACACCGAGTTGGTCGCCGTCGACCCGGACACCGAGGACGCCCCGGCGATCCGTTTCCCCGCGCCGTGGCCCCGCCGCTTCGGTACCTGCACGGTGGCGCCGAGCGGTGATCTCGCGGTCTTCTCCGGAGTGCACGCGCTGCGCGCGGTGGACCCGACGGGCGCGGTGCGCTGGGAGGTCCGGCACGGCTGCTGGGACGGCAGCTGCCGCACGCTCCACACCACGTACGAGGAGTACGCGACCGGTCGTTCGCATCTGTACGCGGACAGTGGCTCGGCCGTCTTCTCGGCGGACGGGACACTGGTGTGGGCCCACATCCGCGGCCCCGTCGCGGCGGCCGGACCCGACCCGGAGGCGCTGGACGAGTGGCTGGTCGTCGACGCCGCCGACGGGCGGGTGCTCGGCCGGGCGGACGCGGAGACCGTCGCCGCGGGCTCGGATCATGTCCCGCACCCGGACCCCTCCCGGATGGGGCTGAGTGTCGGCGAGGGCCAGGACGGGGTGCCGATGCTGTGGGGCCGGTGGGACGGCGAGAAGCTCTCCGTCGAGCGGTTCTGCGACGACGAGCGGGTCCTGATGGCGGTGAGCCCTTCGGGCGAGCGCTTTCTGACGGTGACTCATTACGAGGAGACACTCGGCGTGCACCGGATCGGCGACGGCTCCGTACTGACCGAACTCGACACCGAGAACGCCATTCCACGCCACCCCGAGGCCGATCCCGACGACAAGGACGCCGACGAGACGCTCTGGGACTACGAGTGCGGCTTCCTCGACGAGGAGACCGTCATCGCCGGTACGTCGGAGAGGGACGAGGAGTACGGCGAGGAGCGCCACTGGCTGGTGAGCACGGACGCTGCACAGATGCGGGTGGCGGCGCAGATCACGTACCCCTTCCCGGTATCGGGCGGAGTCACGGCCCTCGGCGACGGCACCTGGTACACGGTGTCGGAGGCGGGCGACGCCGTACATGTGTGGAGCCGGTAGGCCGCGCCGGGGGCGTCGGACCGAGGTCCCGCCCCCAATCACCCGCATTCGGCCATACATTGGCCGAAGAATGATCTTCAGCTGACCTGCCGATCCTGCCGATGCAGAAGACATCTGCGTTGTTCCGCGCCGTGAGGAGGCCTGCCATGGGCGACACTCTGCTGGCCCTGTCCATCCCCGTGCTGGTCTTCGCCGGAGGTATCTACGCGGCGTGCGAGAGCTGGTGGCGGCGCCGGCACCCCGCGCCGCCGTCCCCGTACACGCATCAGGCGGCGCGGCTGGCCGAGCGCGCGATGCTGGTGGACGCCGAGGACATCGTCGACGGCGCTCACACGAGACTGGGCGGCCTCTACGACAGCGCGGGTTCGCCGGACACACCCCCTCCGGCCCCCGGCGTCACGCGCCGGGAGGCCGCCAGCCCGGATCCCGGCCGGTCAGCGCCAGCACCTGCTCGAAAGGGCTAGCCCCGACCGGTACGGGATGGGGCTCGCCGAACACCTTCGCCTCCCGGGCCATCGGCGCCATCGCGGCCAGCCCGGGACCGATCTCGCTCAGCACGGACTCGTCCGGAACGAACTCCTGGCCGGTGGCACGGGCCAGATCCCAGGCATGAACGGTCAGATCGCCCAGCACCATGTTCCCGACGGTCCTGGCCGGGAGCCCCATGGACCCCGCGGTCCCCTCGTCGGCGCCGGGCACCGCCCAGGCCGCCACCAGCCTGGCCGTCTCCTCGCCGAAGCGGGCCCGCCAGTCCCCCGTGACGGCGTCCGGCACCTCGCCGAAGTCGGCCTGCTCCCTGGCCGCCAGGGCCTGGAAGTTGACGACCACTTGGAAGAGATGGCCGACCAGGGCCCGTACGTCGTACTCCGCGCACGGCGTGGGGTCTCCCAGGCTGCTGTCGTCGATCCCGTGCATCACGGGGACGGCCCGCCCGGCGGCCGCTTCCAGCAACTCGCTGATCTTCTTCATGCTTCGACCCTGCATGCCGGAGCCGACCGGCGCTTGAAGAAACGCGACACTGCCCCCAGGGAGTTCCGCGCATCGTAGGATCGCCGCCATGGCAGGTCCGCGACGCGACACCCGGGGCATCGTCGACGCCCCCGAACTCTTCGCGCAGGTACGTTTCCGCCGCCGCGAGCCCGCCCCCGTACTGCAGCCGTACCTGGAGCACTACTGGCTCATCGACTGGGATCTGCCGAAGCCGTACGCCTCCCACCTGGTGCCGCACCCGTCCGTGAATCTGGTCTTCCAGCGGTACGGGACCGTCGAGGACCACGGTGCCGGGTTCGCGGAGGTCTCGGGCATCGGTCTGGAGCTCTTCACGCAGAAGCTGGAGGGCCGGGGGCGGGTCTGCGGGGTGCAGTTCCGGCCCGGCGGATTCCGTCCGTTCGCACCGGGGCGGCCGGTGTCGGAGTGGACGGGGCGGCGGCTCCCCGCGGACGAGGTGTTCGCCCCGCCCGCCTCGCCGTCGGCCGTGCTGGACCCGGTGGACGAGGACGCGCGGGTGGCGGCACTCGACGCGTATCTGCTGGCGCTCGGCCCGGAACCGGACCCGCAGGCCGAACGTGCGATGGCCCTGGTCGACCTGGTACGTACTGACCGCACGGTGCGCCGCGTCGACGAGCTCGCCCGCATCGAAGGGCTGTCGCCGCGCTCGCTCCAGCGGCTCTTCGCCGCGTACGTCGGCGTCGGCCCCAAGTGGGTCATCCTCCGCTACCGCATCCACGAGGCGCTGGAGCGGGCCGAGTCGGACCCGGAGGTGGACTGGGCGGCACTCGCCGCGGAGCTCGGTTACAGCGACCAGGCCCACCTGATCAGAGACTTCACGGCCACGGTCGGTGTCCCGCCGACGGCGTTCGCCCCACACTGATTGCCGGAGGGACTCCCTCTGAATCACCCGAGCCCCATCCGGCTGTCAGTGCCGCGTCCTACAGTTTCGGCATGGAACGCACCGCTTCATCATCCGTACGGATCGAGCCCTGGTCGGACGCCGACCTGGAGCTGCTCCGCCGTGCCAACGCACCGGAGCTGATGGACCATCTGGGCGGCCCCGAGACGGAGGAGCAGCTCATAACGCGTCACGAGCGCTACGTGGCGATGAGCGCGGACCGGACGGGCGGAGGCAGGATGTTCCGCATCGCCCTGGCCGACGGGGGCGAGGCCGTGGGCACGATCGGTTTCTGGGAGCGGACCTGGCAGGGCCGGGAGGTGTACGAGACGGGGTGGGCCGTCCTCCCCGGATACCAGGGCCTGGGCATCGCGACAGCCGCCACGACGGCCGTCGCCGAACAGGCCCGCGCCGAGCACAGGCACCGCTATCTGCATGCCTATCCGTCCGTCGACAACGGCGCGTCGAACGCGGTGTGCCGCAAGGCCGGCTTCGTCCTGATCGGCAAGTGCGACTTCGAGTACCCGCCCGGCAATGTGCTGCTGACGAACGACTGGCAGCTGGACCTCACCCCGGACGCCCCGGGCGCGGGACGCTGAACCCAGGCCCACGCCGCGCCCCGGGCCTTGAGCTCAGTCCAGATCAAGGACCTTGTCGAAGTTGAACGCGACGATGCTCAGCCGCTCCCGCAGATAGAAGCGGTGGGCGTCGGTGCGCTGCGTGCCCGAGTCCAGGTTGAGGTGCAGGCAGCCTGCCTCCCTGGCCCGCCCTTCGAGATGCCCGAGGAGCCGACGGCCGACGCCGGTGGAACGGGCGCCTTCGGCGGTGACCAGGTCGTCCACGTACAGCTTCCGGATCTGGCTGGTGTTGTCCACGATGCGCCAGCCGGCCGCGCCCACGCAGGCACCCTCGTCGTCGTAGGCGGCGGTGAACCGCAGCCCCTGTGCGTGCCCCTTCTCGTACACCTCCCGGAAGAGGTCCTCGGTGAGGTGCGGGCGGAGTTCGCGCAGGACGGGAAGCAGGTCTGCGGCCAGTCGGGCATCGCCGGGTTCGAGGTCGAGGATCTTCATGCGGGAACTGTAGGCGCCGGGGCCGCCCGGGCCCATCCGCTTCCTCCCGGGTCCGCCCGGGTCTTGCGCGGACACCCCACCCATCGGTCTAATGGCAAGGAACGCATTAACCATTAGATCGACTTCATCTACTGACGGGGGACGACCCGATGCTGCTGGCACACATCAGCGATCTGCATCTCGACGGCACCGACCGGGCCACGGACAGGGCCACCCGGGTTGTGGCGTATCTCAACTCCCTGACCCGACAGCCGGATGCGGTCCTGGTCACCGGCGACATCGCGGACCACGGCGCTCCCGAGGAGTACGCGGAGGCGGCCCGGTTGCTGGCCGAACTCACCGCACCCGCTTTCCCGTGCCCCGGCAACCACGACGACCGGAGCGCCTACCGCAAGGTCCTGCTGGCCGGCGAACCGGACGACGGGGCACGCCCGACCGCCCCCGTCAACCGGCTGCACCACGTGGCCGGTTACGCCCTGCTTCTCTGCGACTCGACCATCCCCGGCGAGGATCCGGGCCGGTTCGACGACGAGACCCTGGACTGGCTGGCCCGCACACTCGACGACCTCGGCGACACCCCGGCGATCCCCGCCTTCCACCACCCCCCGGCCGCCGTCCACCACCCGTATCTGGACTCGACCAACCTGACCGATGCCGCCCGGTTCGCCGAACTCCTCGCCGAGCGCCCCATCGACAACGTCCCGGCGATCCTGACCGGACACGCACACACCGCGATGGCGGCGACCTTCGCCGGACGGCCCCTGCTCGTGGCGCCCGGAGTCGTGTCGACGCTGCGCCTGCCCTGGGAGGGCGGCGAGGGACTGACCGACCTGGTGGCGCCGCCCGGGGTCGCCTTCCATGTCCTGGACGAGGGCGACAGGGGCGCGGGCGGGCGCATCACCACGCACTACCGCGTCGTGCCGTAGCCGCCCCGCCCTCCGGAGCCCTGCCCCCGGGTCCACCCGAAACCGTTTGACGGGCGGGCCCGCCTCCAGGATATTTATCTGTGTCACGCAGCTTATGCGCATCACAGATAAAAAATGATCAGAGGAGACCCACCCCATGCTCACTCTCGTCACCGGATGCCGAGGCCGTATCGGCGCCACGCTCGTCTCACTCCTGCACCGCGACGGCCACGCCGTACGTGCCGCCTCACGCAACCCCGAGGCGCTCACCACCCTGCCCGCCGGCGTACCGGTCGTGGCCTGCGATCTCGGCGATCCCGCCACCTTCGCGACCGCTCTCGACGGGGTCGACTCCGTCTTCCTCTACGCCGAGGTGTCCGGCATCGAAGCCTTCCTCTCCGCGGCCGAGACCGCCGGGGTCGGCCACATCGTGCTGCTGTCCTCCAGCTCGGTCCTCGGCCCGGACGTCCACGGCAACCCGATCGCCGCCTCCCACCACGCGGTGGAACAGGCCCTGACGGCCTCGTCCCTCACCACGACGCTGCTCCGCCCCGGCGCCTTCGCGAGCAACGCGTACCAGTGGGCGGAGTCGGTACGGACCCACGGCTCCGTCGACCTCCCCCACCCCCGCAGCCACACCAGCCCGATCCATGGGACGGACATCGCCGAGGCCGCCCTCGCCGTTCTCACCGACCCTCGGCTGCAGGGCGCGGCATACCACCTGACCGGCCCCGAATCTCTCACCGCCGCCGAACAGGCCGGCCTGCTGGCGGCGGCGGCCGGGCGCCCCATCACCGTCAACACCGTGACCGGGGAGGCATGGAAGGAATCCGTGGCCCCCTTCGTTCCCGAGCCGATCGCCGACGCGCTGCTCGCCTACTCGGCCGCCGCGGACGGCTCACCGGCCGAGGTGACCGGCGACACGGAGAGGCTGACCGGCCACCCGGCCCGCACCTTCGCCTCCTGGGCCGAGGAACACGCGGCAGCCTTCCGCCCCTGAACCCTGAGCCCTGCGCCCCGGCGCCGAAACCCCTGGCTGACGCACCCCGCGCGGTGACATCCTGACGAGGTGAACGGACCGGAGATCCACCTCGAAGTCGACCCCGAACTGCGGCTCTTCGTCGCCCATGAACGCCGCAGGGGACGCTCTGCCGTGACCACCGACGGCTCCTCCACCCTCGGCCATGTCGTGGAGTCGCTCGGCATCCCGCTCACCGAGGCCGGACAGCTCCTGGTCGACGGCCGCCCCGTACCCGTCTCACACATCCCGGGGGCGGGCGAGCTGGTCGAGGTACGCGCCGTGGAGCGCCCCCAGCGCGTCCCGGGCGCACCCCTGCGGTTCCTGCTCGACGTCCACCTCGGCACGCTCGCCCGGCGGCTTCGGCTGCTGGGTGTCGATGCGGCGTACGAGAGCGAGGACATCGGTGATGCCGCGCTGGCCACCCGGTCGGCGGACGAACGCCGCGTACTGCTCTCCCGGGACCGCGGGCTTCTGCACCGGCGGGAGATCTGGGCCGGGGCGTACATCTACAGCGACCGGCCGGATGACCAGCTACGGGACGTGTTGGAGCGGTTCACACCGCGTCTGGCCCCCTGGACCAGATGCACCGCCTGCAACGGCCCGCTGAAGGCGGCCGACAAGGACTCCGTCAGCGACCATCTGGAGCACGGCACCCGGCGCTCGTACGACGTCTTCGCGCAGTGCACGGAGTGCGACCGCGTCTACTGGCGGGGTGCCCACCACTCCCGCCTGGACGCGATCGTCACGAAGGCGCTCCACGACTTCGCGCCCACTCCCCCGGACGGCACCGGGGAGAACGGCCACGACCGGGCGCCGTCAAGCCCGTCCGGGGCCGGCGACTGACGGGTCACCCTCCCGCAACGCCGTGACCTGCAGTGCACTCAGCTCGACCGTCCGCCGCATATGGGCGATGAGCAGAGCCACTTCGTCATCGTCGTACGCCTCGAACATCGCCGCCCATGCACCGTTCAGCCGCTCCCACACCGCACCGATCTCCGCCATCCGCTCCGGGACGGTCGTGACGAGCACCCGCCGCCGGTCGGCCGTGTCACGCCTCCGCGTCACATAGCCGCCCCGCTCCAGCCGGTCGACCAGCCGGGTCGCCGACCCCGTGGTGAGCCCGGTCAGCTCCGCGATGCGGCCCGTGGTGACCGGCACCGTCTCCAGACTGAGCAGATTGAGGCACTGCAGATCGGTCGGATGGAGCCGCAGATGGTCCGCGACGGCCTGGTTGAAGAGGGCGTACGCGGCCATGTAGCGGCGCGACTCGACGGTCAGCTCGGCCATCAGCGCACTGCGGCGGGCCCGGGACTTCTGCGGCATGCAGAGAGTGTACGAAGCAGATAATGCCCCTCGCGGCTGCGCTACGGCCGCTCGGCGGTCAGATGGCGCTGAACGGTGGGCGCGAGCCAGGCGACCACCTCTTCGCGCGACATCGAGACGGCGGGCGCGATCCGCAGGACGTAGCGCGCGAGCACCACAGGCGCAGCTCTACGTGTCATTCCATGCCCCGAAGATGTAGATCGCCCCGAATTGCCCATATCTACCCACCGGTTCGGCGTGCCCTCCCCCTCGCCGCCCATGACACGCTGATTCCATGGTCGTCGCCCGCTCTGTCGCTCTGTTCGTCATCGCCGCACTCTTCGAGATCGGCGGCGCCTGGCTCGTCTGGCAGGGCTTGCGTGAGCACCGGGGCTGGATCTGGATCGGCGCGGGCGTCATCGCGCTGGGTGCCTACGGTTTCGTCGCCACGCTCCAGCCGGACGGCGAGTTCGGCCGCATCCTCGCCGCGTACGGCGGTGTCTTCGTCGCGGGCTCGATCGCCTGGGGCATGGTCGCCGACGGCTACCGCCCCGACCGCTGGGACGTGATCGGCGCGCTGATCTGTCTGGCCGGCATGGCCGTGATCATGTACGCCCCGCGCAACCACTGACCGCGCACCTGCCTATCCTGGCCCCGTACCGATCAGCTGCCCGAGGAGCCCGTCATGGCCGCCATCCCGATCGCCGTCATCACCGGAGCGAGCAGCGGCATCGGCGCCGCGACCGCCCGACAGCTGGCCGCCGCCGGCTACCGCGTAGTCCTGACCGCCCGCCGCAAGGACCGCATCGAGGCGCTCGCCGCCGAGATCAATGAGGCGGGCCACCAGGCAACGGCCTACGCCCTCGATGTCACCGACCGCAATGCGGTGGACGAGTTCGCCACGGCGTTCCGCACCCTCGCCGTCCTCGTCAACAACGCCGGCGGCGCACTCGGCGCCGACCCCGTCGCCACCGGCGATCCCGGCGACTGGCGCCAGATGTACGAGACGAACGTCATCGGCACGCTCAACGTCACCCAGGCCCTGCTCCCCGCCCTCACCGAGAGCGGGGACGGCACGGTCGTGATCCTCTCCTCCACCGCGGGCCTCGCCACCTATGAGGGCGGCGGCGGCTACGTGGCGGCCAAGCACGGCGAACACGTCCTGGCCGAAACCCTCCGCCTGGAGATCGTCGGCACCCCGGTCCGCGTCATCGAGGTCGCCCCCGGCATGGTCAAGACGGAGGAGTTCGCCACGACCCGCTTCCGCGGTGACACCGAGAAGGCGGCAAAGGTGTACGCGGGCGTCGAGGCCCCCCTCAGCGCCGACGACGTGGCCGACACCATCACCTGGGCCGTCACCCGCCCCAGCCACGTCAACATCGACCTCCTGGTGGTCCGCCCCCGCGCCCAGGCCTCCAACGCCAAGGTCCACCGCACCACCTGACCCGCACCACCCGGCCCGCACCGCCCGAGCCCGGCGAAGGCCCGAAAGAGCCCGGAGACCGGAAGAAGCCCCGGACACACCACCCGCGTCCGGGGCTCCTCCGTTCAGAGGTCCTTCCGCCCGAAGGCCCTCCGTTCAGTCGCGCGCAAAAGGCCTCAACCCTTCACACACACAACCTGCTTGAGCTTGGCGACGACCTCCACCAGGTCCCGCTGCTGCTCGATGACCTGCTCGATCGGCTTGTACGCGGCCGGAATCTCATCCACGACGCCGGAGTCCTTGCGGCACTCCACGCCCCGTGTCTGATCCTCCAGGTCACGCGTCGAGAAGCGCCGCTTCGCAGCGTTCCGGCTCATCTTCCGGCCGGCGCCGTGCGAGGCCGAGTTGAAGGACTTCTCGTTCCCGAGGCCCTTCACGATGTACGAGCCGGTGCCCATCGAGCCCGGGATGATCCCGAAGTCCCCGGAACCCGCACGGATCGCCCCCTTCCGCGTGACCAGCAGGTCCATGCCCTCGTACCGCTCCTCCGCCACATAGTTGTGGTGGCAGGAGATGACCGGCTCGAAGGTGACCTTGGCCTTCTTGAACTCCTTGCGGACCACGTTCTGGAAGAGCGCCATCATGATGGCGCGGTTGTGCTTCGCGTACTCCTGCGCCCAGAACAAGTCGTTCCGGTACGCCGCCATCTGCGGGGTACCGGCGATGAATACGGCCAGGTCGCGGTCGATCAGGTCCTGGTTGTGCGGCAGCTTCTGCGCCTGCCCGATGTGGAAGTCGGCCAGTTCCTTGCCGATGTTCCGCGATCCGGAGTGCAGCATCAGCCAGACCGAACCCGACTCGTCGAGGCAGAACTCGATGAAGTGGTTGCCCGATCCGAGCGTCCCCATCTGCTTCGTGGCACGTTCCTGACGGAACTTGACCGCATCGGCAACCCCGTCGAACCGCCCCCAGAAGTCGTCCCAGCCCGGCGCCCGGAAGCCGTACAGCTGGTCCGGCTCCACGGACTCGTCATGCATGCCGCGGCCCACCGGAATCGCCTGCTCGATCTTCGACCGCAGCCGGGACAGGTCGCCCGGCAGGTCATTGGCCGTCAGAGAGGTCTTCACCGCGGACATTCCGCAGCCGATGTCCACACCGACCGCCGCCGGACAGACCGCACCGTGCATCGCGATCACCGAACCGACCGTCGCCCCCTTGCCGAAGTGGACGTCCGGCATGACGGCGAGCCCCTTGATCCAGGGCAGGGTGGCCACGTTGCGCAGCTGCTGCATCGCGACGTCCTCGACCGAGGCCGGGTCGGCCCACATGCGGATGGGGACCTTCGCGCCCGGCACCTCTACATACGACATAGTTCCTCGATTCCCCCGAAAAGTCTTAAAGCGCAAAACCGGTGCCAAGGTCGGCAAATGAGTCGGTCGACCGGCATTCACAGCGGCGCGTGCGATACACATTGTGTCCACCGGTCGCCATCGAGCGGCAACCGTTTTTCGCACGAAGGGAGCCCAGGACCGTGCGACGAATGGCGTACGTACCCGGCACCGCGCTACTGGCAGCGCTTGTCGTCGGCTGCAGTGCCAGCACCGGAACGGGTGGCTCCGCCCCCGACAGCAAGCCCGGCGAGGCGACCGTCGCCGCGGCGGCCCCCGGCAAGTACCGCACCCTCCCCGACCCTTGCCGCGCCGTTGCGTCGTCCGCACTGAAGGACCTGCTCCCGGGCGCCGCCGAACTCCCGGAGGACCAGCAGAAGAAGGTGTACGAGGGCACTGCCACCGTCACCTACGACACCGACCGCAGGGTCGGCTGCCACTGGAAGTCCGAGGCCCCCGACTCCTCGCACACCCTCTTCATCGACTTCGAGCGTGTCGTGTCCTACGACCCCTCGGTGAGCGACGACGACCGCGCCCGCGAGGTGTACGCGAAGAAGGAGACCGCCGCCGGTCTGTCCTCGCCCTCCGCCACACCCAGCAGCACGAAGGACGCGGAGAAGCAGACACCTTCCTCCTCGGAGCCCGGGGCGGACTCCTCCTCGGACTCCACCTCGCACGCCCTGTCCGGCCCGGCCTCCGAAGACGGGAGCGACGTGAGCACGGACGATCCCGCAGGCGAGAGCACCGACGAGAACGGCAGCGACACCGACGGCGGCACGAACGGCAGCGCCGACGAGAGCCTTCTGCCACGCACCCTCGACGACCTCGGAGACGGTGCATTTCTGGACGATCTGCTCACTCGGGCAGGTTCCACCGCACAGAACCGCACGGTGAGCGTGGTATTCCGCACATCGAACGTCATCGTGACCATCGAGTACACCGAGCAGCCGGCCGTCTCCACCGTGCCCCCCGACAGCAAGGAACTGCAGGACAAGGCCCAGTCGCTGGCCCGAGAGCTGGTCGACAAGTTCAGCGAATAGCCCCGCCCGGAGCACCCCGGACCGGTGTCGCCCACGCCCGCCGGGTGCCCGGCCGAGGCGGCATCCGGTCGCCGTCCGTCGTACCGTGGCCCTCCGGAACACCCGCCGAACCACCCGCCGACCGCCGACCTCCGACCGCCCGCGCCGAACACCTGGCAGCCCGCCCGCCGCGCCACCCGAGTGAAGGAACCATGCACCGTTCAGCCCCGCGACTCTCCCGCATACTCGCCTGCGCCGCCGTTCCGGTGATGCTCGTCGTCGCCGGCTGCTCGTCGGACTCCGGCGACAAGAAGGACTCGGGTTCGTCCTCGTCGTCCGCCGCGCCGAGCGCGAAGAAGTCGGAAGCGAGCGTCGAGCCGGCGAAGTTCGCCGCACTGCCCGCCGACCCGTGCAAGTCGGTCAGCACGAAGACGGTCACCTCCCTGGTCCCCAAGGTGAAGTCCAAGGGCGGCACGCCTGCCTACTCCAGCGACACCGCGTACCGCGCGGGCTGCTCCTGGAACGGCCTCGACGACAACGGAGTGAAGGGTTCCCAGTACCGCTGGCTCGACGTCGGCTTCACCCGCTTCGACTCGGACCAGGCCCTGGGCAGCGGCGCCAAGCGCGCGCAGCAGGACTTCGCGAAGCAGGTCGCCAAGGCCAAGGCGACCGAGGGTGCGAAGAAGGTCGCCGAGGCGCCCGTCTCCGGCATCGGCGAGCAGGCCACCAAGATCACGTATGACCTCACCAAGACGAGTGAGGACTTCAAGTACGCAACGGTCGTGGCCCGTACAGGGAACGTCGTCGTCACCCTCACCTACAACGGGGCGGGTTACGCGGGCGCGAAGTCTCCGTCCGCCGACGACATCCTGAAGGGTGCCGAGAAGGCGGCCAAGGAGGCAGTGGCCTCGGTCGCCGCCGCCGACACGAAGTCGGCCGAGCCGAGCGGGTCGACCAAGCCCAGCGAGAAGTCCACGGAGAAGAAGACGAGCTAGCCGACGCGGCAGGGCCTGCCCCAACGTCCCTGCCCGGAAGCAGTTTTACGAAGCCCGGCCCTCCCCCGAGTGCCGGGCTTCGCCCCTCCCCGCGCAACACGCCGCCCCCTCATGTGCCAGGCTGTGCCCGCCAGAAGTCGGAACAGGACGTCGAAGCAGAGCTTCAGCGCAGGACGTCGGACAAGGGAAACGGAGGGGAACGCGGGTGGCCGCGATGCAGCTGACACGCACCCACCGGATACTCATCGGGCTCGTGGTCGCCGGTGCGGTGCTCATCGCCGCGATCGGTTTCGCGGGTTCGTACGCGGCGGTGCGCGAGCTCGCCCTGCAGAAGGGCTTCGGGAACTTCTCGCTGGTCTTCCCGATCGGCATCGACGCGGGCATCTGTGTCCTGCTCGCCCTGGACCTGCTGCTGACCTGGCTGCGCATCCCGTTCCCGCTGCTGCGCCAGACGGCCTGGCTGCTGACCGCCGCGACGATCGCCTTCAACGGCGCCGCGGCCTGGCCCGACCCCCTCGGCGTCGGCATGCACGCGGTCATCCCGGTGCTGTTCGTGGTCTCCGTCGAGGCCGCCCGGCACGCCGTGGGCCGGATCGCCGACATCACGGCCGACAAGCACATGGAGGGCGTGCGGCTCACCCGCTGGCTGCTCTCCCCCGTGCCGACGTTCCGGCTGTGGCGGCGGATGAAGCTCTGGGAGCTCCGGTCGTACGAGCAGGTCATCAAGCTCGAACAGGACCGGCTCATCTACCAGGCCCGCCTCCAGGCCCGCTTCGGCCGCAACTGGCGCCGCAAGGCACCCGTCGAGTCCCTGATGCCGCTGCGCCTGGCGAAGTACGGCGTCCCGCTGGCCGAGACCGGACCGGCCGGTCTCGCCGCCGCAGGCATCGAGCCGGCCCTGCTTCCCCCGGCCCCCGACGCCCTGGTCGAACCGGGCGGGTTCCAGCCCGAGTTGCCGTACGCCGAGCCCCACCCCCAGCAGCAGTACGAGCAACAGCAGCAGCACACCCACCCCTCCGACCCGGCCGCCGCCGAGGAGTGGCCCCAGGAGGGCCCCGGCTCGCACGAGAGCCCGTGGTTCGCGGCGCCCCAGGTGCCGGACGATGCGTACGAGAGTGCGTACAACCCGACGTACGTCGAGGGCCTGGAGCCCACCCCGGTCATGGTCCCGTCGGGCGCCGGCGGCCGCACCCGCCCCCTGGGCAATGTGGGCACCATCGGCGCCGTCCCGGGCCCCCGCGCCGCGGAACCCCAGCCGGAGCCCCGGTCCGAGGAGCCGGAGCCGGAACCGGAACCCCGGCCCGTGCAGCAGCAGGAGCCCGACCCTTCCGAATGGGCCGAGGCCGAAGTCGAGTTCAGCAACATCGCGTACGAGGTGTTCACCGCGTACACGCACGCGCACCAGGACTACCCGAGTGCGGAGGTCCTCGACATACACCTCTCGGACGGCCACAACGTCCGGCACCCCCGCAGCGCGGCCCTGCTCCGCCGCCTCCTGCCGGGGTTCAAGCAGCGCTTCGACAACGAGATGGCGGAGAACCACATCGCGTAGGACCCCGCCCGCCCGTCCGGCGTCCGAGGACGGAACCGGCAACGACAAAGGGCCGTCACCCGAATCACCGGGTGACGGCCCTCCGCAATTGAGTACTCCCTACGCGCCCAGCAGCCTGCGCACCCGGTCCGCCCCCACGGCCAGCAGCAGCGTGGGCAGCCGCGGCCCCGTGTCCCGGCTGACCAGTAGCCGGTACAGCAGCGCGAAGAACGACCGCTGCGCGACCTTCAGCTCGGGCGACGGCTTGGCGTCCGGCTCCAGGCCCGCCAGGATCTTCGGCACTCCGTAGACGAGCGTGGTGAGCCCGTCCAGCGACCAGTGCGAGTCCAGCCCTTCCAGGAGCAGCCGCAGCGACTCACGGCCCTGCTCGTCCAGCGAGCCGAGCAGTTCCTTGTCCGGCTCGTCGCGGACGATCGTGCGGGCCTCGGCCGGGACCTGGCTGGTGATCCAGTTCTCGGCGCGGTCGAGCCGGGGCCGGGCCTCGTCCAGCGAGGTCAGCGGGTTCTCCGGGTCCAGCTCGCTCAGGATGCGCAGCGTCTGCTCGTCGTGCCCGGCCGTGATGTCGACGACCGACGCGAGCGTGCGGTACGGCAGCGGGCGCGGCGTACGCGGCAGCTCACCGGCGGCCGTGCCGACGGCCCTGGCGTACGCGGCGGCGTCGGACGGCAGCACCGAGCCGTCCGCGACCTTGCGCGCCAGCGAATCCCACTCGTCGTAGAGCCGCTGGATCTCCTGGTCGAAGGCGATCTTGAAGGACTGGTTGGGCTTGCGGCGCGCGTACAGCCAGCGCAGCAGCGGCGCCTCCATGATCTTCAGCGCATCGGCCGGGGTCGGCACGCCGCCCTTGCTGGAGGACATCTTCGCCATGCCGGAGATGCCGACGAACGCGTACATCGGGCCGATCGGCTGTACGCCGTCGAAGACCTCGCGGACGATCTGGCCGCCGACGACGAACGAGGAGCCCGGCGAGGAGTGGTCCACGCCGCTCGGCTCGAAGATCACGCCTTCGTACGCCCAGCGCATCGGCCAGTCGACCTTCCAGACCAGCTTGCCGCGGTTGAACTCGCTCAGCCGGACGGTCTCGGCGAAGCCGCAGGACGTGCAGGTGTAGTTCAGCTCGGTGCTGTCGTCGTCGTAGGACGTGACGGTCGTGAGGTCCTTCTCGCAGTTGCCGCAGTAGGGCTTGTACGGGAAGTAGCCGGCCGAGCCGCCGCTGCCGTCGTCCTCGCCGGCCGCACCGGAGCCCGCCTCGGCCTCCAGCTCGGCCTCGTCGACCTTCTTCTGCTGCTGCGGCTTCTTGCCGCCCTTGGCTCCGGCCGCCGGGTCCTTCTTCGTCCGGTACCGGTCGAGGACGGCGTCGATGTCGGCCCGGTGCTTCATCGCGTGCAGGATCTGCTCGCGGTACGCGCCCACCGTGTACTGCTCGGTCTGGCTGATGCCGTCGTACTCGACGCCCAGCTCGTCCAGCGCCGCGGTCATGGCGGCCTTGAAGTGCTCGGCCCAGTTCGGGTACGTGGACCCGGCCGGGGCGGGCACCGAGGTCAGCGGCTTGCCGATGTGCTCGGCCCAGGAGTCGTCGACACCCGGGACACCGTTCGGAACCTTGCGGTAGCGGTCGTAGTCGTCCCAGGAGATCAGGTGCCGGACGGTGTAACCCCGGCGGCGGATCTCGTCGGCGACCAGGTGCGGGGTCATGACCTCACGAAGGTTGCCCAGGTGGATCGGGCCCGACGGGGAGAGACCGGACGCGACGACGACCGGTTTGCCAGGCGCACGACGCTCCGATTCGGCGATGACATCGTCCGCGAAGCGGGAGACCCAGTCGGTCTCGGTGCTGCTCTGACTCTGAGCCACGGTCTGCACGTCCTTCTCTCTTGTAGGACTCGTAGGAACACCCTTGTGGGACTCGTAGGGGCATCGCCCATTCTCCCAGGTCCCACCGGCAGCGCGAAAACGGCTTTACTCGCCGTGGAATACTGGGTGTGATCCCTTGTACCCCTACGGAAACGGCAGCCAGCTCATGGCCTCGGTCAATTCCCTCGCTTCCACGCTCCAGCAGCAGCTGGCGGACGCCCTGACGGCAGCGCTGCCGGATGCCGGCACCGCGGACCCGCTGCTGCGACGAAGCGACCGGGCCGACTTCCAGGCCAACGGCATCCTGGCCCTCGCCAAGAAGCTCAAGGGCAACCCGCGCGAGCTGGCGTCCCAGGTCACGGCCGCGATCCCGGCAGGCGGCCTGATCAAGGAGATCGAGGTCTCCGGCCCCGGCTTCCTGAATGTGACGCTCTCCGACAGGGCGATCATCGAGACCCTCGCCGCGCGTGACGCGGACGACGAGGGCCGGCTCGGTGTCCCGTACAACAGCGCCGCGGGCACCACGGTCATCGACTACGCACAGCCGAACGTGGCCAAGGAGATGCACGTCGGCCACCTCCGTTCCGCGGTGATCGGTGACGCGATGGTGCAGATCCTGGAGTTCACGGGCGAGACCGTGGTCCGGCGGCACCACATCGGCGACTGGGGCACCCAGTTCGGCATGCTCATCCAGTACCTGATCGAGCACCCGGGCGAGCTGAACCACGAGGGCGACGGCGGCGCGGCGGACGGCGAAGCCGCCATGTCCTCGCTGAACCGGCTCTACAAGGCCTCGCGGGTGCTCTTCGACTCCGACGAGGAGTTCAAGGCCCGCTCCCGGGACCGCGTCGTGGCGCTCCAGGCCGGCGACGAGGAGACGCTCGCCATGTGGCAGCGCTTCGTCGACGAGTCGAAGATCTACTTCTACTCGGTCTTCAACAAGCTCGACATGGAGATCCGGGACGCCGACATCGTCGGCGAGTCCGGCTACAACGACATGCTGGAGGAGACCTGCCGCATCCTGGAGGAGTCGGGCGTCGCCGTCCGCTCCGAGGGTGCGCTGTGCGTGTTCTTCGACGATGTGAAGGGCCCGGACGGCAACCCGGTGCCGCTGATCGTCAAGAAGTCGAACGGCGGCTACGGCTACGCGGCGACGGACCTCTCCGCGATCCGCGACCGGGTCCAGAACCTCAAGGTAAACACCCTGCTGTACGTGGTCGACGCGCGGCAGGCCCTGCACTTCAAGATGGTCTTCGAGACGGCCCGCCGGGCCGGCTGGCTGAACGAGGACGTCAAGGCCGTGCACCTCCCCTTCGGCACGGTGCTCGGCAAGGACGGCAAGCCGTTCAAGACCCGTGAGGGCGAGACGGTCCGGCTGGCCGACCTCCTGGACGAGGCGATCGACCGGGCATCCACCGTCGTGCGCGAGAAGGCCAAGGACCTCACCGAGGACGAGATCACCGAGCGGGCCACGCAGGTCGGTATCGGCGCGGTGAAGTACGCGGACCTGTCGACGTCGGCCGCCCGCGACTACAAGTTCGACCTGGACCAGATGGTGTCGCTGACCGGCGACACGAGCGTGTACATCCAGTACGCGCACGCCCGGTCCCGCTCCATCAAGCGCAAGGCGGGCGAGCTGAAGTCCCAGCCGCACCCGGAGCTGGAGCTGGCCCCGGCCGAGCGCGCGCTGGCCCTGCACCTGGACCAGTTCGCCGAGGTCGTGGCCGAGGTCGCCGCCGCGTACGAGCCGCACAAGCTGGCCTCGTACCTCTACCAGCTGTCGTCGCTCTTCACGACGTTCTACGACCAGTGCCCGGTGCTGAAGCCCGAGGTTCCGGGCGATGTGGCCGAGAACCGACTCTTCCTCTCGGACCTCACCGCCCGCACCCTGCACCAGGGCATGGAGCTGCTCGGCATCAGGACCCCCGAGCGCCTCTGAGCCGACCGGGGCACCCGCCCCTACGCACCGGCCCGGTGGCCGTGACCGCTATTCCTGCTCCTTGGTCACCCACTGGGCCGTGTCGTACCGGTACATGTACGTCGGCCGCACCTTGATGCTGCTGGTACGGAACGGCTTCCCGCCGTCGTCGATGCGCAGCGTCCCCTCCCGGCCGCCGCTGCTCCACTCCAGCTCCAGGTACCAGCTGACGTCGTGCCCTTCGACATGGGCGTTGAGGTCGAACACCTCCACATCGGTGGAGGACACCCGGAACGGGAAGTCCTTCGGCGGCACCCGTACGTCCCCCTGCTTACCCGCCACCGGGGTGAGGGTCGGCCGGCCGTCGTCGAGGTCGATGTCGAAGGACTGCGGGGTGATGCCGCTCCCGCAGCCCTCCCCCATCGAGTACGCCGACCACGCCAGCGGCGCCTTCCGGGACAGCGTCCGCACATGCAGTCCGTTCAGCACGACGGCCTGCCCCGACTTCCCCTGCACGGTGACTTCGAGCAGCATGCTGCCGCCGTCCACCCCGCCGAGCGCCCTGGCCCAGCCGCGGGTGTCCTGCGGCGGGGGCGGCGGAGGCACGTCGTTCGGCTTCTGGTCCAGCACGTAGTACTGGCCGCAGGGCTCTTCCCAGTTGTACGAGCTGATGGTGGCGCTCAGGGGTACGCCCCCGCTCTGCTGCCCACCCGACCCGGCTCCCGTGCCGTGCCCCCCGGACGTGGCGGAGGCGCCGCCGGACGGCGGGGACGAGACGGTCGCCGAGCCGGACGGTACGGGTTTGCCCGACTTCTTCGCCCCGCTGGGCGAGGCGGTGGCGCTCGCGTCGGGGCCGGGCCGGACGCGCGCGGCCCCGTCCGGGTCCTTCGCGTCCACGGCGGGGGCGTTGCTGAGATCGTCGGTGCCCGTACCCGACAGATTGCTGACGACGATCGAGGTCGGCACGGTCAGTGCGACGACGGCGACGGCCGCGAGCAGCACACGCGCCCGCGCGGAGGCCAGGAACCGCCGGGGCCGGCTCGCCCCACCGGCCAGGATCGCGGGTTCGGGCTCGGGTTCGGGTTCGGGCATGAGCCCGGACGCGTCGCCACCGGCCCCGGAGCCACGAACCGCCTCCGGACCCGAGTCGGAAACCACGTCCGAAACCACTTCCCGCACCGGCTCGGCAGGAGCAGGAACAGGAGCAGCCGCGGCAGGGCGTCTGCGGGCCGCATCCGCCACGATCCACCGCCGGTGCAGCTCCACCAGCTCGTCCGGACTCGCCCCGCACAGCCGCCCCAGCCGCTCCACCGGCGCGTACTCATTGGGCACGGCGTCACCGTTGCAGTACCGGTGGAGCGTCGACGTACTGACGTGCAGTCTTCCGGCGAGAACCCCGTAACTGTGTCCCGAACGGTCCTTCAGTTCCTTGAGCAGAGCCGCGAATTCCTCGGCCTCCGGCGTCGCCACTGCGGCGTTCCCCCTCCTGGTTCGTCCCGGAACACCGTTCCAGGGACGTGGAATTTGCCCAGGTCACAGTACGCGCAGACATTCCAGCTTCCCCAATGGGTCGTTCGGCGTTGCGGCCGGAATCTGCCGTCCCGCAGTCTGTGACCACACCGCAGAGACCACCGGGACGACACAGTGCGAACCCGTTTCCGCATCGAGTTGATCGATGCCGTGGCAATCGGCGTAGTGATCGTGTCGACCACGATCGTCATGGTCCTGATCTGCCATCACTGACTGAACAACCTCACCAACACACACGGGGAGTACCACCATGCGCAGCAACCGCATCCGCACCACCGCCCTCGCCGCGACCGCCCTCCTGGCCGCCCTCTCGCTCACCGCCTGCAGCGACAACGGCAGCGGTGACAACGGCAAGACGGGAGCGGCGGCTCCGGCAGGGAGCACCGCCGGCCGGCAGTCCCCGACCGCCACCGCGCCGGACTCGGACAAGGACGCCAAGGACACCGGCGGCACGCCCAACGCCCCGGCCGAGAACACGGCTGCCAACTCCAAGGACTCCACCTCCGGCACGAGCGGCCGGAAGAGCAACACCGGCGCCACCGGCAACAAGGGCACCGGAACCGGCAACAGCTCCCCCGTCACCTGCACCGGCGGGAACACCAAGGTCACCGTCAGCAAGGTGAGCCGCCCCATCAACCACCTGCTGCTCACCGCGACCAACACGGGCTCCCGCCCCTGCTACGCGTACCACGCGCCGGCGCTCCGGTTCGACGACGCCCAGGCCGCCTTCCCGGTCCTCCGCGACAGCATCCCGCAGGCCGTGGTCACCCTTGAGCCGGGCCAGTCCGCCTACGCCTCGATCGGGCTGTCCGGTGAACCCGACGGACAGGACCTGCACAAGGGCACCCGCCTCGGGGTGTACTTCACCGGCAAGAGCAACCAGGGCTCCACGGGCGCCCCTGCCGAACTGACGCTCCCGGCCGGCACCCACTGGGGCGACAACGGCTTCGTCACCTACTGGCAGAGCGAAATGGACGATGCCCTCATGTACTGATTCGTCCACAACTCACGTTCCCCCAAGGGCAGTCGATCGCAGAATCGGAGATCGAGCCCGAGGGGGAGACGTGTGTACGAAGAGCGGCGGCAGAGCGACGGCCACCGCCGCCGCAGTCGCAGCGCTGGTGCTGGTCACCGGCTACGGGAAGGCACCCGGTGACCGGCCGTCGGACACGGACACGGCATCCGCCGCCTCACCGCCCCCACGTGACTACAAAGCCGATGCCGTCTTCAGCGAGAACCCGATGTCCGACTCCGACCCGGCCAAGAACGACCGCGTCCTGTGCGGCAAGAAGCTCTGGGCGGGCGGCACAGAGATGACAGCCGGCCGGGCGTACGACTCCGCATCCCCGCTCCACTGGCAGATATGGGTTCCGGTCACCCTCTTCGGTGCCGCACTCGTCGTCCTCGTGGCTGCCCGGCTGAGCCACCGCAGGCACCCGGGCAAGCCCGCCCCCGGTTAGCATCGGCCGTATGGCGATGTTCGTGCACCTGACACCCGCAGCGAACGCGGCGCGCATCCGCCGCTCCGGGATACGGGCCACCAGCCACGGCCGCGACGGCTCACGGGGCCTCTACTGCTTCCCCGTCCTCCCCTCGTACACCCTCACCCACCAGTGGCTGCGCGAACTGGCCCGGCACGGCGGCCCACGCGGTCTCGTCGCCGTACACATACGGCTGCCCGACGACGAACCCGTCACCGTGGGCCGCTACAACCACCACCCCTCGGCCACCACAGCCGCCGAGGCCGTCCGCCGCACAGCCGCCCTGGACGACCCGCGCGGCTGGGAAGTGTTCGTCCCCCGCGCGGTCACCAGACACGAAGTGCACCGCCTCCGCGCCGTCAGGCAGGTCAACGGCTGGCGCTACTTCCCCAACTCCAACGGCAGGACGCCCTGCACCTGTTTCGGTTGCAGAGTGCGCGGCGAATACGGCTCACAGCGCCTGCGCCGACGCCGGCCGCACCCCCTCGACGGCCCGGCGCCCGCAACCCCGGTCCTCCTCCGCCGGATCGCCGCAGCGGGCACCCCCGGCGACCCCACGGAACTCACCGAGACCCTCCACTGGTTCGGCATGCGCCGACGCGGACCGCTCGCCCAGCTGACCCACCTCGCGGACCACCCCGACCCACAGGTCCGTGTGGCCCTCGTCGAAGCCGTCGCCAACTGGTCGACACCGGGCGTCAGGGAACTCCTCGACCGCCTCTCCCAGGACCCGGACGCGGATGTCCGGGAGGCCGTCGAATTCACCGCGCCCGAGGAACAGCCCTAACCGAACTCGCACCACACCACCTTGCCCGGGTCCCGCTCCCCCACCCCCCACGCATCCGCCAGCGCCGCCACGATCACCAGCCCACGACCCGACTCCCCGTCCGGCTCCCGCACGCCCGGCTGCCCACCCCCGCTGTCGTGGACCTCGACCCGCAGCAACTTCCCCTCTTCACGCAGCAGCAGCCGCACCAGATACCCCCGCCCCGGCGGCACCCCGTGCACCAGCGCATTCGTGGCCAGCTCGCTCACACACAGCAGTACGTCATCCAGCCGCGCACCGAACCCCCAGTCGGTGACAGCTCCTCGTACGAACTCCCTCGCCGCAGGAACCGATCGGCGCTCACGCCGGTAGAACCGCTCACGCAGCAGCGAGAGTTGCATCGTCTCGTTCATGGGACGAGAGTCACACTCTGTGACTACGCTGCCGCAGTATGCGCACCCGTACAGATTTCTTGTACGGGTCGTGCGCGCGTGACGTACGCATGCAGGTGGGAGTTCGATCCGTATGCACCCCAGGAAGCGGCAGCGCAAGAACGCGTCGGCAATGAAACTCGTGGGCAAGCTGGTCGGCGTGTTCCGCGTCGCGGCGGGCCTGACCCAGGCCCAGCTCGCCGACCGGGTGGGCCACCAGGTGGAGACGATCGCCTCGATCGAGCAGGGCAGACGCGCGCTGCTGCCGGGCCTGGCCCGCCAGCTGGACCAGTTACTGGATACGAAGAAGGCGCTGGAGACGGCGGTGGAGAACATGCCGGAGATCGATTTGATCCCGGCGTGGGCGGAGCAGTACATGGACTTGGAACATGCGGCCCTCGCTCTGTCCTGGTTCGAGAACCAGGTACTGCCCGGCCTGCTCCAGACGAAGAACTACGCGCGAGCGGTCTTTCGCACCGACGTCCCGACTTTGAGCGAAGAGGACATTGAGCAACGAATCGCAGCAAGGCTCGAACGGCAAGAGATCCTGCTTCGAAAGCCGCCACCAACCGCGAGCTTCATCTTCTCCGAGGCAATCCTGATCGACCGACTCGGCGGGAACGACGTGCATACCGAGATGTTGCAGCACGTACGTGCCTGTATGGAGATCCCCGGGATCGCTATCCAGGTAATGCCGCTCGGCCGCCGAACACATGCCGGGCTCTCTGGCCCCTTCATTCTCCTGGAGACCCCCGACCACCAGCGTCTCGCCTACACGGAGACGCAGCGCGGCAGCCAGCTCATCTCCACTCCGGACGAAGTAAGCATCCTGGAACGCAAATATGCGATGCTGCGAACGCAGGCCCTCAACACCGAAGCGACGAGGGAACTGTTGGACCGGCTGCTAGGAGAGCAATGAGCACCGCACGTGAGTGGTTCAAGTCGAGCTACAGCAGCGAGCAGGGCGGCGCCTGCCTCGAAGTCGCGTACACCTGGCGCAAGTCGAGCTACAGCGGCAGCGACGGCGGCGAATGCGTCGAGATCGCCGCCCACCCCGCCGCCGTCCACATCCGCGACTCCAAGAACCCCGACGGCCCCACCCTCACCATCGCCCCCACCACCTGGACGGCCTTCGCCGGCTTCGCCGCCGACCGGCGACTCGTCTGAGCCCACGGGAGGAATACCGCATGGCTGTCATCCACCACACCACACTGACACCCACCAAGCTGGAACTCCTCGCCTCCTGGCTGCCCGCACAGCCCTGGTACCGCGGCAAGTCGGGACAGCAGCCCGAGCTAGCCAGGACCGGCGGATTCCGACTGGACGACCCGAAGGGCGAGGTCGGGATCGAGTTCATGGCGGTCACCGACACATCGGGGGACCAACCGGTCACGTACCAGGTGCCGTTCAGCTACCGCGGCGCCCCGATCGCGGGCGCCGACCAAGCGCTCATCGGGACGACCGAGCACGGGGTGCTGGGGCAGCGGTGGGTGTACGACGGGACGCGTGACCCTGTCCTCGTCGCCCAGTTGCTCGCACTGATCGTCGGCGAGGCCGAGCCGCAGATGCAGAGCACGAGCGACACCCCCGACCCGTCCGTCACCGGTTGGTTCGCGGAGACCGGCGCAACGGCGGCGATCGCCTCCACGACCGTGAGCGACGACCCGAGCGGTACGGACCTCCTCGTGGAGACAGCAGCCGACGGACGCCGGCTGACCATCCACATCAACCGCGTTCTCCAGCCCGGCCAGGACACCGAGGGGCAGGCACTCGGCCACGTCACAGCGGACGCGCCACTCCCCGACGGCACCACTGCTCGCACCGCTTTCGCCGTCGTTCTCGCACACCCGTAGTCCAAGGCCCGTGCCACCGGCCGCGCCCCACCGCTGTCAGTGGCCGCGTCTAGAGTCGCGGTCATGGCGACGCTCCCTAACCCGCTCCCGTCCCTGGCCACGTCAGGGCTTCAACTCCCGCCCGGCTCACTGGTGGACGCCACGGTCGACGGCACGTGGCACGAACCGCTGCTCTGGTACGCCGACGAGCCCGCGTCCCCCGGGACGTGGGCCGAGCTGCGTGAGGCGGGACGGCCGGTCGGACTCATTCCCGTCCTGATCAACGGCGGGATACGCGACCAGTGGCCCGACACCTGGGACCTCGCCCCGGACAGAACGTCGTACCCGGGTGATCACGACGCCGAGGAGGTGCTCGGCGAGTACTGGGCGGACTGCGCGCCCGAAGAACTCGACGCCGCCGACGGCGAATGGCCGGGCCTGGCCCCCGCCCCGGCCGCAGACGGGCCCGACAGCCCGGACGACCTGGCGGCCGAGATCGCGAACCAGTGCACCGACCCGGACGGCTGGTTCCCCGGCACACGGGCGGCGCTCGTCCCGGCCCGGCGCAGTGCGGACATCCCGGCGGCGATCGGCTGGTCGGGATCGGTCAACTACGAGAACGACGTGGCCCGGCTCTGCGCGGTGCTCCGCTCCTGGGAGGACCGCTTCGGCATACGGGTCGTGGTGCTCGGCTTCGACACCCTGACCGTCTCCGTCGGGCGTCCGCCGACCACCGTGGCCGAGGCGCGGGCGCTGGCCGCCGAGCACTTCGCATTCTGCCCGGACAACATCAACCAGAACCCGCCGTACGACCTGGACGTCTACGCCGAGAAGATGCTGCTGAACCGGGAGACCTGGTCGTTCTGGTGGGACTGAACAGAACTCGGCCGGACTGAGTACGACAACTCATGCGGCGTCCCCGGACAACGAGTTGACTCGTACGCATGCCCGAAGGCGTCACGAACACCCGTCCCCCGCGCACCTGGATCGCGTCACTGATCTCCACGATCGTGACGCTCCCGCTCGCGTTCTTCGCCCTGGTCTTCGGCGGGCTCTCGCCGATGGCCTGCGACTCGTGCGACGAGGCCGAGGCCCACCGGTTCGACACCAGCTTCGATCCCGCGTGGACGGTGCTCACCCTCGGCCTGGTGCTGGCGCTGGGTGTGCTGGTCGCGAGCTGGGTGTTCAGCAGGCGCAGGCCACCGGCCGGTCTCGCCCTCGCCGTGCTCGCGCCCAGCACCGTGTTCGTCGCGTGGGTGACGTTCATGACTCTGGTCGACTGGCCCTGAGCCCCCGGAGGCGTACCGATGCCCGCTCGGGCAGCCATGGGCGGCCTGGCGGCAGGGACGGCGGGCCAACGGGGGGCGTCCGGCCACCCATCGGCCCGACACACCGGCAGTGCTGGTCCGGCCCCATCGCACCCCCGCGAGGGTCGGTCAACGGGGCCTGCAGTACGAGGAGTTCGATCAAATACCGACCGGACTCTACCCACCGGTAACCAAGGGTTGGCACGATGCGTGCGACGCAACAGTCTCACCCCTCACCCAAGGAGACCGGTATGGCGGCATTCGGCCGACTCAGGAGCATCGCCACAACAGCGCTCCTCACCGCGACACTCGCAACGGGCACCGCCCTTCCGGCACTGGCCGCGCCCCCCGCCGCGACCCCCGCCTCCGCGGCCACCACTGCCACGGCGGCTGCAAAACCGGACTACGCGACCTGGCAGGCAGACATCGCCGCCGTCCTGGACCAGGCGGACACCTACGTCGACGGACGCACCGAGTCACTGCCCGCCGGGGAGAAGCCCGCCATCGTCCTGGACATCGACAACACCTCGCTGGAAACCGACTACTCGTGGGCCTTCCCGACCCCGGCGATCCGCCGGACCCTCGCCCTGACGAACTTCGCGCACGCCCGGGGCGTCACGATCTTCTTCGTATCGGCCCGTCCGAACTTCATCGAGTCGATCACCCGGTACAACCTGAAGTCGGTCGGCTACCCGGTCGACGGCCTGTACGGCCGGTCGATAGGTGACCTGTTCTCCGAGGTGAGTGCGTTCAAGACAGCCCAGCGGGCAAAGATCGAGAAGAACGGCTACACGATCATCGCCAACATCGGCAACAACACCACCGACCTGACCGGCGGCCACGCCGAACGCACCTTCAAGCTCCCCGACTACGACGGCGAACTCTCCTGAACAGCGCGGCTCCCTGCCGCCCCGCCCCTTCCTCCTCGACCCGACCTGGGCAGGGCGGCAGCCCGCATCCTCACCGCGTCGCTCCTGCACCCGGTCCGTCTGCGCGTCGTGCACACCATGGCCGGCGGGCGGACACTCACCACGGCTCAGAGCCTGTCGGGACGAGCTCATGGAGGTGATCGTCGAGATGCGCGGCGTGATCGTGTCCCGGATGGGAAACACCTCTTCCCCGGAGCGCACCCGACATCTGATCAGCGCGATTCTTTTCCCCGCCGAGGAGCGGCCTCCGGGGCCCGCTGACAAGCAGGGCTGAACGCGGATGCCCCGCCCGGGGCATCCGCGTTCAGCCCTCGCTCCGGACCGCTACTGAATCCTGAAACTGTCGACGATCATGTAGTCGCCCGTCTTCATGACGCCCTTGATGGTGTGCACACCGGGGGCCAGTCCGCTGCTGCTGAAGACGGTCTTCTGGTGCACGCGCGTGGCGTTGTGGTTGTCGATCGTGCCCACGGACCGACCGTCGATGAAGAGCTCGACCTCGCCCTCATCGGTGTTGACCTGGGTGATGAGATCGATCGCGGTCCCGTTGAAGGCGAGTTCGAAGGAGTCCCCCACGGCCTGGGTGGCGTGCACGTCGTCGATCCAGCCGCCCGCACCGCCCCGGTTCCTGTTCTTCCAGTCCCAGCCGGTGCCGGTGTAGACGACACCGGAGGTGTTGTTGATCTGCTGGACTCCGGCGGGCTTGCGCAGGGTCACGTCGGTGGACGCCTGACTGCGCCAGACCTTCAGCGTGACATCGGCGCCGGGAGCGGCCTGGTTGTATGCGAGCCAGAAGCTGTTGCGGTCGGTGACCGGCCGGCCGTCGATCTCCCGGATGACGTCATTTGCGCGCAGCCCCTGCCGGTACGCCTCCGAGGTGCTCGGCGCGGAGGCCAGATGCAGACCGTTGGTGTCGGTCAGCCCCGTGGCGGACTTGATCTCGTCGGAGTAGATCCGGGTCACCGGCACACCCAGCAGCGGTTCCGGAAGGGCGTCGAGGGTGTCGGTGTCAGGCGTCTCCGTGGGCCATGTGAGCGGCGGCGGGGTGGGTGAGCCCGCCTTGCCGAAGCCGTCCATCACGATGTTGTGGAAGCCGAGGGCCAGGGCCGGGGAGTCGGGCTGGACGGTGTAGTCGAGCTTTGCCGGGTCGGCGAAGGGAGAGGAACCGGTGAACTTCGGGTCGGCGATCACCGAGCGGGTGTCCAGCCCGTTCGCCCGCCAGGCGTCGTTGAGGCCCTGGACGGCTTTGCCGTTGTTCCAGAACAGGTTGTCGTTGATGACGGGCCTGCTCCTGGCCATGTCGACCTGGATCAGGCTGTAGGGAGTGTCGGTGACGAAGACGTTCTTCTCGACGGCATCGCCGCTGTCCGCGAACCAGACGTGGAAGTGCGCGCCGCCGTTGACGAAGACGTTGTTGCGTACGGTTCGGTGGAAGCCTTCGCGGAGCTTGACCCCACCGTTGAGCAGCAGGTTGTCTTCGATGAGGTAGTTCGAGCTGCCGTCGTCGAGGTCGATGTCCCAGTGCGAGGAGTGCCGGATCCGGTTGTGGCGGATGACGGTGGTCTCCATCGCGTCCAGTTTCGCGTACGACTTCTTCGTCGCGTCGTCGGCGGACAGCGGCCAGAAGCGGTCCCGGCCCCAGGAGTTGAAGGGTCCGTGGTCGGACGTCTCCTTGACGCAGTTGAAGATGTCGTTGTTCTCGATGAGGTGACCGCCCCAGGTACCGTCGTTGATGTCGACGCACGCACGGGGACCGTCATGAATGGTGTTGCCGTCGACGGTGACACGACGGCTCATCGATATCTGCACGCCGGAGGTCTGCTTCTCGAACTGTCCGTTGTCGTGCATGTAGTTGTCGCGGATGCCGATGTCGCGGGGGTAGTTCTCGGTCTTCGGTCCGGGCCGGGTGTCGCTGATGGTCCTGCGCATGCTGTCCCAGGTGGAGGGCTCGCGGACCGCGTCCGGGTTGCCGATGACCGCGACGTCGGAGGCCCCCGAGTGGCTGAACTCATTGCCCGAGACGACATCGTGGCTGTTGTACCCGTCGACCAGGAGCGCGTTGCCGCCGAGCTGGTCGAAGCGTGAGTCGCGTACGGAGACGTTCTCGGTATTCTTCAGATGGACCGCTGCCGCTCGCGCAAGGGCCCAGTCCCCGAGCTGGAGCTTCTCGTACGGCGTGTTGAAGAGCGTGCGGTGGGTCTGGGTGAAGGTGAAGCCGGAGAAGGTCAGATGGCGGACGGCGTCGCCCGGCCCGTTGCCCACCACCCGGATCAGTTCGTTCTGCTCGGCCGTCTCGACACGGGCCCGGGCGGGATCGACACCCGCGGGAGGATAGAAGTAGAGCTTCCCGGCGGGCTTGTCGTAGAACCACTCGCCGGGGGCGTCGAGTTCCTCGAAGACGTTCTCGACCATGCGGTACGTGCTGTGCAGGCCACTGCCCCGGTTGTTGTCGCCGACCCAGGCCAGCTCGGGCGTGCCGTCCGCTTTCACGCCGGTGACCTTGAAGGAGTTCCCGCCCCACATGCCGTCGTGCAGACCGCGCACGAGCGCTGTCGTCGGATTCTTCCAACGGGCCACGCGCTCGGCGGAGATGGCGTCCGCCGCGTACCCGCCGAGGATCGCCGTATCCGGGTCGTAGTCGGGGTAGCGGGCGAGCGTCTGCCGCTGCCCGTCGACGAAGAGCCCGTCGAAGTCGAGGCCGGCTCCGATGTCCGCGACCTTGATCGTGCCGGAATAGGACTGCCAGCGCGGTGCGAGCGAACGGCCGCCACTGATGACGACGCGCTCGCCGGGCGCCGCAGCGTACCGGACCGGAGCCTTGGCGGTACCGGAATCGGCGACGGTGAACTTCAGGGCGGACCGCAGCCGGTACGTACCACCGTGCACCACGACGTCGACCGGTCTCTGCTCCCGCACCCCCTTGCGCAACGAAGCACGGACCGCCTTCTGGGCCCGCTCCAGCGTCCTGAACGGTTTCGCCGCCGAGCCCTTGGCCCGGTCGCTGCCCCGGGGCGAGACATGGAAGGTGACGGCCGCGCCGCTCCGGCCACCAGCGGCTGCGGGCACGACAGGCACGACCGCCAGCCCGACACCCAGCGCGGCGGTGGCCACGACGGCGGTCAGCGCGGAGGCCGGGCTTCGGCGGCGGGGGCGGGAACCTGGGACGGTGCGCACGGGCACTCCTCATCGACGGTCACGTCGGATCGGCTTCCATGAAAGCCAGGCATCCAATGTCTATGCCCAACTTCTGCGAGTTGTACAGGGATCAACGCGCCGCAAGCTATTCATACATCGGATGACCGTCAAGAGGTTGAACCAAAAAGAGCCCCCACCCATCCCGGCATCGGGGACGGACGGGGGCTCACCGGTCCGGCGGCGAACACTCAGGGAGCGGCCACCGAGGACGACGGGCGGTGGGGACGGGGACGGCCCGCGCCCACCCCGGCGTCGCTTCCGCTCAGCGCCGCCCCAGCCGCTGCGCGACCTCCGTCGCCCAGTACGTCAGGATCATCTGCGCACCGGCCCGGCGAATCCCGGTCAGGCTCTCCATGATCGCCGCGTCCCGGTCGATCCAGCCCTTCTCGGCGGCAGCCTCGATCATCGCGTACTCACCACTGATCTGGTACGCGGCGACCGGCACGTCCACCGAGTCGGCGACCTTCGCCAGGATGTCGAGATACGGTCCGGCCGGCTTGACCATGACCATGTCGGCGCCCTCTTCGAGGTCGAGCGCCAGCTCACGCAGGGAATCGCGGGCGTTCGCGGGGTCCTGCTGGTACGTCTTGCGGTCGCCCTTGAGCGAGGAACCGACGGCCTCACGGAACGGACCGTAGAACGCCGACGCGTACTTGACCGTGTAGGCGAGGATCGAGACGTCCTCGTGGCCCGTCTGGTCGAGCGCGTCGCGGATGACGCCGACCTGGCCGTCCATCATGCCGCTGGGGCCGACCACATGGGCGCCCGCGTCCGCCTGGACCTGGGCCATCTCCGCGTACCGCTCAAGGGTGATGTCGTTGTCGATACGGCCGTCGGCGGTCAGGACGCCGCAGTGACCGTGGTCCGTGTACTCGTCCAGGCACAGGTCCGACATGACGACGAGATCGTCACCGACCTCCTCACGCACCGCGCGCAGAGCGACCTGGAGGATGCCGTCCGGGTCGGTACCCGCGGTCCCCCGGGCGTCCTTCTTCTCGTCCGTCGGAACACCGAAGAGCATGATCCCGGAGACCCCGGCCGACACCGCCTCGACGGCGGCCTTCCGCAGGCTGTCCAGGGTGTGCTGCTGGACGCCCGGCATGGTCGAGATGGCGACGGGCGCGTCGATGCCCTCGCGTACGAACGCGGGCAGGATCAGATTCGCCGGGTCGAGCCGTGTCTCGGCGACCATCCGTCGCATCACCGGGGTCGTCCGCAGCCGCCGGGGGCGGGAGCCGGGGAAGTTTCCATACACAGTCATGCTTCGAGACTAGACCCGTACACATCACCGTCTTACCGACACCCGGGCCGGGAAAACGGGCAGGGGCCCGGCCGCCGAAGCAGCCGGACCCCTGACACAGTCAACCGGGCCGATCAGGTCGTCGTACGACGCCGCCGCGCCCCCGGACGCCGCTCGCTCGGCCGCGTCACCGGGTCACCGGCCACCTTCGCCGCCTCCCGGCGCTGCGCACCGAACTCGGCGAGAGCCTCGGCCAGCTTGTGCACCGAAGGCTCCGGCGACAGGACGTCGACACGCAGACCGTGCTCCTCGGCGGTCTTGGCCGTCGCCGGGCCGATACACGCGATGACCGTCACGTTGTGCGGCTTGCCCGCGATGCCGACGAGGTTGCGGACGGTCGACGACGAGGTGAAGAGCACCGCGTCGAAACCGCCGCCCTTGATGGCCTCACGCGTGTCGGCGGGCGGCGGCGAGGCGCGGACCGTGCGGTACGCGGTGACGTCGTCGACCTCCCAGCCCAGCTCGATGAGCCCGGCCACCAGCGTCTCGGTGGCGATGTCGGCGCGCGGCAGGAAGACGCGGTCGATCGGGTCGAAGACCGGGTCGTACGGCGGCCAGTCCTCCAGCAGACCGGCGGCGGACTGCTCACCGGACGGCACCAGGTCCGGCTTCACACCGAAGTCGACGAGCGCGGCGGCGGTCTGCTCGCCGACGGCCGCGACCTTGATCCCGGCAAAGGCACGGGCGTCGAGCCCGTACTCCTCGAACTTCTCCCGGACTGCCTTCACGGCATTGACGCTGGTGAAGGCGATCCACTCGTAGCGGCCCGTGACCAGGCCCTTGACCGCGCGCTCCATCTGCTGGGGCGTACGAGGGGGCTCGACGGCGATCGTCGGGACCTCGTGCGGCACGGCACCGTACGAACGCAGCTGGTCGGAGAGCGACGCCGCCTGCTCCTTGGTACGCGGCACGAGCACCTTCCAGCCGAAGAGCGGCTTGGACTCGAACCACGAGAGCTGGTCGCGCTGGGCGGCGGCGCTGCGCTCACCGACCACGGCTATGACGGGCTGGTGCCCGTCCGGCGACGGAAGGACCTTCGCCTGCTTCAGGACCTGGGCGATCGTCCCGAGGGTCGCCGTCCAGGTGCGCTGGCGGGTGGTCGTACCGGCCACCGTCACGGTCAGCGGGGTGTCGGGCTTGCGGCCCGCCGAGACCAGCTCACCGGCGGCCGAGGCCACCGAGTCGAGAGTCGTCGAGACGACGGCCGTGGCATCGCTCGCGCCGACCTCGGTCCAGCAGCGGTCCGAGGCGGTGCGTGCGTCGACGAACCGGACGTCGGCGCCCTGCGCGTCACGCAGCGGCACACCGGCGTACGCGGGCACGCCCACGACGTTGGCGACACCCGGCACGACCTCGAAGGGGATACCGGCGGTGGCGCAGGCAAGCATCTCGGTGCCGGCGTTCCCGTCCAGTCCCGGGTCGCCCAGGACGGCACGGACGACCCGCCTGCCGCCCTTCGCTGCCTCCATGACAAGATTGACCGCATCCCTGAGAACGGGAACACCGGCGGCTGTTGACTGCGCGTCAACAACCGTCAGCTCAGGCGTGCTTACGCCTGCCCGCGCATGGCTGCGAACTACGCCGAGCACGTCGGGCTCGGCGACAAGGACGTCCGCGCTCGCGAGCGCCTCGACAGCGCGCAGAGTCAGCAGTCCCGGATCGCCGGGACCGGCGCCGAGGAAGGTGACGTGCCCTGCGGACAGGACCGGAAAGTCGGATGCGGCGGGGCCGGTGGGGCTCAAAGTGCTCGCTCCCCCATAAGACCGGCCGCACCCTTGGCGAGCATCTCGACCGCGAGTTCGCGACCGAGGGCCGCCGCGTCGTCGTGCGACGTGGGGACGGGACCGGTGGTGGACATCTGTACCAGCGAGGAACCGTCGGTGGAACCGACGACACCGCGCAGGCGCAGTTCGTTGACAGCCTGTCCGTCGACCAGGAGGTCGGCCAGCGCACCCACAGGTGCGGAGCAACCGGCCTCCAGGGCGGCGAGCAGGGCACGCTCGGCGGTCACGGCGGCCCGGGTGTACGGGTCGTCGAGCTCGGCGAGCGCGGCGGCGAGGTCTGCGCTGGTCGCAGCGCATTCGATCGCCAGTGCTCCCTGGCCGGGAGCGGGCAGGACGGTGTCGACCGACAGGAAGTCGGTCACCTCACCGATCCGGCCGAGGCGGCTGAGCCCGGCCGCGGCGAGTACCACCGCGTCCAGCTCCCCGCTTCGTACAAATCCGATACGCGTATCGACGTTCCCCCGGATCGGCACGGTCTCGATGTCGAGGCCGTGGTTACGGGCGTACGAGTTGAGCTGCGCCATGCGGCGCGGCGAGCCGGTGCCTATGCGGGCACCGGACGGCAGCTGCTCGAAGGTCAGCCCGTCCCGCGCCACCAGTACGTCGCGCGGATCCTCGCGCACCGGTACGGCGGCCAGCACGAGGCCCTCGGGCTGGGCGGTCGGCAGGTCCTTGAGCGAGTGGACGGCGAAGTCCACCTCGCCGCGCAGCAGCGCGTCGCGCAGCGCCGCGACGAACACGCCGGTGCCGCCGATCTGCGCGAGGTGCTCCCGGGAGGTGTCGCCGTACGTGGTGATCTCGACGAGCTCGACGGCGCGCCCGGTCACCTCGCTGACCGCGTCGGCGACGAGGCCGGACTGCGCCATGGCGAGCTTGCTGCGCCGGGTCCCCAGCCGCAGCGGCTTGGTGGCCCCCGCGCCCAGGGGTGAGTTGTCGGTCATGACCGCCCTCGATTCGGGTCGTTCAGGTCTGCCCGGGAGACGGCGGCGACCGTCTGCGGGTCGAGGTCGAAGAGTTCCCGCAGCGCATCGGCGTACCCGGCGCCGCCGGGCTCGCTGGCGAGCTGCTTGACCCGCACGGTGGGCGCGTGCAGGAGCTTGTCGACGACGCGGCGCACGGTCTGCGTGATCTCGGCGCGCTGCTTCTCGTCCAGGTCGGGGAGGCGTCCGTCGAGCCGCGCGATCTCGCCCGCGACCACTCCGGCGGCCATCGTGCGCAGGGCGACGACGGTCGGGGTGATGTGGGCGGCACGCTGGGCGGCACCGAAGGCCGCGACCTCGTCGGCGACGATGGTGCGCACCTGGTCCACGTCGGCGGCCATCGGGGCGTCCGCGGACGCCTCGGCGAGCGACTCGATGTCGACGAGGCGCACACCGTCGAGGCGGGCGGTGGCTCCGTCAATGTCGCGCGGCATGGCGAGGTCGAGCAGTGCGAGGCGGACGGGGCCGGTGCCCTGGGCGGGCACGGTGGTCCGGCGGACGGCCTGGCGCACCGTACCGGCGGCGCCGTTCTCCACCCAGGCGGCGTGCCGGTCGGGGTCGGCGGGCGGCGCGGGGACGGACGCGGCGGGCGCCTCGTGCGCGGGGTCGAAGGCCAGGCCGAGCGCTCCGGCGACGGCCTCGGCGGTCAGCACGAGACCCGTCGCGCCGGTGCACGAGACGACGACATCGGCACGTGTCAGTTCGTCGGAGACCGCGGCCATCTCCACGGCGTGAGCGGCCACTCCCGTACCGCCGGGCTGGCCCAGGATCTCGACGAGCCGGTCGGCGCGGGCCCGGGTCCGGTTGGCGACGACGATCTCGGCGACACCGGTACGGGCCAGGGTGGCGGCGGCCAGCGAGGACATCGAGCCGGCGCCGATCACCAGGGCACGCTTGCCCCTGGCCCAGGCGGCGACATCCGCACCGGCCGCGAGCTGCTCGAGACCGAAGGTGACGAGCGACTGCCCGGCCCGGTCGATCCCGGTCTCGCTGTGGGCACGCTTGCCGACCCGCAGGGCCTGCTGGAACAGGTCGTTCAGCAGCCGGCCGGCGGTGTGGAGCTCCTGCCCCAGCGCCAGCGCGTCCTTGATCTGGCCGAGGATCTGGCCCTCGCCGACGACCATCGAGTCCAGCCCGCAGGCCACCGAGAAGAGGTGGTGGACGGCCCGGTCCTCGTAGTGCACATAAAGATACGGAGTGAGCTCCTCCAGCCCGACGCCGCTGTGCTGGGCGAGGAGCGTGGACAGCTCGGCGACGCCCGCGTGGAACTTGTCCACGTCGGCGTACAGCTCGATGCGGTTGCAGGTGGCCAGCACGGCGGCCTCGACCGCGGGCTCCGCGGCGAGGGTGTCCTGGAGGAGCTTGGCCTGCGTCTCGGCAGCCAGCGAGGCCCGCTCCAGTACGGATACGGGGGCGCTGCGGTGGCTCAGCCCTACGACAAGAAGACTCATGCCGGCATCACGGCGGGCATGTCCCCGTCAGGTCCCTTCCGGCCGCCGGTGGCGGCGCGCACGGGCGGTGCGGCCGGGTCCGGGCTGCCCTGGACTCCGTCCTCGCCGGCCTTGCGCTGCTCGTGGAAGGCGAGGATCTGAAGCTCGATGGACAGGTCGACCTTGCGCACGTCGACGCCGTCGGGCACGGAGAGCACCGTCGGCGCGAAGTTCAGGATGGAGGTGACGCCCGCGGCGACGAGCCGGTCGCAGACCTGCTGAGCGGCACCGGCCGGGGTCGAGATGACACCGATCGACACGCCGTTGTCGCCGACGATCTTCTCCAGTTCGTCGGCGTGCTGCACGGGAATCCCGGCGACGGGCGTTCCGGCCATCGCGGGGTCGGCGTCGATCAGTGCGGCGACCCGGAAACCGCGGGAGGCGAAGCCGCCGTAGTTGGCGAGCGCGGCGCCGAGGTTACCGATACCGACGATCACGACCGGCCAGTCCTGGGTGAGCCCGAGTTCGCGGGAGATCTGGTAGACGAGATACTCGACGTCGTACCCGACACCACGCGTCCCGTAGGACCCGAGGTAGCTGAAGTCCTTGCGCAACTTGGCAGAGTTGACCCCCGCCGCCGCGGCGAGCTCCTCGGACGAGACGGTGGGGACCGAGCGCTCGGAGAGCGCGGTCAGTGCGCGCAGGTACAGCGGAAGTCGGGCGACGGTGGCCTCGGGAATTCCTCGGCTACGGGTCGCCGGTCGGTGATTTCGGCCAGTTGCCACGGTGCTCCTGCGGGATGAGCGGGGCTGCAGGCGGCCGTATGTCCCAAGGCCGCCCCGTCGAATGCAGGCTATGTCTTTGTGAACGCGTGCACAAAGATGGTGTCCGTTTTGTCCGGTCAAAGTGACCGGGGTCACGCACATTCGTCGTGCGATCCCGGAACCAAGGATCGCATCAGCCCGTTGCAGGCCCGAAGGGGGCAAAGCGGTACACACTCCTCATAACCACTCCCCCGAGAGCACTCAAAACGCCCACGATGGTAACCGCGTTTTCCTCACGAACGCAGTGCGTTGCGCAGCCTCGCCGGGTCCACCCGCCAGAACGTGTGCTGTTCGTTATCAATCAGGACGACCGGGATCTGCTCCCAGTACTCCCGGTGCAGCTCCTCGTCCTGGGTGATGTCCTTCTCCTCCCAGGACGCACCGGTCTCCGCACAGACCTCCCGCACCACCGCCCTCGCGTCGTCGCAGAGGTGACATCCGGGCTTCCCTACCAGGGTCACCACCCGGTCCGCGGGCTTCTTCTTCGTACGTCGCAGCAGGGCACTCATGCCTTCATTCTGCGCCGAAAAGGGACCAGCCCCCGAGTCGGAAGGGGACCACTTCCACCCTTGATCCGAAACGCCCCGAATCGCCCGTTTAACAAATCAGCAGCCGAGAGTTCACGGCACGGCATCCCAGCAGGTCGGGAAGGGCCGAACCGACTGGCTATGCTCACGACATGGCCGCTCTTGGATGGCTCACACCCCGTAGGCGCCCCGCAACAGCACGGAGCGTGCTGGCCGGCGAGGCAGCAGCTGAGGCAGCGCGGAAGTCCTCCCTCCCCGACGATCAGTCCTCCGCCACCGACCAGGACACCTCTGTCCTCACCACGACCGAGGAACCAGCCTTCCCCGTCGTCGGCGACGACCGGGCCGCTGCCTTCTTCGACCTGGACAACACCGTGATGCAGGGCGCGGCGATCTTCCACTTCGGCCGCGGCCTGTACAAGCGGAAGTTCTTCCAGCGCCGCGAGCTGACCAGGTTCGCCTGGCAGCAGGCCTGGTTCAGGCTGGCCGGCGTCGAGGACCCGGAACACATGCAGGACGCGCGCGACAGCGCCCTGTCCATCGTCAAGGGCCACCGCGTGTCCGAGCTGATGTCCATCGGCGAGGAGATCTACGACGAGTACATGGCCGACCGCATCTGGCCCGGCACCCGCGCACTCGCCCAGGCCCACCTCGACGCCGGACAGCGGGTCTGGCTGGTCACCGCCGCCCCGGTGGAGACCGCCACGATCATCGCCCGCCGCCTCGGCCTGACCGGCGCACTCGGCACGGTCGCCGAATCCGTCGACGGCGTCTACACCGGCCGCCTGGTCGGCGAGCCGCTGCACGGCCCCGCGAAGGCCGAGGCGGTCCGCGCCCTCGCGGCGGCCGAGGGCCTGGACCTCGACCGCTGTGCGGCGTACAGCGATTCGCACAACGACATCCCGATGCTGTCCCTGGTCGGACACCCGTACGCGATCAACCCGGACGCCAAGCTCCGCAAGCACGCCCGCGCGCTCGACTGGCGACTGCGGGACTACCGGACGGGCCGCAAGGCGGCCAAGGTCGGCATCCCGGCCGCGGCCGGCGTGGGCGCCCTCGCAGGCGGCACCGCGGCCGCCGTCGCCCTGCACCGCCGCCGCCGCTGACGCACACCCGTTCGCGCCCCCGCCCGATCCCGCCGGGGGCCACCGAGCCACGCCCGGACGCCTGCCGCCAATCGGGACCCCTTACCCACCGACCGCTCCCGCCAGTCGGATTGCTCGCACCCGACCACAACCCGTCGCGCCCGTAGGCAGATCGCGAAGTAATCCGATCAATATCCGGTCACGATGTGCTACTTGATGCATCGATTAGTCGCTACAGAAACGACGTAATCGGTGATTTTAGCAACTGGGTGTAGCGCTGCCTGTACGAAGCGTTATTCTCCTCAGACGCATTCCGGAACCCCCCACTCACTACGACGAGTGACGGTTCCGCACTGCACGTGATGGAAGCTCTGCCTCTGGGAGTCCCGTGTACCCACACGTCGGGGTTGACGCCTCGGGCCTGGCTACGCTGCGCGCAACGGTCGCCGACCGCTTGCGCGGCTTCGTCCCCACCGCGTACGCCGTACCCGCATTTGCCACCCCTGCACCTGTCGGCCCTTGCTACGCCCTGGCCGAACGCGGTGCGGCGGTCGGAAGACGCAGCAACCGCGGCGCAACTACTACGTCCACCGTTCGCCGGCCCACCGCCGACAGCGACAGCGCGCGCATGATGGATCTCGTCGAGCGCGCACAGGCCGGCGAGGCTGACGCCTTCGGCCGCCTCTACGACCAGTACAGCGACACCGTCTACCGATACATCTACTACCGCGTGGGCGGCAAGGCGACAGCGGAGGACCTCACGAGCGAGACCTTCCTGCGCGCCCTGCGCCGCATCTCCACGTTCACCTGGCAGGGCCGCGACTTCGGCGCCTGGCTGGTCACGATCGCCCGCAACCTGGTCGCCGACCACTTCAAGTCCAGCCGTTTCCGGCTGGAGGTGACCACCGGCGAAATGCTCGATGCCAACGAAGTCGAGCGCAGCCCGGAGGACTCCGTCCTGGAGTCTCTCTCCAACGCCGCACTGCTGCAGGCCGTGCGCCGACTCAACCCCCAGCAGCAGGAGTGCGTGACCCTGCGTTTCCTGCAGGGCCTCTCGGTCGCCGAGACCGCCCGGGTCATGGGCAAGAACGAGGGTGCGATCAAGACCCTCCAGTACCGCGCCGTCCGCACCCTGGCCCGGCTCCTTCCGGACGATGCCCGCTGACCCCACTCCCGGCCGAATCACTCTCGGCGATATGTTCGTCACGCACTGGTCCGATCATCCTTCGTGCGTAACCCAAGTGCCGCGCCCCTCGTTGTGCCGGTTGCAGGCCCCCTGTCGTCACTCCATGTCCGCCGACACTCACTCTTTCGTGTGGAAGCGCTCAAGGTGTGCAACTATCCGGACCCCCAGGGGAGTCGACCGTCATGACGAGAGGAGGTGCCGCCAGTGATCGCAAACGTTTCGGCACACCGGCGGGCGAACGCCTTCGCCCAGGCCCTGGAGGAGCAGTCGCTCCGCGGTGCGGCGGCCGTACAGCCCGAGGAACCGGCCGAACCGGCCGACCACGGAACGCTGTTGGCCCTGGCGAACGGCCTCGGTGAGCTACCGCGGCCGGAGTTGGATCCCGAAGTCAAAGTGGTGCAGCGAGCCCAGCTCGTCGCAGCCATGGAAGCCATGTTCGCCGAGGGTGGTGCGTCCGCGGGCCCTACGGTGCCCGAGCAACGGACCAAGGGGGCCCACCGGGCCTCCCCGCTCCGGAAATTGCGTCCGCGCTCACGCTGGACGAAGGGCCTCGCGGCCGGCGGACTCACCGTCGGTGTGGCAGCGGGAGCCTTCGGCGGAGTGGCCGCTGCCAGTTCCGACGCCCTGCCGGGTGATTCGCTGTACGGGCTCAAGCGCGGCATGGAGGACATCCACCTCGGCATGGCCAGCGGCGATGCCGACCGCGGCGAGGTCTACCTCGACCAGGCATCGACCCGGCTCAGCGAAGCCCGCCGACTGATGGAGCGCGCCCGCTCCGGCGATCTGGACCATGAACAGCTCGGCGAGGTCAGGCGCACGCTCAACGGAATGACGCACGACGCCACCGAGGGCCACCGTCTGCTCCACACCGCCTACCAACGAGACTGCGCCATCGGCCCGATCCAGACCCTGGAGTCCTTCTCCCGCTCGCACCGCGACAGCTGGAGCAGCCTGCGCGACCGGCTGCCCGTACAGCTGACCGATGTCGGCGACCAGGTCAGCTCGGTCTTCGACGCCATAGACGAAGAGGTCGAACCGCTGCAGTCGCTGCTGCCCCGCACCCCGGACAGAAGCAGCGGTTCCCAGCAGTCGGACGAAACGGAACAGGGCACGGGACCGTCCCATACGGACCAGTCCTCGCCCTCGTCGCCGGAGGCCTCACAGGGCCGTACGGGCGACAGCACCTCACCCCTTCCGTCCGACTCCGGCAGCACCCCGTCCGACGGCCTGATCACCGGCGGCACGGACGGCCTCCTCGGCACCCCGCCCCCCGGCACCACCCCGTCCGCCGACGGCCGTTTCAGCCCCCCGCCCACCCCGGACGTAACCCTGCCCCCGCTCCTCCCCGGCCTGCTCCCTGGCCTGGGCATCAACGGCGAGGACCAGAACGACTAGCGCAACCCTCAGTCGCCGGACGGGCATTCAACAACATCAAGCCCGTCCGGCGACTGAGGACATGGCGCCCACCGGGCGCCCCCGGCACTCCTCGCGTACACCCCTCAGAAGAACACCGACCTCCGCTGCACCAACAACTTGTACAGCGTGTGCTGAATCTGCTCCCGCACCTGATCCGTCAGATTGAACATCAGCATCGGGTCCTCCGCCGCCTCCACCGGATACCCACTCGTGGCGATCGGCTCCCCGAACTGGATCGTCCACTTCGTCGGCAACGGCACCGCCCCGAGCGGCCCCAGCCAGGGAAACGTCGGCGTGATCGGGAAGTACGGAAACCCCAGCAGCCGCGCCAGCGTCTTCGAGTCGCCGATCATCGGGTAGATCTCCTCCGCCCCCACGATCGAGCACGGAACGATCGGCACCCCGGCCCGCAACGCCGTGGAGACAAAGCCGCCCCGCCCGAAGCGCTGCAGTTTGTACCGCTCGCCGAACGGCTTGCCGATGCCCTTGAAGCCTTCCGGCATCACCCCGACGACCTCGCCCCGCCGCAGCAGCCGCTCCGCGTCCTCCGCACAGGCCAGCGTATGCCCGGCCTTGCGGGCAAGCTCGTTGACCACCGGCAGCATGAAGACGAGATCGGCGGCGAGCAGTCGCAGATGCCGCCCCGCCGGATGGTTGTCGTGCACCGCGACCTGAAGCATCAGCCCGTCGAGCGGCAGCGTCCCCGAGTGGTTGGACACGATGAGCGCCCCGCCGTCGGACGGGATGTTCTCAATGCCCTTCACCTCGACCCGGAAGTACTTCTCGTACATCGGCCGCAGCATCGACATCAGGACCTGATCGGTCAGCTCCTTGTCGTACCCGAACTCGTCGACTTCGTACTCACCGGTGACCCGCCGACGCAGGAACGCGAGCCCGCCGGCGATCCGCCGGTCCCAGCCACCGCGCTCGGCCCCCTCCAGGGGCTGCCCGGCCTGCTGGGGTTCCTCCTGCGGCAGCGAGGCGTCCTGCTGCCCAGGAAGGGCGCTGACGGCCGCAGTACCGACCACGGAGGCCGCCGAGGGCCCCTGGCCCCGGCTGCCGCCCCCTGCGGACCGGCGTCGCGCAGAGCGCGGCGAGCCGCCCGAACGCGAACGGTCGTCGTCGAACGGAATGACCTTGGCATCCGCCATCGTCGATGCGCTCCTCTACCTGGCGCTGGGGGTCGGGTGTGTGTCGCCCGCCCCGGTGGTCCCCGCAACATCGCCGGCCGCCCCGGCGAACGGCATGGCGGCCAGTCGGTCGACCGCCCTGCCCACCACCTCCGGCGGCAGCAGTCCTGGCCCCTGACTGCTCGCAAACTCCGCGAACGTCTCCGCGGTACTGAACTGCGGGTGGAAACCCAGGGTCTCGCGCATCTGGACGGTGGAGACCACCCGGCCGTGGGTGAGCAGCCGGATCTGCTCCGGCGAGAAGTCCGTCATGCCGACCGTACGCAGCGCCTGGCCGACCCAGGTGACAGCGGGCAGCAGCAGCGGCATCGTCGGCCGCCCCAGCCGCCGCGAGCACTGCGAGAGCAGCAGCACACCGTCCCCGGCGATGTTGAAGGTGCCGCTGTTCAGCGTCCCGCGCCTCGGCTCTCGCGAGGCGATTCCCAGTACGTCGACGACATCGTCCTCGTGCACGAACTGGAGCCTCGGGTCGTATCCGAACACCGTCGGCAGTACAGGCAGCGACAGATAGTCGGCGAGCGGCGAATCCGCCTCCGGCCCCAGGATGTTCGCGAACCTGAGCACGCACACGGCGACGTCCGGCCGACGGCGCGCGAAGCCCCGTACGTACCCCTCGACCTCCACCACGTCCTTGGCGAAGCCCCCGCTCGGCAAGGACTTGGGCGGGGTGGTCTCGGTGAAGACCGCAGGATCGCGGGGCGCGGAGCCGTACACATTCGTACTGGATTTGATCACCAGCCGCCGCACGCTCGGCGCCTTCTGGCAGGCACCGAGCAGCTGCATGGTGCCGATGACATTGGTCTCCTTGACCGTCGTCCGGCCACCCGTGCCGACCGTCTTGGCGGAGACGTCCAGATGGACGACCGTGTCGACGGAGTGCTCGGCGAGGACCCTGGCGATCGCGGGCTGGCGGATGTCCGCGCGGACGAAGTCGGCGTCGCCCAACTGGTGCCCGGGCGCGACCGCGTCCACGGCGATCACCCGGTCCACTTCCGGATCACGCTGGATGCGCCGCACGAAGCGGCCGCCCAGTTGCCGGGCCGCTCCCGTGACCAGCACGACCTTCCCCAAGATCAGCGCCTTCCGTCGAAAGGTTTCCCCTGGCCGTCACCGTAGCGGGTGGATGTTGCCCTGTGATGACCGCACGGCGGCCTTCTACCAAGTCTTTGGCCCGAATGCGCGTACGTGCCGCCCCACAACGCACCGCAGCCCTCCCGCCATGTCGGCGGGAGGGCTGCGGATTCACGAACTGCGTTCGCTTACTTCTTGTTGCGACGCTGAACGCGCGTGCGCTTGAGCAGCTTGCGGTGCTTCTTCTTGGCCATCCGCTTGCGCCGCTTCTTGATAACAGAGCCCACGACTACCCTCGCTCACTTCTTCTTCACTGGTGCGGGGCGTCTGGGCCCACACGACCTACGTCGGCCTAGCCTACCCGCCACCGCGTGAGGGGCGTAATCCGAGGTGAACCTCAGGCGGACTCCACCCCCACAAAGGACTCGCGGAGATACTCGTGAACCGCTTGCTCCGGAACCCGGAAGGACCTTCCCACCCGGATCGCCGGCAGATGACCGCTGTGCACCAAGCGGTACACGGTCATCTTCGACACCCTCATGACCGAGGCGACTTCCGCCACAGTCAGAAACTTGACCTCGTTGAGAGGCCTCTCGCTGCCAGCAGCCATGACCCACCTGTACCTTCCGCACGAGACGCGCACCGGCTTCCCCTCCGGTGACTCTTCGTCGTTGTGCGCTCACTCCCCAGATTAGGGGCGTGTGATGCGAGTGGGGAAGAGGAGAGACGATCGGCCGCCTACTGTGACAGACACGCCCGATTGAGTACATAGCGAGTGAGCGGCCGGTAGTAGGCGGACCGCACGGCATCGTCGAGCGGAACGGCGACCGACACCCGCCCCTCGGCCTCCCCGACGAACAGCGCCGGATCGTCCGTATCCGCGAGCCCGATCGCCTCGATGCCCAGCTGACCTGCCCCGCAGACCCATCCGTGGTCCCCGACGACCAGCTCCGGCAGCCGCCCGCAACCTTCCGCGACCGCCTCCAGAGCCACCCGGACCGGCAACGGCGAATGGGTGTGTGCGCCGGTGTCACCACCGGGAGCCCGCACGCCGGGTTCGCGCACCATCGCGACACCTCGTACGTAGTCGAGGCTGTACGTGCGTACGCCGAACCGGGCCGTTATGTCGATACATCTCCCCTGCGCGGGGGTGAGTACGGGGCACCCGGCCGCCGACATGGCGTCTGCCAGCTCTGCGTAGAAGCCGAGCAGCCGGTGCGGATGGCCGGTTCCGAACAGCACCGGCGCCCGCCGGACCGCGGCATACGACAGCCGCACGGCAAAGGCATCCAGACCTGCCAGGGTCCGCTCCGGATCAATCACATCAGGGCCCGAAACATGAGCAGGATCGTCCGAGACCCCGCACTTGTCGGCCATGAGACGAAGGAGATCGGGCTCCTTCCAGCCCCGTTCGGGGTCGAGGCCGAGCATCACCCGCGGGTCGCGGGCCGCGAAGAGCCGATAGCTCCGCAGACTCACTTCCCTCGATGTGGCCACGGGCCCGGCCAGCCGGGCCGCCAGCAGATGCGCACGCAGCGCTCCGGTGCTCAACACCCCACCGATGCTCCCCGAATCACCCGGACGGGGGGCCAGAAGCCCGGTTACGCCCCACAGTTGGCGTAACCATTCCTCACCACCGCACGGAAACGGCCACACCGCGACCGCCCCCGCCCGCCTCAGGCCAGCAGCCCCCGCAACGGGAACGCCGCCCGCCTGGTCGCCAGCACCGCCTGATCCAGCCGGTCCGCAGGGTCGTACCCCTCCTCCCACGACTTCCAGGAAGGAGTACGCCCATCCGTCATCCGGGCCGGCCCCAACTGCCGCGTCCGGGCATAGACCTCGTCCCGCCACGAGGACGGAATCACCGACTCCGGGTCCACCGGCGCATGCGCGGCGATCCCCACCAGATGCGTCCAGGACCGCGGCACCACATCGACCACCGCATATCCGCCCCCGCCGAGCGCCACCCAGCGCCCGCCCTCCGCGTACTCATGGGCGAGATCGTGACAGGCCGCCATCACCACCCGTTGCGCATCCAGCGACACCGCGAAATGAGCGAGGGGATCCTCGAAATGCGTATCGGCCCCGTGCTGACTCACCAGCACCTGAGGCCGGAAGTCCGCCAGCAGCTCCGGCACCACCGCATGGAATGCCCGCAGCCACCCCGCGTCCCCCGTACCGGCCGGCAGCGCCACATTCACCGCACTGCCCTCACCCGCCCCGGAGCCGGTCTCCTCCGGCCAGCCGGTCTGCGGGAAAAGCGTCCGCGGATGCTCGTGCAGCGACACGGTCAGGACCCGCGGATCCTCCCAGAAGGCCGCCTGCACCCCATCCCCGTGGTGCACATCCACATCGATGTACGCGACCCGCTCGGCACCCAGCTCCAGCAGCCGCGCGATGGCGAGCGCCGGATCGTTGTAGATGCAGAACCCCGCCGCACCGCCCGGCATGGCGTGGTGCAGCCCGCCCGCGAAGTTCACGGCATGCGCGGTGTCACCGCGCCACACCGCCTCGGCCGCAGCCACCGACTGCCCGGCGATCAGCGCCGACACCTCATGCATCCCCGCGAACGCGGGATCGTCCACCGTCCCGAGACCGTAGTTCTGGTCGGCGTGCTTCGGATCCGCCGAAGCGGAGCGTACGGCGGCCACATAGTCCTCGCGGTGCACGAGCCGCAGTGTGGACTCCCCGGCGGGCTTGGCCGCCACCACATCCACCGCACCGTCCAGCCCGAACGCCCGCACCAGCCCCATCGTCAGGGCGAGTCTGACGGGGTCCATCGGATGGCTTTCCCCGAAGTCGTATCCCGTTACTGCGTCATCCCACATCAACTGTGTGCGGCCGCTCATGCCCGCCACCGTATCGGGCAGGCTCCGCGCCGAACGACTTGGCGTACACCAGCGTCGCAAGCACCAACACCATCGGCACGAGCATCGCCCCCCGATAGCTCCAGGCGTCCCCGAGCGCCCCCACCAGCGGCGACCCCACCAGGAATCCCACGTAGTTGAAGACATTCAGCCGCGCGATGGCCGTATCACTCGCCCCGGGGAACATCCGCCCGGCAGCGGCGAACGTCTGCGGCACGATCACACACAGCCCGAGCCCCAGCAGGGTGAACCCGAGCATCCCGACCCACGCCCCACCGGCCACCGCCACCACACCGAACCCGGCGGCAGCCAGCACACTCCCGAACCGCACCACGGCCACAGCCCCGAACCGCCGCACCCCGAAGTCCCCGACAGCCCGCCCCAGCAGCGTCGTCACCATGTAGACGTTGTACGGAACGGTCGACAGCTGCTCCGAGCTCCCCAGCACATCCTGCAGATACTTGGCGCTCCAGTTGGACACCGTCGAGTCCCCGATGTACGCGAAGCTCATCACCAGACAGAGCGGCATCAGCAACTTGAAGGAGACCGAGGCGGCCCCCTTCCCCTGTGCCTCTCCCAGCCTCTTCTCCGCCGACGCGCCGTCGACGTACCACCGGCTCCCGATGAACGCGACGGGCAGCAGCACAACAACCGCCGGCAGGTACGAGACCAGCAGCGAGAGATCCCAGTGGGCCCCGGCCCACGCCATGGACGCCCCGGCGATCCCGCCCAGGCTGTACGCGGCATGGAACCCGAGCATGATGGAACGCCCGTACGCCCGCTGAAGACTGACCCCCATCATGTTCATGGAGGCATCGAGCGCCCCGACGGCAAGCCCGAACACACCGAGCGCCAGGGCCGCCTCCCACAATGCGCTCCCGGCCCCGACACCGAGCAGCGCAAGCAGCACGACGGGCTGCGCCCACCTCAGTACGACCCCGGGCCGCACCCGCGCGACCACCTTCTCGGTGACCACGCTGCCCACCCCGGCCAGGATCGGCACCGCGGCCAGGAACACAGGCAACAGCCCGTCGGATATCCCGTACCGGTCCTGGATGGCGGGAATCCGCGTCACGAGCAGAGCAAAGGTGACTCCCTGCACGAAGAAGCTCAACGCGAGGGAGGCCCTGCCGTGCCGCAAACGAGCATCTGTCATGGCCGCGAGCGTAGGGCCAGTCTCTACCCATGGGTAGATGGATCAGGCGAGCAATTCCCGCAGTTGACTCATGTCGGAGAAGTGCCCGGTCACCCCGGCGAGCCGGTCCGCCGGCATCATCGATGTAAACCCGTACACATCCATCCCCGCGGCCCTGGCCGCCTCCACTCCGAGCGGGCTGTCCTCGATGACGACGCACCGCTCGGGAGGTACGCCCATCCGCTCGGCGGCATGCAGGAACAGATCGGGCGCCGGCTTTCCCTGCCCCACGTCCTCCGCGCTGAAGATCCACTCCTCCTCGAACCACTGGTCGAGCCCGGTCTTGCGATGCCCGACCCTGATCCGCTCATGGCTGCTGGAGGACGCGACGCAGTAGGCGACCCCGTCGGCGACAAGCTTCCCCAGCACATCGTCGACACCCGCCACCGGCTCCAGCTCCTGCTGGAACGCAGCGAAGACCCGCGAGTGAAGCGTCTCGTCGAAGTCCGCGGGCAGCTTCTCCCCGGTCCTCTCCTCGACGAGATCGTGCACCCGGTGCACGGCAGACCCCATGTAGTCGCGAAGACACTCCTGGTACGAGGTGGGGTGACCGAGCTCCGTGAGGTACTCGGCCAGGATGGTGTTGGAGATCGGCTCGCTGTCCACGAGCACACCGTCGTTGTCGAAGATGACCAGTTCGTAGCGCATGGTTCGAGCCTAGACGCTCAGAACGCAGAAAAGCCCCGTGCCACAAGGGCACGGGGCTTTCCCGTAAAAGGAGTTCGGCGGCGTCCTACTCTCCCACAGGGTCCCCCCTGCAGTA
>NZ_JBHVWS010000061.1:0-53444 GCF_042882185.1 Streptomyces sp. NPDC058239
GCCGCCCCCCCTGGCCCCGGCCGCCGGGGGGGGCGGTGGGGGGGGCCCCGGGGGCCGCCTGCCCCCGGGCTCCGGGGTTCGGGGCGGGGCCCCCCCCCGGGGGGGGGGCCCACGGACCGTACTCTTGTCCCCGTGCAGGAACTCCACGACGCCCCCCTCGCCCCCCTGACCACCTTCCGGCTCGGCGGCCCCGCCGCCCGCCTTCTCACGGCGACGACCGACGCCGAGGTGATCGAAGCCGTGCGCGAGGCCGACGAGAGCGGCACCCCGCTCCTCGTCATCGGCGGCGGCAGCAACCTGGTCATCGGCGACAAGGGCTTCGACGGCACCGCCCTGCGCATCGCGACCGAGGGCTTCGCCCTGGACGGTACGACGCTGGAACTGGCCGCCGGGGAGGTCTGGACGGACGCCGTCGCCCGCACCGTCGAAGCCGGTCTCGCAGGCATCGAGTGCCTGGCCGGAATTCCGGGCTCCGCGGGGGCGACGCCGATTCAGAACGTGGGCGCCTACGGCCAGGAAGTGTCCTCCACCATCACGGAGGTCGTCGCCTACGACCGGTACACCCGCGAAACGGTCACCATCCCGAACGCCGAGTGCGCATTCTCGTACCGGCACAGTCGTTTCAAGGCCGAACCCGATCGCTTCGTGGTGCTGCGTGTCTGCTTCGAGCTGGAAGAGGCGGGCGGTCTGTCCGCGCCCCTGAAGTACCCCGAAACGGCCCGCGCCATGGGCGTCGAACAGGGCGAGCGTGTGCCCGCCGCGGCCGCCCGCGAAACGGTGCTCAGGCTCCGCGCCGGCAAGGGCATGGTGCTGGACCCGGAGGACCACGACTCCTGGTCGGCCGGTTCCTTCTTCACCAACCCGATCCTGGAGGAGGCGGAGTACGAGGCGTTCCTCGCCCGCGCCAAGGACCGGCTCGGCCCCGAGGTGACGCCCCCCGCCTTCCCCGCGGGCGGGGGACGCACCAAGACCTCCGCGGCCTGGCTCATCGACAAGGCCGGTTTCACCAAGGGATACGGCACGGGACCGGCCCGTATCTCCACCAAGCACACCCTCGCGCTCACCAACCGCGGAGGCGCGACCACCGAGGACCTCCTCGCGCTCGCCCGTGAGGTCGTCGCCGGGGTCCACGAGGCATTCGGCGTCACGCTCGTCAACGAACCCGTGACGGTCGGAGTGAGCCTGTAGCAGGCGCGCCGCTCAGTACGCCACGCCCACGCCCTGTTTCACCGCCGCCGGATCGTCGACCAGCGCCAGCATCGCGTGCGCCACATCGGCCCGCGAGATGGACCGGCCGCTGCGCGGGTTGCTGCCGTGGACCGTGCGGTACGTCCCCGTCAGCGGCCCGTCGGTGAGCTTCGGCGGCCGTACGGACGTCCAGTCCGTCACGCTGCGGGCCAGCGCGGCCTCCATCAGCGTCAGGTCGGCGTAGACCTCCTTGAGGATCGCCCCGATCGCCTTCAGCATCATCCGGTCCAGCAGCGGGTCGTCCGCGGGCTTCGGCGCGACCGGGGCCGCGCTGACCACCAGCAGCCGCCGCGTCCCCTCGGCCTCCATCGCCCGCAGCACCGACCGGGTGAGCCGCTCGGCGATCCCGTCGGCCTTCCGGCCGCGCGAACCGAGACCGGAAAGCACCGCGTCCCGGCCCGCGACCGCCTCGCGCAGCGCCTCCGGGTCGTCGATGCGCGCCGCCGTATGGACCTGTACGCCGGAGAGCGGGACGGGCAGTCGTGCCGGATCGCGGACCACCGCCGTCACCTCATGGCCCGCCGCCACCGCCTGGCGGACGATTTCCCGACCGATGCCGCCCGTCGCACCGAACACCGTGATCCTCATTGCGCACCCTCCCGGGGTGGGTAAGTATTCACTCACCCCTAGGGTGAGCGGATACTCACCACCTCGTCAAGCTTCATTGGAGTGCACATGGAGCAGAAGCCGGCCCGCGTCCGCATCATCGACGCCGCCCATCAGCTGATGCTCACCATCGGCCTGGCCCGCGCCACCACCAAGGAGATCGCCAGAGCCGCAGGCTGCTCGGAGGCCGCGCTCTACAAGCACTTCCCCAGCAAGGAAGAGCTGTTCGTGGCCGTGCTCAAAGAGCGGCTGCCCAGGCTCAACCCGCTGCTGAAGCGGCTCATCGCGACCCCTGGAGCGGGGGAGCGCACCGTCGAGCAGAACCTCACCGAGATCGCCCGCCAGGCCGCCCTCTTCTACGAACAGAGTTTCCCGATCGCCGCCTCGCTGTACGCCGAGCCCAGGCTCAAGGAACGCCACAACGCGGCTATGAGGGAGCTGGGCACCGGCCCGCACATGCCCATCCGCGGTCTGGACGCGTATCTGCGCTCCGAGCAGGCCGCCGGGCGGGTGCGGGCCGACGCGGACACCTATGCGGCCGCGTCGCTGCTCCTGGGGGCCTGCGCGCAGCGGGCGTTCGCCTACGAGGCCACGGAGGACGGGGGGCCGCCGCAGTCCCTCGACGCGTTCGCCGCGTCCGTGGCCAGGACGCTGATACGGGGCGTCGGGGCGTAGGCCGGGCCCGTCCGGTGGCCGGGGGAAATCAGTCCCGGGCCAGGTTCCTGGCCCGCCGGCTTCGACAGCCAGTCATCGATGCCCGCCAGGAGCTCCGTCCGTACCGTGGCCGGCGCTGCGGAGCCGCGTACCGACTGCCTGGCCAGTTCCGCCAGCTCCTCGTCCGTGAACGCGTGGTGGCGCCGTACGAGGTCGTACTGCGCGGCCAGCCGGGAGCCGAAGAGCAGCGGATCGTCCGCACCCAGCGCCATCGGCACCCCGGCTTCGAACAGTTTGCGCAGGGGTACGTCGGCGGGCTTCTCGTAGACGCCCAGCGCCACGTTCGACGCCGGGCACACCTCGCAGGTCACCCCGCGCTCCGCCAGCCTGCGCAGCAGCCGCGGGTCCTCGGCGGCCCGTACGCCATGCCCGATCCGGGCCGCGTCCAGATCGTCCAGACAGTCACGCACGCTCGCAGGGCCGGCCAGCTCGCCGCCGTGCGGGGCCGCCAGCAGACCGCCGTCACGAGCGATGGCGAAGGCCCGGTCGAAGTCCCGGGCCATTCCGCGGCGCTCGTCGTTGGAGAGCCCGAATCCGACGACGCCCCGGTCTACGTACCGCACCGCGAGCCGGGCCAGCGTCCGGGCGTCCAGCGGATGCTTCATCCGGTTTGCCGCGATCACCACCCGGATCGGCAGACCGGTCTCGCGCGACGCGCTGTCCACCGCGTCCAGGATGATCTCGATCGCCGGGATCAGCCCGCCGAGCAGCGGGGCGTACGACGTGGGATCGACCTGGATCTCCAGCCAGCCGGAGCCGTCCGCGACGTCCTCCTGGGCCGTTTCGCGCACGAGCCGCTGGATGTCCTCGGGGGCCCTCAGACAGGACCGGGCGATGTCGTAGAGCCGCTGGAAGCGGAACCATCCGCGCTCGTCAGTGGCCCGCAGCCTGGGCGGCTCGCCGCCGGTCAGGGCCTCCGGCAGATGCACGCCGTACTTGTCGGCGAGTTCGAGCAGGGTCGTGGGCCGCATCGACCCGGTGAAATGCAAGTGCAGGTGGGCCTTGGGCAACAGTCGGACGTCACGATCCATGTCCGATCACCTTCTGTAGCTGTTACGCTCCGCACTGTGCCGAAAGGCGTCGGGCAGGGCTTGTCCGTCATGCGGCCAATAGTCGACCACATGAGAAGCCCCCTCTTGTAGGGGGAGGAGTCACTCCAAGATCCTGCCGCAAGGATCTCGGTCCAGGCAGCCGGATTCATCGAACGAGCGCTTGCCTGAACGCGTAAGCGGGTCCCCGGCTCGGCCGGGGACCCGCTTACGCGCACTACGGAGGCGTCAGGCCTTGGCCTCGCCCAGCAGCTTCTGGAGCCGCGAGATGCCCTCGACGAGGTCGTCGTCACCCAGGGCGTACGAGAGCCGCAGGTAGCCCGGCGTGCCGAAGGCCTCGCCCGGTACGACCGCGACCTCTGCCTCGTCCAGGATGAGCGCCGCCAGCTCGACCGCGGTGGCCGGACGCCTGCCGCGGATCTCCTTGCCGAGCAGCTCCTTCACCGAGGGGTACGCGTAGAACGCTCCCTCGGGCTCCGGGCACAGCACGCCGTCGATCTCGTTGAGCATCCGGACGATGGTCTGCCGGCGCCGGTCGAAGGCGGTGCGCATCTCGGCGACCGCGTCCAGGTTCCCGGAGACGGCGGCCAGCGCTGCGACCTGGGCGACGTTGGAGACGTTGGACGTGGCGTGCGACTGCAGGTTGGTCGCGGCCTTGACGACGTCCTTCGGGCCGACGATCCAGCCCACCCGCCAGCCGGTCATCGCGTACGTCTTGGCGACACCGTTGACCACGATGCACTTGTCACGCAGCTCGGGCACGATCGCGGGCAGTGAGGTGAACTTCGCGTCGCCGTAGACCAAGTGCTCGTAGATCTCGTCGGTGAGCACCCACAGGCCGTGCTCGACGGCCCAGCGGCCGATCGCCTCGGCTTCGGCCTCGCTGTACACGGCGCCGGTCGGGTTCGACGGGGAGACGAACAGGACGACCTTCGTACGCTCGGTGCGCGCCGCCTCCAGCTGCTCGACGGAGACCCGGTATCCGGTGGTCTCGTCGGCCACGACCTCCACCGGGACACCGCCGGCCAGCCGGATCGACTCGGGGTAGGTGGTCCAGTACGGAGCCGGGACGATGACCTCGTCGCCCGGGTCGAGGATCGCGGCGAACGCCTCGTAGATGGCCTGCTTGCCGCCGTTGGTCACCAGGATCTGGGAGGCGTCGATCTCGTAGCCGGAGTCGCGCAGCGTCTTCTCCGCAATGGCGGCCTTGAGCTCCGGGAGCCCTCCCGCCGGGGTGTAACGGTGGTACTTCGGGTTGCGGCAGGCCTCGACCGCGGCTTCGACGATGTAGCCGGGGGTCGGGAAGTCGGGCTCACCGGCACCGAAGCCGATCACCGGACGGCCGGCGGCCTTGAGGGCCTTGGCCTTGGCGTCGACGGCGAGGGTGGCGGACTCGGAGATTGCACCGATGCGGGCGGAGACCCGGCGCTCGGAGGGAGAAGTTGCAGCGCTCATGGCCCCCATGGTCCCAGACCGCAATCCCTGTCGGCACAGGGGTTTCAGGGACCGGACAGGACTCGGACAGCATGCGGACAACATGCGACCAGGAGTTGTCGGGAGCTATCTGTTCGACGCCGGGCCGCTGAACACGTACACTCACCTGTCGTTGGCCTTCACCAGCCGCACCGTTCCTGCACCCGGAGCATCGGGGAAGATGCGGTAGGTTGGTGGAAACCACAAAGGGTCGTAGCTCAATTGGTAGAGCACTGGTCTCCAAAACCAGCGGTTGGGGGTTCAAGTCCCTCCGGCCCTGCTACACATTCCTTCGCCAGGATGTGTGCGCATGTACGTACTTCAATGCACCGCCGTGCGGCTCCACCGGGCGCGGCACGGCCATGACCCGGAATCAGGTGAGAAGCGTGACGGACGCCGTGGGCTCCATCGACATGCCTGATGCCGAGGATGAAGTACCCGAGTCGAAGAAGAAGGCCCGGAAGGGCGGCAAGCGCGGTAAGAAGGGTCCTCTGGGCCGCCTCGCGCTGTTCTACCGCCAGATCGTCGCCGAGTTGCGCAAGGTTGTCTGGCCGACTCGTAATCAGCTGACGACATACACCTCAGTGGTGATTGTCTTCGTCGTCGTCATGATTGGTCTGGTGACCGTGATTGACTTCGGATTCCAGCGGGTCATCAAGTACGTCTTCGGCTGATCCCGCGGAGGGCGCCTCATGGGCGCCCCTTTCGCATGTTCCACCCATTTGTATCCAGGAAGAAGCAGCCACCGTGTCTGACCCGAACCTGAACGACGCCGTCGAGCCGACGGCGGGCGCCTTCGAGTCCGCCGAGGACGAGCTCGACATCGTCGAGGCGGCGGACGCCGAGGAGCCGGACCAGGCCGAAGCTGCCGACGCCGCCGCAGGTGAGCCCGCCGAGCAGGCCGCTCTGCACACCGAGGACGACGACGAGCCCGCCGAGGCCGACGCCGGTTCCGAGAGCGACGAGAACGACGACGAGCCCGCCGAGGCCGACGAGGAAGCCGGGGAAGAGGCCGAGCCGGCCGCCCCCGTCGACGCCGTCACCGCCCTGCGCGACGAGCTGCGCGGCCTCCCCGGCGAGTGGTACGTCATCCACACGTACGCCGGTTACGAGAAGCGCGTGAAGGCCAACCTGGAGCAGCGCGCCGTCTCGCTCAACGTCGAGGAGTTCATCTACCAGGCCGAAGTGCCCGAGGAAGAGATCGTCCAGATCAAGAACGGCGAGCGCAAGAACGTCCGCCAGAACAAGCTCCCGGGCTATGTCCTGGTGCGCATGGACCTGACGAACGAATCCTGGGGCGTCGTCCGTAACACCCCCGGCGTCACCGGCTTCGTGGGCAACGCCTACGACCCGTACCCGCTGACCCTGGACGAGATCGTCAAGATGCTCGCCCCGGAGGCCGAGGAGAAGGCCGCCCGCGAGGCCGCCGAGGCCGAGGGCAAGCCGGTTCCGTCCCGCAAGGTCGAGGTCCAGGTGCTGGACTTCGAGGTGGGCGACTCGGTCACGGTCACCGACGGCCCGTTCGCGACGCTGCAGGCGACGATCAACGAGATCAACGCCGACTCGAAGAAGGTCAAGGGTCTCGTCGAGATCTTCGGCCGCGAGACGCCGGTCGAGCTCAGCTTCGACCAGATCCAGAAGAACTAGCGGCTTCCCGCCAGTTTCTGGACACATGCCTACCCAGCAGGTCAGACCGGCTTCACAGCCTGTCTGACCTGCTCGGTTTTTGGTCGCGCAGCTATACCCGTTATCGTTGTGCGGTATGCCTCCATCCGGATGACCGGACGGCGGCGAAAAACTCTCACTAGGACCCGGAGAGAGCAATGCCTCCCAAGAAGAAGAAGGTCACGGGGCTTATCAAGCTCCAGATCAACGCCGGTGCGGCCAACCCGGCCCCGCCGGTCGGCCCCGCGCTCGGCCAGCACGGCGTCAACATCATGGAATTCTGCAAGGCCTACAACGCCGCGACCGAGTCGCAGCGTGGCATGGTCGTGCCGGTGGAGATCACGGTCTACGAAGACCGCTCCTTCACCTTCGTCACCAAGACTCCGCCGGCCGCGAAGCTGATCCTCAAGGCCGCGGGCGTGGAGAAGGGCTCCGGCGAGCCGCACAAGACCAAGGTCGCCAAGCTGACGGCTGCCCAGGTCCGTGAGATCGCCACGACGAAGCTCCCCGACCTGAACGCCAACGACCTCGACGCCGCGTCGAAGATCATCGCTGGCACCGCCCGTTCCATGGGCATCACGGTCGAAGGCTGATTCAGCCCCTCACGTCCTCAGTGGTAGGGCCAAGCGCTGGCCCGCACCACGACTCCACACCCTGAAACCACAGGAGTAGAAGTGAAGCGCAGCAAGAACCTCCGCGCTGCGGACGCCAAGATCGACCGGGCGCGCAACTACGCCCCGCTCGAGGCCGTCCGTCTCGCCAAGGAGACCGCCTCCACCAAGTTCGACGGCACCGTCGAGGTCGCGTTCTGCCTGGGTGTTGACCCTCGCAAGGCCGACCAGATGGTCCGTGGCACCGTGAACCTCCCGCACGGCACCGGCAAGACCGCCCGGGTCCTGGTCTTCGCGACCGGTGACCGTGCTGCGGCCGCGGAAGCCGCGGGCGCCGACATCGTCGGCGCCGACGAGCTCATCGACGAGGTGGCGAAGGGCCGTCTGGACTTCGACGCCGTCGTCGCCACCCCGGACCTCATGGGCAAGGTCGGCCGCCTCGGCCGGGTGCTCGGTCCGCGTGGTCTGATGCCGAACCCGAAGACCGGCACCGTCACCCCCGATGTCGCGAAGGCTGTCAACGACATCAAGGGCGGCAAGATCGAGTTCCGCGTCGACAAGCACTCGAACCTGCACTTCATCATCGGCAAGGTCTCGTTCGACGACACCAAGCTGGTGGAGAACTACGCAGCGGCGCTGGAGGAGATCCTCCGTCTGAAGCCGTCCGCCGCCAAGGGCCGCTACATCAAGAAGGCCACCCTGGCCACCACGATGGGCCCCGGCATCCCGCTGGACGCCAACCGCACCCGTAACCTCCTCGTCGAGGAGGACCCGGCCGCCGTCTGAGCCTCAGCGCTCGGCAGCAAGCCGCGTCACGTGTGACATTGACGGGCCCCGCAACCTTTCGAGGTGCGGGGCCCGTCCTCGTATCCGTATGGAACCGGTGGCTGTGTCGGAGCTGTGCGTTAGCGTGAGGCTTCGAGAGCCGAACGAGGGGTGGAAGCGGACATGAGGACCAGTACTGCGCGACGTTTGAGTCTGTCGATAGCGGTGGCGGCGGCGCTGACGTCGGTCGCGGCCTGCGGGGGATCGGACGGCGGCGGCGACAACCGCGGCAGCGCCGTGGTGAAGGCCGATCCCATCGCCGCGCTGCGCGACGTACAGAAGAAGACCGGTGGGGAGAACTCGGCGAAGGTCGAGGGCACCACCCAGATGGGCACCACCATGTCCATGAAGCAGAGCGGCACCATCGACTGGTCCGACGGTCTCACCGGCAGCATGGAGATCACGTACACCGGCGGCAGCATGGCGGACGCCATGAAGCAGAACGGTGGCAGCGGCACGATGCAGGCCCGCTATTTCAAGGACGGCTACGTAGCCAACATGGGCGAGGCCTTCGCCAAGCAGGCCGGCGGCAAGCACTGGATCAGCTACGGCTACGCCGACCTCGCCAAGCTCGCGGGCGCCTCCGGCGAGGCGATGAAGCAGCAGATGCAGAACACCACCCCCGACCAGGGTGTGAAGTCCCTGCTGGCCTCCGGTGACGTGAAGAAGGTCGGCCAGGAGGACGTACGCGGGGTCTCGGCCACGCACTACTCCGGCACCGTCGACGTTGCCCAACTGACCGCGAAGAACTCCGCGCTCGATGCCGACCAGCTCGACCAGCTGAAGAAGCAGCTGAGCGACGCCGGGATCACCACGGAGAAGGTCGACATCTGGGTCGACAAGAACAACCTGCTGGTCAAGAAGATCGAGCGCGGCCAGATGAAGACCGGCGAGCTCAATTCGACGGTGTACTACAGCGACTACGGCACCGAGGTCTCGGTCGAGAAGCCCCCGGCCGGCGACACGGTCGACTTCACCGATCTCATGAAGCAGCAGGGGACCGGTTCGGGCACGAACTAAACCTCCCGCACCGCCCGAAGAGGGACGGATTTGCTCGGCGCGACCCCGGTCGCGTACTCTCCTACAGAAGCCAAAGACCGCTGGTCGTTGCTGTGCTCTCGCAAGAGGGGACAGCGACCGAAGGATCCGTTGAGTACGGGCGACCTGCGCAGGTGACTGTGGAAAGCTCCCGGACTTCGTTCGGTCGAGCTACGCCCTGGCGCCTGCGCCGGGGCGTTTCGTCTTTCCCGGCCCCTTCTGAGCGGTCCTCATCACCCGGAAGGAGGCCGACGCTCATGGCAAGGCCCGACAAGGCTGCCGCGGTAGCCGAGCTCGCGGATCAGTTCCGCAGCTCGAACGCCGCTGTGCTGACCGAGTACCGGGGTCTCACCGTGGCACAGCTCAAGCAGCTGCGCCGTTCGCTCGGTGAGAACGCCCAGTACGCCGTGGTGAAGAACACGCTGACCAAGATTGCGGCCAACGAGGCCGGGATCAACACGCTGGACGACCTGTTCGCAGGTCCGACGGCGGTTGCCTTCGTCACCGGTGACCCGGTGGAGTCGGCGAAGGGTCTTCGTGACTTCGCCAAGGACAACCCCAACCTCATCATCAAGGGCGGTGTCCTTGACGGTAAGGCGCTGACCGCGGATGAGATCAAGAAGCTCGCGGACCTCGAGTCCCGCGAGGTTCTGCTCGCCAAGGTGGCCGGTGGAATCAAGGCGTCGATGGCCAAGGCCGCGGCGACTTTCCAGGCCCCGCTGTCGGAGTTCGTCCGCACCGCGGACGCGCTTCGCGCCAAGGTCGAGCAGGGCGGTGCCGGTACGCCGGCTCCCGCCGACGCCGAGGTGGCGGAGTAACCCTCCGCTCCACGGCTCGCAGCGGGCCCGTACGCCCGCCTTCATATACACCCGGCACCTGCCGACTTAGTGGAAGGACGCCATCATGGCGAAGCTGTCCCAGGACGAGCTGCTCGAGCAGTTCGAGACCCTGACCCTCATCGAGCTCTCCGAGTTCGTCAAGGCGTTCGAGGAGAAGTTCGACGTCAAGGCTGCCGCTCCGGTCGCCGTTGCCGCCGCCGGTGGCGCTGCCGCCGCCGCTGAGGCCGTCGAGGAGCAGGACGAGTTCGACGTCATCCTCACGGGCGCCGGCGAGAAGAAGATCCAGGTCATCAAGGTCGTGCGTGAGCTGACCTCGCTGGGTCTGAAGGAGGCCAAGGACCTCGTCGACGGCACCCCGAAGCCGGTCCTCGAGAAGGTCGCCAAGGAGGCCGCCGAGAAGGCTGCCGAGTCCCTCAAGGCCGCCGGCGCTTCCGTCGAGGTCAAGTGACTCAGGGAGTCTGCTGACTCCTTCTGACTGCTGTGCCGCACGGCACGGACGTCAAATCACGAAGGGCGATCACCCATCCGGGTGGTCGCCCTTCGGCGTACCCGCAGCGGCTGCCTTGCTCTTCCGGCGGCGACGAGTATGGTGATCTTCGCCGTTGCCTCTCGGGGGCGGCGGGCCGGCGTCGGGAGGCGGTCGGGCGAGGACCGCGCGGCGCTGTCCCGGCAGGGGGGCCTTGACGAACTGCACGCGGCGCGCAATTCTCAGGACGCGTCGTCACATCGATCCGAATCCGAGGCATGGATCGTGGGCGAAGAGGGCAGTAAAGAAGAGCGCACCGCGCGCAAGGGCTAGCCATAGGTGTTGAGAACAGCTGTTGAGAGCAACGTGGGTCTCTGAGAACCCCGACTGGACATCAGTGTGCCGTTTGGCTACACTGACCCTTTGCGCTGCCTGTTAGCTGCCTCCTGCCCGTCACCAGGGGCATGCCCACGCTTGAGCACCGATGGCCGATCCTCCCTGACCTGGGATTTCTGTCTCCGTGTCCAACTTGGGACCGGTACGCGCGTAGTGAGTCCGAGCCCTCGGAAGGACCCCCTCTTGGCCGCCTCGCGCAACGCCTCGACCGCGAATACGAACAACGGTGCCAGCACCGCCCCGCTGCGCATCTCCTTTGCAAAGATCAAGGAGCCCCTCGAGGTTCCGAACCTCCTCGCGCTGCAGACCGAGAGCTTTGACTGGCTCCTCGGCAATGCCGCCTGGAAGGCTCGCGTCGAGGCTGCTCTGGACAGTGGACAAGACGTCCCCACCAAGTCCGGCCTGGAGGAGATCTTCGAGGAGATTTCACCGATCGAGGACTTCTCCGGGTCGATGTCGCTTACGTTCCGCGACCACCGCTTCGAGCCCCCGAAGAACTCGATCGACGAGTGCAAGGAGCGCGACTTCACGTTCGCCGCCCCGCTCTTCGTCACGGCCGAGTTCACCAACAACGAGACCGGCGAGATCAAGTCCCAGACGGTCTTCATGGGCGACTTCCCGCTCATGACCAACAAGGGCACCTTCGTCATCAACGGCACCGAGCGTGTCGTCGTGTCGCAGCTGGTCCGCTCGCCGGGTGTCTACTTCGACTCCTCCATCGACAAGACGTCCGACAAGGACATCTTCTCCGCGAAGATCATCCCGTCCCGGGGTGCCTGGCTGGAGATGGAGATCGACAAGCGCGACATGGTCGGTGTCCGCATCGACCGCAAGCGCAAGCAGTCCGTGACCGTTCTCCTGAAGGCTCTCGGTTGGACCACCGAGCAGATCCTCGAGGAGTTCGGCGAGTACGAGTCCATGCGCGCCACCCTGGAGAAGGACCACACCCAGGGCCAGGACGACGCGCTGCTCGACATCTACCGCAAGCTCCGCCCGGGCGAGCCGCCCACGCGCGAGGCTGCTCAGACGCTGCTCGAGAACCTCTACTTCAACCCGAAGCGCTACGACCTCGCGAAGGTCGGCCGCTACAAGGTGAACAAGAAGCTCGGCGCCGACGAGCCGCTGGACGCCGGCGTTCTCACCACCGACGACGTCATCGCGACCATCAAGTACCTGGTCAAGCTGCACGCCGGTGAGACCGAGACGGTCGGCGAGTCCGGTCGTTCGATCGTCGTCGAGACCGACGACATCGACCACTTCGGCAACCGTCGTCTGCGCAACGTCGGCGAGCTCATCCAGAACCAGGTCCGTACGGGTCTGGCCCGTATGGAGCGCGTCGTGCGTGAGCGCATGACGACCCAGGACGTCGAGGCGATCACGCCGCAGACCCTGATCAACATCCGGCCGGTCGTCGCCTCCATCAAGGAGTTCTTCGGTACCAGCCAGCTGTCCCAGTTCATGGACCAGAACAACCCGCTGTCGGGTCTGACGCACAAGCGTCGTCTCTCGGCTCTGGGTCCCGGTGGTCTGTCCCGTGAGCGGGCCGGCTTCGAGGTCCGTGACGTGCACCCGTCCCACTACGGACGCATGTGCCCGATCGAGACCCCTGAAGGCCCGAACATCGGTCTGATCGGTTCGCTCGCCTCGTACGGCCGCGTCAACGCGTTCGGCTTCATCGAGACGCCGTACCGCAAGGTCGTCGACGGCCAGGTCACCGACGAGGTCGACTACATCACGGCCGACGAGGAAGACCGCTACGTCATCGCTCAGGCGAACGCGACCCTCTCCGAGGAACTGCGTTTCGTCGAGCCCCGCGTCCTCGTCCGCCGCCGTGGCGGAGAGGTCGACTACGTGCCGGGCACGGACGTCGACTACATGGACGTCTCGCCGCGCCAGATGGTGTCCGTCGCCACCGCGATGATCCCCTTCCTGGAGCACGACGACGCCAACCGTGCCCTCATGGGCGCGAACATGATGCGTCAGGCGGTGCCGCTGATTAAGTCGGAGGCCCCGCTCGTCGGCACCGGTATGGAGTACCGCTGCGCCACCGACGCCGGTGACGTGCTGAAGGCCGAGAAGGACGGTGTGGTCCAGGAGGTCTCCGCGGACTACATCACCGTGACCAACGACGACGGCACGTACACCACGTACCGCATCGCCAAGTTCATGCGCTCCAACCAGGGCACCTCGGTCAACCAGAAGGTTGTCGTCTCCGAGGGCGACCGGGTCGTCGCCGACCAGGTCCTCGCCGACGGTCCGGCCACCGAGAACGGTGAGATGGCCCTCGGCAAGAACCTGCTCGTGGCGTTCATGCCGTGGGAGGGTCACAACTACGAGGACGCGATCATCCTGTCGCAGCGCCTCGTGCAGGACGACGTCCTCTCCTCGATCCACATCGAGGAGCACGAGGTCGACGCCCGTGACACCAAGCTCGGCCCGGAGGAGATCACCCGGGACATCCCGAACGTCTCCGAAGAGGTCCTCGCCGACCTCGACGAGCGCGGCATCATCCGTATCGGTGCCGAGGTCGTCGCCGGTGACATCCTCGTCGGCAAGGTCACGCCCAAGGGTGAGACCGAGCTGACCCCCGAGGAGCGCCTGCTCCGCGCGATCTTCGGTGAGAAGGCGCGCGAGGTGCGCGACACCTCGCTGAAGGTGCCGCACGGTGAGATCGGCAAGGTCATCGGCGTCCGCGTCTTCGACCGCGAAGAGGGCGACGAGCTGCCGCCGGGCGTGAACCAGCTGGTCCGCGTCTACGTCGCGCAGAAGCGCAAGATCACCGATGGTGACAAGCTCGCCGGCCGTCACGGCAACAAGGGCGTCATCTCGAAGATCCTCCCGATCGAGGACATGCCGTTCCTGGAGGACGGCACCCCGGTCGACATCATCCTCAACCCGCTGGGTGTCCCGTCCCGAATGAACCCGGGACAGGTCCTGGAGATCCACCTCGGCTGGCTCGCCAGCCGAGGCTGGGACGTCTCCGGCCTCGGTGACGAGTGGGCCAAGCGCCTGCAGGCCATCGGCGCCGACCAGGTCGCCCCCGGCACCAACGTCGCCACCCCCGTCTTCGACGGTGCGCGCGAGGACGAGATCTCCGGTCTCTTCGAGGCCACGATCCCGAACCGCGACGGCGACCGCCTGGTCCAGCCCTCCGGCAAGGCCAAGCTGTTCGACGGCCGCTCCGGTGAGCCGTTCCCGGACCCGGTTTCGGTCGGGTACATGTACATCCTCAAGCTGCACCACCTCGTCGACGACAAGCTGCACGCTCGTTCGACGGGCCCGTACTCCATGATCACCCAGCAGCCGCTGGGTGGTAAGGCTCAGTTCGGTGGACAGCGCTTCGGTGAGATGGAGGTGTGGGCCCTTGAGGCTTATGGCGCCGCATACGCCCTCCAGGAACTGCTGACGATCAAGTCCGACGACGTGACCGGCCGCGTGAAGGTCTACGAGGCGATCGTCAAGGGCGAGAACATCCCCGAGCCCGGCATTCCCGAGTCCTTCAAGGTGCTCATCAAGGAAATGCAGTCGCTCTGCCTCAACGTGGAGGTGCTGTCCTCGGACGGCATGTCCATCGAGATGCGCGACACGGACGAGGACGTCTTCCGCGCGGCGGAGGAGCTCGGTATCGACCTGTCCCGGCGCGAGCCGAGCAGCGTCGAAGAGGTCTGACGGGTTGGCCGGCCGGATCCCCGTGATCCGGCCGGCTCTCCCCGGACCCGTTCAGACCATTGCTGAAGTGCCCCGATTTCTCGCGTGACGCGAGGGGGCTCGAACCCCCGAAAGAGGGATTGACGACAAGTGCTCGACGTCAACTTCTTCGACGAGCTGCGGATCGGCCTTGCCACCGCGGACGACATCCGGACCTGGTCCCACGGCGAAGTGAAGAAGCCGGAGACCATCAACTACCGCACGCTCAAGCCCGAAAAGGACGGACTCTTCTGCGAGAAGATCTTCGGTCCGACCCGGGACTGGGAGTGCTACTGCGGCAAGTACAAGCGTGTCCGCTTCAAGGGCATCATCTGTGAGCGCTGTGGCGTCGAGGTCACGCGCGCCAAGGTGCGCCGTGAGCGCATGGGCCACATCGAGCTTGCCGCTCCTGTCACCCACATCTGGTACTTCAAGGGCGTCCCGTCGCGCCTCGGCTACCTGCTCGATCTCGCGCCGAAGGACCTCGAGAAGGTCATCTACTTCGCCGCGTACATGATCACGTTCGTGGACGAGGAGCGCCGTACGCGTGACCTGCCCTCGCTGGAGGCACACGTCTCCGTCGAGCGTCAGCAGGTCGAGAACCGTCGCGACGCCGACCTTGAGGCCCGCGCCAAGAAGCTCGAGACCGACCTGGCCGAGCTCGAGGCCGAGGGTGCCAAGGCCGACGTGCGCCGCAAGGTGCGCGAAGGTGCCGAGCGTGAGATGAAGCAGCTGCGCGACCGTGCGCAGCGCGAGATCGACCGTCTCGACGAGGTGTGGAGCCGCTTCAAGAACCTCAAGGTCCAGGACCTGGAGGGCGACGAGCTGCTCTACCGCGAGCTGCGTGACCGCTTCGGCACGTACTTCGACGGCTGCATGGGTGCCGCTGCTCTGCAGAAGCGCCTGGAGTCGTTCGACCTCGACGAGGAGGCCGAGCGCCTCCGCGAGATCATCCGTACCGGCAAGGGCCAGAAGAAGACCCGTGCGCTCAAGCGCCTCAAGGTCGTCTCCGCGTTCCTGCAGACCAGCAACAAGCCCAAGGGCATGGTGCTCGACTGCGTGCCGGTCATCCCGCCGGACCTGCGTCCGATGGTGCAGCTGGACGGTGGCCGCTTCGCGACCTCCGACCTGAACGACCTGTACCGCCGCGTGATCAACCGCAACAACCGCCTCAAGCGTCTCCTTGACCTCGGTGCCCCCGAGATCATCGTGAACAACGAGAAGCGGATGCTGCAGGAGGCCGTCGACGCGCTGTTCGACAACGGCCGCCGTGGTCGCCCGGTCACCGGTCCCGGTAACCGCCCGCTCAAGTCCCTCAGCGACATGCTGAAGGGCAAGCAGGGTCGTTTCCGTCAGAACCTTCTCGGTAAGCGTGTGGACTACTCCGCACGTTCCGTGATCGTCGTCGGTCCGCAGCTGAAGCTGCACCAGTGCGGTCTGCCCAAGGCCATGGCGCTGGAGCTCTTCAAGCCGTTCGTGATGAAGCGCCTGGTCGACCTGAACCACGCGCAGAACATCAAGTCGGCCAAGCGCATGGTCGAGCGTGGCCGCACCGTGGTGTACGACGTCCTCGAAGAGGTCATCGCCGAGCACCCGGTGCTGCTGAACCGTGCACCGACCCTGCACCGCCTCGGCATCCAGGCCTTCGAGCCGCAGCTGGTCGAGGGCAAGGCCATCCAGATCCACCCGCTCGTCTGCACCGCGTTCAACGCGGACTTCGACGGTGACCAGATGGCCGTGCACCTGCCGCTCTCCGCGGAGGCGCAGGCCGAGGCCCGCATCCTGATGCTGTCCTCGAACAACATCCTGAAGCCGGCCGACGGTCGTCCCGTCACCATGCCGACCCAGGACATGGTGCTGGGCCTGTTCTTCCTCACCACGGACGAGGAGGAGCGCAAGGTCGTCGGCCAGGGCCGTTCCTTCGGTTCCACGGCCGAGGCGATCATGGCCTTCGACGCCCGCGAGCTGTCGCTCCAGGCGAAGGTCGACATCCGCTTCCCGGTGGGCACCATCCCGCCGCGTGGCTGGGTGCCGCCGGTCGCCGAGGAGGGCGAGCAGGAGTACCAGCAGGGCGACACGTTCCGGCTGCGTACGTCCCTGGGCCGTGCGCTCTTCAACGAGCTGCTGCCCGAGGACTACCCGTTCGTCGACTACTCCGTCGGCAAGAAGCAGCTCTCCGAGATCGTCAACGACCTCGCCGAGCGCTACCCCAAGGTCATCGTGGCGGCGACGCTCGACAACCTGAAGGCGGCGGGCTTCTACTGGGCGACCCGTTCCGGTGTCACCGTGGCCATCTCCGACGTCGTGGTCCCCGAGGCCAAGAAGGCGATCGTCGCCGGCTACGAGGCGCAGGACGAGAAGGTCCAGAAGCAGTACGAGCGCGGTCTGATCACCAAGGACGAGCGCACGCAGGAACTCATCGCGATCTGGACCAAGGCGACCAACGAGGTTGCCGAGGCGATGAACGCGAACTTCCCCAAGACGAACCCCATCTTCATGATGGTTGACTCGGGTGCCCGAGGAAACATGATGCAGATGCGTCAGATCGCCGGTATGCGTGGTCTGGTGTCCAACGCCAAGAACGAGACGATCCCGCGTCCCATCAAGGCGTCCTTCCGTGAGGGCCTCACCGTTCTGGAGTACTTCATCTCCACGCACGGTGCCCGTAAGGGTCTGGCGGACACCGCCCTGCGTACCGCCGACTCGGGTTACCTGACCCGTCGTCTGGTGGACGTCTCGCAGGACGTGATCATTCGCGAGGAGGACTGCGGCACCGACCGTGGCCTCAAGCTGAAGATCGCCGTCAAGGGTGCGGACGGTGTGCTCCGCAAGACGGAGGACGTCGAGACCTCGGTCTACGCCCGCATGCTCGCCGAGGACGTCGTCGTCGACGGCAAGGTCATCGCACCTGCCAACGTCGACCTCGGTGACGTCCTGATCGACGCCCTGGTGGGCGCCGGCGTCGAGGAGGTCAAGACCCGTTCGGTCCTGACCTGTGAGTCCGCGGTCGGCACCTGTGCCTTCTGCTACGGACGCTCGCTCGCCACCGGCAAGCTGGTCGACATCGGTGAGGCGGTCGGCATCATCGCCGCCCAGTCCATCGGTGAGCCCGGCACCCAGCTGACGATGCGTACCTTCCACACCGGTGGTGTGGCCGGTGACGACATCACCCAGGGTCTGCCCCGAGTCGTCGAGCTCTTCGAAGCCCGTACGCCCAAGGGTGTCGCCCCGATCTCGGAGGCGGCAGGCCGCATCCGTATCGAGGAGACCGAGAAGACCAAGAAGATCGTCGTCACCCCGGACGACGGCAGCGACGAGACGCCGTTCCCGATCTCGAAGCGTGCCCGTCTGCTGGTGGGCGAGGGCGACCACGTCGAGGTGGGCCAGAAGCTCACCGTGGGTGCCACCAACCCGCACGACGTGCTGCGGATCCTCGGTCAGCGCGCGGTCCAGGTCCACCTGGTCGGCGAAGTCCAGAAGGTCTACAACTCGCAGGGTGTGTCGATCCACGACAAGCACATCGAGATCATCATCCGGCAGATGCTGCGCCGCGTGACGATCATCGAGTCCGGCGACGCGGAGCTGCTGCCGGGCGAGCTCGTCGAGCGCTCGAAGTTCGAGACCGAGAACCGTCGTGTGGTCACCGAGGGCGGTCACCCCGCCTCCGGCCGTCCGCAGCTGATGGGTATCACCAAGGCCTCGCTCGCCACCGAGTCGTGGCTGTCGGCGGCGTCCTTCCAGGAGACGACCAGGGTTCTGACCGACGCGGCGATCAACGCCAAGTCGGACTCCCTGATCGGCCTCAAGGAGAACGTCATCATCGGTAAGCTCATCCCGGCCGGTACGGGCCTGTCCCGCTACCGCAACATCCGGGTCGAGCCGACCGAGGAGGCCAAGGCCGCGATGTACTCGGCCGTCGGCTACGACGACATCGACTACTCGCCGTTCGGCACGGGCTCCGGCCAGGCCGTTCCGCTGGAGGACTACGACTACGGTCCGTACAACCAGTAAGCGAGTCGCTTGATCGACCGGAGGGCGGTCACCCCGTTGCGAGCGGGGTGGCCGCCCTTCGGCGTGTCCCGCTGAGCCGCACCGGCGGTCGCGGCTACAGGTGGTGCCGCAGATGATGTAGCCGGGTCGCGAAGTCGGGGTGGGTGGAGAGCAGCCGCGCAGGAGTCGACTCCCGCTCCATCCTCTGTCCCATGACGGCGAGCGCCTTCTGCCGAGTCCGGACCTCGTTCGCATGCATGATCTGCAGCACCTCGGCCAGCTTCGGTGCGAATCCGAGCGCGGCGGCGTGGCGGTCGGCACGCAGTTCGGCACGGCGTCCCACCGCTGCCGACAGATACGGAAACACGAGAAGCAGCGGACACCCGTACAGGACCGCGGCGGCGGTGGATGCGAGTCCGCCGATCGCCAGGAGCAGGACGCCAACGGTGAGGTAGACGGCACACCTGGCCGGTGTGACGACGGAGCGGGCCATTGCGCGGAGGGCGCGCCAGGCCGCCCGGCCCGGCAGCCCGTACCAGTGGCCCAGCAGTGACGACCACGCATGACCGCCGGTGTGGTGACCGAGTTCATGGGCGAGTACGGCGGCCAGCTGGCCACTCGGCAGCTGTTCCACTGTGAACCGGGTGACCCCCACGATGTGGCCTGCGGCGGCGTACGCGTTGAGTTCGTCGCTTTCCTCGATCCAGAGCTGATACAGCGCTCCGTCGATCCCGGCGATGGCCGTCACCTCCCGCCAGACCGGCTCCAGCCGCGCGGCCTCCTGGGGCATCGGGCGCCGGAGCCTGAGCAGGTAGCGGGCGAGAAGGTCCTCCGTGGGCCGGTGGAAGACCAGGGCGCCGGATGCCAGCCAGAGAGCGGCCGGTATCCAGAACGGCAGCCCGAGGCAGCCGTCCAGGATCGAGCTCACGAGCAGCACCACCAGCGTGCTCATCAGGAAGGCGGGCAGTGCCAGCGCCAGCTGTCCGAGTGCGGTGACGTCCACGCGCCGCTGGTGCGCGGTGTAGTACACGCGTCGGCCCGGCCCGTGCTCGTAGATCAAGTCATCGGGCGCGGATGGTGCGGTGGCGGTCCGGTGTGGGTCCGGGCCGTGGTCCGGGGGCGGTACGGCCCCGCCGTTGGGCGGAGATTGCCGGGGGCCGCCGTCCGCCGGTACGGGCCCATTGCCCGGGTCCTGGGGCTGAGGTGCTGGTCGGGTCATGATCATCCCTTTGCGTGAGAGCGTCAGCCGAGAAGGAGCGAGGCGGGGAGCAGGACGGCGCCCACGGAATAGGCGAGCAGCCCCACACGTATCCACTGGTGCTTGCGTACGGCGATCCGGCTGGTTTCAGTCAGGGCCATGACGAGCGCGGTGGCCGGGGCGCATCGGGTGGCGTCGAGCGCTTCCGCCAACCGGTTCTGGCGGGCGGCGCGCCGGATATCCGCGAAGTAGGTGAGCGGGGCCCCGGGGGTCCAGGCGCTGCTGCGGTAGCGCGGGAGCACGGCCATCAGCATGGAGAGCAGCGCCGTCGCCAGCCCGCCGGTGCCTGTCCACCACAGGGCCGTGCCGGGGCCGGAGAGCGCGTTCGGGCGCCACTCGCTGCCCGCCAGCCAGCCGCTGATCACTCCCGCGGTCATGCCGAGCGCGGCGACCAGCACGGACGCCTTGCTGTCGGCCCGTGCGATCTCGGCCCGCAGATCGAGGAGGAGCTGCGTCCCGGCGTCGGTGTTCTGGGCCGGTGGGTTGTCGGTCATGGGCTGCCGTCCTCCTGGTCCGGCGCTCCCGCCACGTCCGTGGCCCCGGGCGTGTCCGCTGTCCTCGGCGCGTTCGCAGCCCTGGACATGTCCGCAGGCTCGGCCGCGTCGGTTGCTCCGCCCCGGTCCGCCGCTCCGGCGGCGTCCGCCGTCGTGTCCTCGGAGGAGACGGAGACGGGGGCCGGCCGGGGGAGAGGAGAGGCTGCGGCAGTCGCCGCCCCGGCCTTGGGCACACCGGTCCTATCTGCTGCTCCGTGCACGTTCTCCGCACCCGCCGACGGCCTGGCCGTGCTCGTCGGTCTCAGGGGAGCGCTGCCATAGCCCGGCGGCGGCTGCCAGCCCGGGAAGGCGCTCAAGGGGGCGCCCGCCTCCGGATCGGCCGCGCGGAACGGTGTCGCGTCGAGCCTGTGCGCGTCCCAGCTGTTCAAGCCGATGCCGTCGGTTCGGTCGATGTCCGGCCGGGATGTGCCACGCATGACCGTCCCCGGCACCGCACGCGGCGCGTCCTCCGGCATCGACACGGTCAGCCGGCCTGCGGCCGTGCTCTGCGCGGTGACCCCGGGCAGGTGCTGGTTCAGCACGTCGATCAGCGCCTGGAGTGCTTTCTTCTTGGGCACCTCCAGCTCGTGGTTCTCCGCGCTGTCGCCGTTCAGCAGCTCGCCGGCCAGCTCCATCTGCGCCTTGATCATGTGCAGCTGGTCCTGGCGCAGGCTGTTCACCACGAGCTTGGTGTCTTCGGGATGGTCGGCCAGATGGAGCGCCCATGCGCGGACCCCACCCTGCTCCAGGTGCTTTTCGTAGAAGGCGATCTTTTCCGCGTTCACCTGCTGCAGTTCCATCTGCCGACGGGCCCGGTAGACCGCCTCCGCGTGCTGCCACTTCTGCTGTCGCAACCTCAGTTCGTGCTGCTGCTCATCGAATTCGGCCGCGCGCCCCCACTGCAGTGCGTCCTGCTCCCTGATGCGCCGGTCGATCGCGGCATCGTGCTCCCTGCCGCGCTGCTCGGTGTGGATCTGCTCGGTGGTCGTGTGGTCGATGGACCTCATACGCCGTACGTGGTCGATGGCCCCCTGGTCCCTGCGCAGCCGTACGGTCCAGGTCACCGCGAGCCCCACCCCGGTGCCGAGCGCACCCTGCGCGCGTACCTCCCGCAGCAGGGCCTGCTCGGCGTCCGCGCTCCGGGAGACGGAGTAGCGGCGGGTGACGGGCCGGGCCGCCTGTTCCAGTTCGCTGATCAGTAGTCGTGGTACGTCACGGTGTCGGCTCGCCACGAACAGCGCGGGATCGACGACCTGCCACGACAGTTCGACGACCACCCCGAACTCGAAGGCGTCGTCGTCGCTCGGCAGGCCGATCTCCTCGCGCACGGGATGGACGCCCATGTCGACCTCGTACACCGAGGTGTACCGCTTCGCGGCGGCCCCGGCCCGGGTCGGCCGGACCGGCGGGAGGTAGGTGTCGTACGAGCCGTCGGGGGCCGAGAAGACCAGGGCGTGGTCGATGCGGGTGAGCGGCCGGCGGGCGAATCCGAAGCGGGACAGCTGCCGGACGGTGACCACCGGGTCGGTCAACCGCGTTCCACGGTCGGCCTGTTGGTCCCAGTCGGGCGGTCGGCGGAACTCGGGCATGGTGCACTCTCCTGTTGCCGTGGATGAGGTCGTGCGGATCAGGGATGTGGGAGTGCGGCCAGCAGCCGGCCTGCGACGGGCGGGGGATCGGTGCCGTCCTCGCCGGGCATGGTCCGCAGGAGATGGCTGAGCCGCTGGTGTTCCGACGACGTGGTGACGAGCGAGCACAGCAGAGCGGCGAGCGCCCACTCCGTTCCGGGGTCGTGGTCCGCCGACAGCACCCAGCGGCGCAGCACGTCGAGGGCGTCCCGGGTGTGGTCGCGGTTCTCCAGAGCGGTGCGCCACAGCTCGGCGATGCCGGTGGCGGCCGGTGTCCGCGCGGCCGACGCCCGCGCGTACCAGGAGAGTACGAGCGGCTGTCCGTGGCGTTCGTCCTGCTCGGTCCGACGACAGGCGCTGATGAAGCCGCCAAGCGCGAGTTCGGTCGCCGGACGGTCGTCGTGCAGCGTCCTGAGCAGCCCCGCGAGCACGTCGTCGCCGGCCGGTGACAGCAGCAACAGCTCTACGGACTCTGCCAGTTGCCCCGACAGGTCCTCGTCGGGTTCCGGCTGTCCTGCCTGGTGCCGGGCCGCCGCGCGCAGCGCCGCCAGGGTCTCGAAGGGGCGCTCCGGGCCGATCAGCCCATGGGCGCGGATGGCCACCCAGCGCAGCGGTGAATCGTCGCTCTCGCACCAGGCGTCGAGAATGCGCGGCACGTTGGGAGTGCCGAGGAAGTGCGCGAGCGTGAGCGCGTTGACGGCGACGAGGCGGTGCCGGTAAAGGCTGGAGGAAGCCCACGGCTCGATTACCAGTGCCATGGCGGACGGCAGATCGGTGTGAGCGAGGACGGCGACGGTGGAGGCGGCGCGGGTGCGGACGAACGGTCGCCCGTCCCCTGCCAGTCGTTGCAGCCAGCGCACGAGCGCGGGCCGTGCCGAGGGGTGACCGGTCCACATCTCGCGCAGCAGCACGAGCGAGGCCCGCTCGTCCCGGTAGGCGGCCTTCACCTGCCGGACCGGACCCCACTCCGTGGCCTCCTCGTCCTCGAACCGACGGGCTCGGGCCAGCTGGAGCCGCTTGCCGATGTGCGTGCCGAAGACCGGGACGGTGGGGAACCGCGCCCCGTTCTCGGTCTCCTGAAGGAAGACGTAGAGCAGATCGCTCAGTTCCGCTGTCAGGGCGTACGGGCCTTCGTCGAAGGCGGCCAGGGCGACGAGGAACGCCTTGTCCCGCAGGTGCAGCACGGTCCCGTCGTCCTCGAACCACTCCTGGACCTGGTTCTCCAACGCGACCAGGGAGAAGTCCCCGAGCTGTGCGGCGTCGGCCTCCCCGGCCGCATACCTCGCCAGAAGCCGGGCGAACTCAGCGGCCTCGCGCGGCTGATGGCTGCGTTCGAGGAACGCGGTCACGGCAGGCAGGGACATCAGCTCCGCCACGTTGTCCTCGCCCACCAGCACGCCCAGGTGCGCGGAGAGGACGTCACGCGGCAGGGGAGCCCGCCAGCTCACCACTGGTACGTCCTCCAGCAGGGCCGTCGGTCCCACGGTGATCACCAGATACGCGTCCTTGCCCAGCTCCTTGCGGGCGGCCAGCAGGTCCGCCTCACGTAGCGGCCGACCGGGCTCGGTGATCAGATCGCAGAGGACATGGCCGGTCCGGCCGTCCCGCGCCTCACCGCCGCCGAGGCCGGCGGCGAGCTGCCCGGGGGTGGTGTCCCGGCCGATCGCCTGGACCGGGTGGGCGCCGACCTGGTGCAGCAGCATGAGCGCGGCGGTCCGCCGGCCCGCGTAATAGGGGCCCGAGACCACCAGGACGTGGTCCTCGCGCAGCCGGTCGACCCACGCCTCGAAGTCGGCACACGCGGGCACGAAACAGGCCGACAGCTCCTCCAGCGTGGACTGCGCGATCTCGCCCGAGGCGTGGAGCGCGGAGGACGTGCCGAACTGGTAGATGATCTCGGTCTTGCCGAGCAGGATGTCCCCGGAGAAGGTGCCGCCGCCGATGCCGTAGTTGATCCCGCCGAAGACGCCCCCGTCGATCTGGGCATCCCCGAATCCCATGGTCCGCGGGGTGTGGTTCGCCAGGTCCCGCCGGGCCGCCCAGGCGGGCTGCGGCTGGTCGGTCTCCTCGGCCGCCTCCCCGTCGCCCTGATGGCCGTTCTGCGCCTCGGAGGTCTGGTCGCCCCCTGCCGAAGGCTGGGGGCCGTGCGGCTGCTCCTCGGCGCTCATCGACGGTCCCCCGGGCCGCCGCCGAGGCGGATGTCTCCGGAGAAGGTGCCGCCGCCGATGCCGTGGTTGGTCCCGCCGAAGACACCTCCGGTGACTGTGGCGCCGCCGAAGTCGAAGGCCTGGGCCGGTGCCTGTGGGGTGTGCGGTGCGGCGTCGGGGGCCGACGGGGCGTCCGCCTGCCCGCTCTCGGGGCGCGGGCGCTCACATGGAACCGGACCGTGCAGCCACGCGGCGAGTGGGCCGTTCTTGCTGTCCACCGTGACGGAGTGGAACTCGTCGGCCGGTACGCCGGTGTGGCTGTGCCGCACGACCCCCCGGTAGACCGGATCGGACACACACAGCGCGAAGTCGTCCGGGCGCTCCCGCAACGCGTCCTTCAGTAACTCCGCGTCCAGCAGCCTGCACGCGTGGTTGAGATCGCTGCCGACCCATCCGTCGAGCTGGTCCACGGCGACGTACCCCGAGGCGACCACTCCGCGCAGCCGCATCTGAGCCGAGGCGGAGGCGCGCCGGTTCTGGCTGCGCAACTGGGCCGGTACTTCGGTCAGCAGCGCCCGCAGCAGGGCGATCACCGAGCAGTTGGCGTCGATCAGCTCCATCACGGAGTCACCGCGGTCCGCCCGCCTGCGCCGGGTCTCGTCGATCCCGGCGGCCAGCAGCGCCCGGTCGTTGAGGTCGTAGAGCATGCGGCGCAGATACGCCTGCTCGACATCGTCCCGCTCGCTGTACTTCTCGATGTCGAGCAGCAGGATTGTGCTGTTCACGGGATCGTTCATGGGGCGCCTCTCGCTCGGGTCTCCGTGGGCCGAAGACACGAGCGTGGGGCCGATGGGACTGTCGTGGTGAGGGCGGATGACTCACTCGCACTGTGACCGTGTGCACAGACTCACGCGCGGCCGCATTACCTCCACGGAGCGTGCGAGGCCCGTTCTACGGGGTATGCGGGGCTTCGCGGACGACCGGTCGGACGGAGTCCTGTGCCCGGGCGATCCGGCGGAGCGCGTCCGGCCGCACGATGACCATCGCCCGCCGCCCGGTCAGTACGATGCCCCGCTCACGCAGGTCCTTCAGCAGCCGCTGGACCATCTCCCTGGACGCCCCGACTGCCCCGGCCAGCTCTTGTTTGCTGAGCGGTATGTCGAGTTCGATGCCTTCGTCCGTGCGGCCACCATGGGTGTGTGCCAGATCCAGCAGCAGGACGGCGAAGCGCTCTCGCACCGTCATCGCCGCGAACTCCAGGCTGCGCCGGTCCGCGGCGCGCGTCCGGTCGGCGGTCAACGCCAGGAGCGTGAGGGAGACCTTGGCGGAGCCTGCCACGAACGCGCGGAACTTCTCGTGGGCCACGACCACGGCCCGTACGGGGGAGAGCGCGGTCACCGTCGCCGAGCGCGGCCGGCCTGTCAACGCGGCCGATTCGCCCACGATGTCGCCGGGACCGCGCAGGGCGTGCAACGCCTCGTAACCGTTCGGCGCGGATGTGGTGACCTTCGTCCATCCGTTGACGATCAGCAGGACGTACGCGGACGGCTCGTCCTGCCTCAGCAGAGGGGTGCGGGAGGCGAAACTCAGTTCGCGGCCCAGTCCGAGCAGGGATACCCGGTCCTCGCGTTCCAGGCGGGCCAGGAAGGGCACACGATCGTCGAGTCCGTCGCCATCGGGTACGTACGCCGCCGCCATCCCGTCCCCCGATCGTCCACCGCGCGGTTCAATGTACTGAAGACGCGTATGGTCGAACGACCAAGGTCGTTTTCCTGCCGTACGCCCGCGGTCGCCTGTCTCAATCCCGTCGGCCGTGAGCTGCGGAAGTCCGGCGTGTCCTGGTGGACAGCATTTGTTTTGACCGGAGTCGACGAGGTAGGTACGCTCAGACCTTGTGCCTGGGGTGTGCCTGGGCTCGTGTGCGTGTCCTCAACCGCATGGCGAGTCCGTCAGTGGCCACCGCAATCTGCGCTCCCTCCTGCCTTGCGGCAGGAGCCTGCAGCATTCGACACACCCGACCGCGTGGGTCGGCGACGTTCCAGGTTAGTTTCACGAACGGCACACAGAAACCGGAGAAGTAGTGCCTACGATCCAGCAGCTGGTCCGGAAGGGCCGGCAGGACAAGGTCGAGAAGAACAAGACGCCCGCACTCGAGGGTTCGCCCCAGCGCCGCGGCGTCTGCACGCGTGTGTTCACGACCACCCCGAAGAAGCCGAACTCGGCACTCCGTAAGGTCGCGCGTGTGCGTCTGACCTCCGGTATCGAGGTCACGGCCTACATCCCGGGTGAGGGACACAACCTGCAGGAGCACTCCATCGTGCTCGTGCGTGGTGGCCGTGTGAAGGACCTGCCGGGTGTTCGTTACAAGATCATCCGCGGCTCCCTTGACACCCAGGGTGTCAAGAACCGCAAGCAGGCCCGCAGCCGCTACGGCGCCAAGAAGGAGAAGTAAGAATGCCTCGTAAGGGCCCCGCCCCGAAGCGCCCGGTCATCATCGACCCGGTCTACGGTTCTCCTCTTGTCACCTCGCTGATCAACAAGATCCTGCTCAACGGCAAGCGTTCCACTGCCGAGCGGATCGTGTACGGCGCCATGGAAGGCCTCCGCGAGAAGACCGGCAACGACCCGGTCATCACGCTGAAGCGCGCGCTTGAGAACGTCAAGCCCTCGCTCGAGGTCAAGTCCCGCCGTGTCGGTGGCGCCACCTACCAGGTGCCGATCGAGGTCAAGCCCGGTCGCGCCTCCACCCTCGCGCTGCGCTGGCTCGTGGGTTACTCCCGCGCCCGCCGCGAGAAGACCATGACCGAGCGCCTCATGAACGAGCTGCTCGACGCCTCCAACGGTCTTGGCGCTGCCGTCAAGAAGCGCGAGGACACCCACAAGATGGCCGAGTCCAACAAGGCCTTCGCGCACTACCGCTGGTAGTCGCTACCCACATCGAGACCGAGAGAAGATTGAGCCTTATGGCCACCACTTCGCTTGACCTGGCCAAGGTCCGCAACATTGGGATCATGGCCCACATCGACGCGGGCAAGACGACCACCACTGAGCGGATCCTGTTCTACACCGGCGTTTCGTACAAGATCGGTGAAGTCCACGACGGCGCTGCCACGATGGACTGGATGGAGCAGGAGCAGGAGCGCGGCATCACGATCACGTCCGCCGCGACGACCTGCCACTGGCCGCTCAATGATGTTGACCACACCATCAACATCATCGACACCCCGGGTCACGTCGACTTCACCGTCGAGGTGGAGCGTTCGCTCCGCGTTCTCGACGGCGCTGTCACCGTGTTCGACGGTGTGGCGGGCGTCGAGCCGCAGTCCGAGACCGTCTGGCGTCAGGCGGACCGCTACGGCGTGCCGCGTATCTGCTTCGTCAACAAGCTCGACCGCACCGGTGCCGAGTTCCACCGCTGCGTCGACATGATCGTCGACCGCCTCGGTGCGGTTCCGCTGGTCATGCAGCTCCCCATCGGCGCCGAGGCCGACTTCAAGGGCGTCGTCGACCTCGTGTCGATGAAGGCCTTTGTGTGGCCGGAAGAGGCCGTCAAGGGCGAGATGTACGACACGGTCGACATCCCGGACACCCACATCGAGGCGGCTCAGGAGTGGCGCGGCAAGCTGCTCGAGGCCGTCTCCGAGAACGACGACCAGATGATGGAGCTGTACCTGGAGGGCGTCGAGCCCACCGAGGAGCAGCTGCACGAGGCGATCCGTCGGATCACCCTCGCATCGAAGGGCGGCGCGGGCTCCGTCACCGTCACCCCGGTGTTCTGTGGCACGGCGTTCAAGAACAAGGGCGTCCAGCCCCTGCTCGACGCGGTTGTCCGCTACCTGCCTTCCCCCCTGGACGTCGAGGCCATCGAGGGCCACGACGTCAAGGACCCCGAGGTTGTCGTCAAGCGCAAGCCTTCGGACGACGAGCCGTTCTCCGGCCTGGCGTTCAAGATCGCGAGCGACCCGCACCTCGGCAAGCTCACCTTCGTCCGGATCTACTCCGGTCGCCTCGAGGCCGGCACCGCGGTGCTGAACTCGGTCAAGGGCAAGAAGGAGCGCATCGGCAAGATCTACCGCATGCACGCGAACAAGCGTGAGGAGATCTCGTCGGTGGGCGCGGGCGACATCATCGCCGTCATGGGCCTGAAGCAGACCACCACCGGTGAGACGCTGTGTGACGACAAGAACCCGGTCATCCTGGAGTCCATGGACTTCCCGGCGCCGGTCATTCAGGTCGCCATCGAGCCCAAGTCCAAGGGTGACCAGGAGAAGCTGGGTGTCGCCATCCAGCGCCTCTCCGAGGAGGACCCGTCCTTCCAGGTGCACTCCGACGAGGAGACCGGCCAGACCATCATCGGTGGTATGGGCGAGCTTCACCTCGAGGTGCTCGTCGACCGCATGAAGCGCGAGTTCCGCGTCGAGGCGAACGTCGGCAAGCCGCAGGTCGCGTACCGCGAGACGATCCGCAAGGCCGTCGAGCGCATCGACTACACGCACAAGAAGCAGACTGGTGGTACCGGCCAGTTCGCGAAGGTGCAGATCGCCCTTGAGCCCATCGAGGGTGGCGACGCGTCCTACGAGTTCGTCAACAAGGTCACCGGTGGCCGCATCCCCCGTGAGTACATTCCCTCGGTGGACGCGGGTGCTCAGGAGGCCATGCAGTTCGGCATCCTGGCCGGCTACGAGATGGTGGGCGTCCGCGTCACCCTTCTCGACGGTGGTTACCACGAGGTCGACTCCTCCGAGCTCGCCTTCAAGATCGCCGGTTCGCAGGCGTTCAAGGAGGGTGCCCGCAAGGCGTCCCCCGTGCTCCTCGAGCCGATGATGGCCGTCGAGGTCACCACGCCCGAGGACTACATGGGCGATGTCATCGGCGACCTCAACTCCCGCCGTGGCCAGATCCAGGCCATGGAGGAGCGCAGCGGCGCTCGCGTCGTGAAGGGCCTCGTGCCCCTCTCGGAGATGTTCGGCTACGTCGGAGACCTCCGCAGCAAGACCTCGGGTCGCGCAAGCTACTCGATGCAGTTCGACTCCTACGCCGAGGTTCCGCGGAACGTCGCCGAGGAGATCATCGCGAAGGCCAAGGGCGAGTAACTCTCCCGAGCTCACGCTTTAGGCTTGTCACCGGAGCCTGGTGGGGCATTCGTCGCAGAGCGCAAGCAATGCGGTGAATGCCCCCGGCCCCGGCATCCCAGCAAAGATCACCTGGCGCCGATGAAGCAAGGCGTACAGAACCACTCCACAGGAGGACCCAGTGGCGAAGGCGAAGTTCGAGCGGACTAAGCCGCACGTCAACATCGGCACCATCGGTCACATTGACCACGGTAAGACGACCCTCACGGCCGCCATTACCAAGGTGCTGCACGACGCGTACCCGGACCTGAACGAGGCCTCGGCCTTCGACCAGATCGACAAGGCTCCCGAGGAGCGCCAGCGCGGTATCACGATCTCGATCGCGCACGTCGAGTACCAGACGGAGTCGCGTCACTACGCGCACGTCGACTGCCCGGGTCACGCCGACTACATCAAGAACATGATCACGGGTGCGGCGCAGATGGACGGCGCCATCCTCGTGGTCGCCGCCACCGACGGCCCGATGCCGCAGACCAAGGAGCACGTGCTCCTGGCCCGCCAGGTCGGCGTTCCGTACATCGTTGTCGCCCTGAACAAGGCCGACATGGTGGACGACGAGGAGATCCTGGAGCTCGTCGAGCTCGAGGTCCGTGAGCTCCTCTCCGAGTACGAGTTCCCGGGCGACGACCTTCCGGTCGTCAAGGTCTCGGCGCTCAAGGCTCTTGAGGGCGACAAGGAGTGGGGCCAGACCGTCCTCGACCTGATGAAGGCCGTCGACGAGTCGATCCCGCAGCCCGAGCGCGACGTCGACAAGCCGTTCCTGATGCCGATCGAGGACGTCTTCACGATCACCGGTCGTGGCACCGTCGTCACCGGTCGTATCGAGCGTGGTGTCCTGAAGGTCAACGAGACCGTCGACATCGTCGGTATCAAGACCGAGAAGACCACCACCACGGTCACCGGCATCGAGATGTTCCGCAAGCTGCTCGACGAGGGCCAGGCCGGTGAGAACGTCGGTCTGCTCCTCCGTGGCATCAAGCGCGAGGACGTCGAGCGCGGCCAGGTCATCATCAAGCCCGGTTCGGTCACGCCGCACACCGAGTTCGAGGCCCAGGCCTACATCCTGTCGAAGGACGAGGGTGGCCGTCACACCCCCTTCTTCAACAACTACCGCCCGCAGTTCTACTTCCGTACCACGGACGTGACGGGCGTTGTGACCCTTCCCGAGGGCACCGAGATGGTCATGCCGGGCGACAACACCGTCATGAACGTCTCGCTGATCCAGCCCGTCGCCATGGAAGAGGGCCTGAAGTTCGCCATCCGTGAGGGTGGCCGGACCGTGGGCGCCGGCCAGGTCACCAAGATCGTCAAGTAATTACCTGACTGTCTGACCTGGTTGCTCCGCACAGAGCACCAAGAAGGGCCCCGGCCCGCCGCGCAAGCGGTGGACCGGGGCCCTTCGGCATGTTCTGAGACTTCTCAGGGGCGCCAGAGCCACGGCAGGGCGTCGGGCCCCAGGGCCACCACCGTCGGCCGCCCGTCCCTGCCGACCTGCAGCGCGGGTCCGTCCAGCGCCACCGGCCCGCGCTCGCGTACGGAGATCCCTTGGGACGTACGGAGCTGGATCAGGCCCTTCTCTGTGCGGCCGAGCAGCACCGGGCCGCGCGGCGACCCCGCGGCGGACACCGGCCCGTACCCGTCGAAGCCCACCCGGTCCTTGATCAGCCGCCCATAGCCGTCGATGCCGGTCTCGTCAGCCGTCTCCCCGGTCATTACGGTCGTCAGAGCGGCCTTCGCCGCCGCGCGGTAGAACAGCTCGACGGTCCCGTCCGCACCGGGCAGCGCGGCCGGGCCGTCCCCCGGCACCGGTACACCGCTGATCTGGGTGCGTGCGGTGACCTCGTCCCCGGGCGCGTCCTGGGTCCAGTGATGCACCGCGTAACGGCCCGCCGCGAAGACATGGACACACCCCGCGTCGTCCACCACAGCGGCCAGCCCGTCCTGGACCTCGCGGCCGCCGGTGTCCCGCCACTCGCTCCACCGGCCGTCCGTGTCCCGTACCCGCGTACTGAGGCCCTTCTCCGCGTTCCGCACGAAGAGATGGACGCGCCCGTCGGGCGCGGCGACCGCGACCGGTACTCCGATCCGGCGCCCGCCGTCGTGATCACGCACCGGGTTCCCCAGCCCCTGCCAGGCACGGAAGCCGCCGCCGGGAAAGCGCTGCTCCAGCGCGACGATCTCGCGTTCGTTGTCCGCCCCGTGCCCGCTGAGCGCCGCGAACCGCAGTCCGAAGAGAAATTGCCGCCCGTCCGGCAGGGTCGCGCTGCCCAGGACCGGGGCGAGCGGGCCGCCGCCGAGGTCGTCCGGCGTGTCCCACACCCCGCTGCCCGGCGCGCTCTCGCGCCAGCGCACCGCCCGCAGCCCCAGCACCCCGTATGCGACGAGCCTGCCGTCCGGGTCGGTGGCGACGGCGGGACGTGGGCCCGGGTAGCGGTAGTGGGTGGACCGTACCCAGCCCTTCCGGTTGGTCAGCGGCCGGTTGCCACCCACGTTGTAGTCCCCGCAGCCCGCGGAGTTGCCGCAGCGCCAGCGGATCGAACCCCCGTACGGCACCAGGTGCGAGGCCTTCTCCGCCAGCACGGCGGGTGGCAGATTCTTCGGCCAGTGCCGGTTGTAGTAGCCGCGGAACGCCGTGGTGGCGAAGCTCGGCACCGCACCGCCGTCCTCGGTGGCCTGTGCCACCCACCGGATCAGCGCCGTCCAGGTGAACAGCGCGGTCGCGGTGTGGTCGGGGTGGTCGGAGTAGCCCTGCTGCTCGCTGTCCCGGCGGCGGACGAGTTCGCTGCTGTGCTGGACGTCGGGGTCCGGGTCCATGGTGTGCACCGTGCTGGGCCGGAACCGGTCGAACAGCCCGGCCAGGACGTCGATCAGCCCGTCGTACGTGTACGAACCGGCCCGCTTCAACGGGGAGTCGTCTGCGACGACGGTCGGCAGGACGAGCCTGCGGTCCTGCCAGAGGCTGGGCAGCCCGAGACGCCCGTACGAGGTGTGTATGGCGGTGTTGACGAAGATCAGCCGGACCTTGCGGCCGCCATTGCTGAGGCTGTTGATCTCGGCGCGGTGGTTGCCGTGCAGACCGATGACGGACTTCTGCCAGTCCGTGAACCTGCCGAGGCCCAGCAGCGTCGCGTACGCCTGCCGGAGCCCCTGATGACGGGAGGAGGAGTACGCGGCCTTGTCGGGGGCGGGCAGCGGGCGGCCGGGTGCGCGGTTGATGCCGGTGGCCTCGCCCGCGGTCAGATAGACACAGACCAGCGGTGTTCCGGTGTCGAGGGCCTGCTGCGTGTCCGGGTTCATGAAGTACAGGTCGTCGTCCGGGTGGGCGAGGATCTGCATCATCAGGGCCGGGCGCGAGGTGCTGATCGGCAGGCCGGGCGTCGGATCCGCGGTGGGGTTGCGGCGGCGGGGCGGCGAAGGCGCGGTGCAGGCGCTGAGGGCTGCCGGGCTCATCGCACCGGCCGCCGCCGTCAGCAGAGTGCGCCGCGGCACTCCTGCGAGAGATGCGCGCAACGCAGGTCGATCCGTCACACCTTGCTCCGTCCACTTCCCCCGCAGCGGGCGGCTGTGCGGCCCTGTGCTGCGTGCCGAGTCCGTGCAGGCGGCGGCGGGGAGCCGGCCGCTGCTGCGGGGGATAACGGAGATTCCCAGGGGTGGGTTACCTGGGTTTTTACGGGTGTGGGCCGAAGGGCCCGGACGGCCTAGCGTGCGGGCATGCGCACCATGAACACGTCGATCGGGTCCTGTCGTTCCTCGGTGAACCCGTGCCGTTCGTAGAGCGCGCGGGCGGCGCTGCCCTGCAGCACGTCCAGGCGCACGGGCATGCCTTCCTCATCGGCCCGCGCGAGCAGCGAGCGCAGCACGGCGGTGCCGATGCCGCGGCCCTGGAGGGTGGGGGAGAGGTAGAAATTCTCCAGCCACAGCCCGTCCTCGACCGGCCGCAGAGTGACGCAGCCCGCGAACTCGCCGTCCGCGACGACGACCGAGGTGTGCTCCGGTGCGTAGACGTCCCGCAGCCGCTGCCGTACGCGGTGCTCGTCGTAGCGCCCGAGTCGCTCCAGGTCGGGGCGCATCACGGTGGCCCTGAGCTCGGCGATGACCTCGACGTCCTCCGGTTCGGCGGGGCGCAGGGTCCAGGCCGCAATGGTGCTCTCGTTCACGGCTGGATTCTCGCAGGCGGGTTCCCGCCGGTTTCCGTCACCGCAGCTCCGGCGCCGCGCCCCGGCCCGTCCGGCGCAGGCCCGCTTCAGGGATGCCACGCAGCAGCCGGACGCCGATCTCCGCGAGCCGGGCCTCGTCCGGCGGGGTCCGCCCCAGGCCGATGGCGTACTGGATGTGGGACGCGTCTGCGCCGGACGGGCGGGGCCAGGCGTGGGGGTCCTGCCCGTGCCCGGGAGGGGTGCTGCACGGGCAGGCGCTCAGGCTCTGCGGAGAAGGCCGTCGGGGCCGGTCAGCCAGCGCAAGTGGTCGACCAGCCTGCCGACCGTCCGCGAGTCGTGCAGGATGACGCCGAGCTCGACGTTGCGGTTGAGGCCGCGACGGGGTTCGGGCTCCGCGCCCACCAGCGGCACCGCGACTTCGCGTCTCTCGCGGGCCTGGTGCACCACGTCGACGGCCTCATCGCCTACGCGCTCGGCACGGAGGCCGCGTGGGCCGAGCCGGTGCGAGAGCGGTGGCAGTCGATCCTGGACACGCAGGGCCGGCCGCTCGGCTGAGAGCGATACAACGGCGCGGCGTCAGCGTTTGTCGCTGAGGGTGGAGCGGCCGGCGGTCGTCAGGCCGCTCTGCGCGGGGCTGCCATGCCGCACCTCCCAGGGCGGGGCTCCCTGGGAGGTGATTCCGGCACATCGGCTACAGCTGCTCCGTTGACGATGTTGCCTTGCCGGACGGAACCGGCCTGTCAGTGAAGACGGTCAGGTGCCACGCGCCGTCTACCCTGACCACGCTGAAGGAGTCCTGTGTTGTCTCGCCGGATTTCTCCTTCGCTGTCAGCTTTGCCGATCCGGCGTCCGGCCCCATGTCGAGGTCAATCTGAATCTCCGTGATCGAGAGTCCTCGACCGCCCTTGTCGGCGAGGATCCGACCGGCTTCCCGGCGAGCCCGGGAGTCGTCAGGAATGCCGCCCACTTCGATCAGGTGATCCGCGTCGCGTGAATTCAGAGCATCCACGTAGGACTCGACTGCGTTGCGTGCGCCTTTCTTGCCCTCTTCGGCGCTGCCTGAACTTTTATCGGAGCCGCACGCGGACAAAAGAAGTGCCGTCAATATCGTGATGACGAGTCGCCGTCGGTGCATTGTCTCTCCCCGGAATGTCACGCTAGGCCCTTTGGTGAACCTGTCAGGTTCGGTGTGCGTACCACCAGGCACCCCCGTGATCAGCCACAAGCTTCTTCAGGCTCTTGTTGTGCGTGTTGGTGGTGTGGTAAGTGAGGTACGGAACTCCGTTGTACTTCTTGGTGACGATCATGCTGTGGTTGATGTTCCCGTTACGGTCCCAGTCGGCTTGCAGAACATCAGAACTGGCGAGTTTGTACACGTTGTCGAGCGATTTGGTTCGCTTCGAGTGTTTTATCGTGAACCAGTACCAATTCTCTGCGCCGGCCCAGGTGTAGCTCGTTGATTGTGATCACGGAATGGCTCATTCCTTGAGGAGTCCGGGCGGCGACCACCAGGCTTTTCCACTGTTGTGTGGCCGGCGGTTGCCCGGGCCCTGTGCGGTGCGTCCGACGATGGCTGCGGCGATGTTCTCGGGGACGGGTCCTGGAGTTGCGGGCGGAGCGGCTGGTGGTTGTCAGGCCGTTCTGCGCAGGTCTGTCTGTTCGGCGCGGCAGTCGCGGCAGTGGCCGGGGTGGCGGGAGCGGAAGGCGCGGTCGCAGTGGTCGCAGTTCTGGAGCGGGATGACGATGACGCCGGGGCGTGCGCGTGCCGCGACGTCCTGGGCTCCCGGGAGCGGTGGTGGCAGGAGCGTCGTGATCCGGTGGCGGAGGAGCTTCGCCGGGTGTTTCAGGGGGACGGGGAGATCGGTGGTGAGGGCGTGGCGGATGGTGTCGGGGTGGGCGTCGCGTTCGAGCCAGGTGGCGACGCCGGGGGCGAGGGTGTGGATGTCGTTCTCGGCGAGGACGAGTTGAGGCGCGTGGCGGCGCAGGTCGGCGAGGAGTGCGGTGGCCACGCGCTGGAGCTCCGGCGTGAGTTCCTGCGGCTGGGGGAGCGGCGGTGGCGGCGTCGTGTGCGTGGTGGGGGCCGGTGCGAGGACGGGGGTGGGCTGCGGCGCGGGTGCCGGGGGTGGTGCGGGGCGCGGTTCGGGGGCGGTCTCGCGTGGTGGCTGTGGTGTGGGCAGCGGGGCTGCCGGTTTGCTGCGCCTGGTCCGTGGCTGCGGCGCTGCGGCGGTGGACGCGTCGGCGCCGGGCTGGTTGTACGAGACGGTGCGGGTGACGATGCGGCCGTCGGCGAGGCGTACGCGGCTGCGGTGGAGGTAGCCGTGGGCTTCGAGTTCGCGCAGGGCGGCGGCGATGCGGGTCTCGCTCTCGGGGAAGCGTTCGGCGAGGCGCTTGATGCCGATCCTGGCTCCGGCGGGGAGCGACTGGATGTGGGCGGCGAGGCCGATCGCGGTGAGGGAGAGTCCTCGGTGCTGGGCGAGGTGGTTGCCGATGACAGTGAAGCCTGCGGCATGCCGGAAGTTGATGTGGATGACACCGGATGACGGTGTGGTGTCTCCGGGTACGGAGGACGGGCCGCGCGGGGGCGCGGTAATCTGCGGGGTATCCATCGGGAAGGCTCTTCTTCCTCGGTGGTCAGGCCCCCGGTTGAGACTACGAATCTCGGTCGGGGGCCGTCGCATGTCTGGAGTTGTCGCGGCGAGCATATGCCAGCCAACCCGCATGAAATCCAGCCCAGTTGTCCCATGTCACCCGAGTGAGTGACGGGAGCGGGGGTGGGGTCGGGTTTGGGTGGGGAGGGTGATTTCCCCAGGTTCTTTAAAGCTTTATGCGTCGTGGAGCGCGGGGACGTGGTTCACCGGGTTGTGGGTTTCCGCGACCCGGTGGAGCGGTCGCGGTACGAGGCCGGGTTCGGCCCAGATCTTGGCACCTCGGCGGGTGGGGGAGAGCGACACGGTGAATTGCCGTGTGGGAGTGGAATGTTCGGTTCGGGTGATTTCTTGTGGCAGGTCTCTCAGCGTGGCTGGGCGTACGTACCGTGAAGAGCAATGAGCCCCCTGCGTCCGGGGGGTTGTCCAGGGCTTGTCCAGTGTTGTCCCGGCTGTCCGGGGTGACGTACCGGGGACACCAGGGGGTTGGGTCAAGAACGGTAAGCGCGTCGGAAGTGGGGCACGGATGAGCGTGGATGAGGCCGGTACGGAGCGAGGGGACACCGGGGCGGACGAACCGGGCTGGGACGTCGATCCCGATGACGAGCCGGGGGCGGCCGTGGTCGCGGCGGTGGGCCGCCAGATCAAGGCCTGGCGGGAGGCGGCGGGACTGCGGGCCGGCGAGTTCGGAGCCGCGATCGGGTACGGAGAAGACCAGATCTACAAGGTGGAGGGTGGCCGTCGTATCCCCCGCCCGGAGCTCCTGGACAGAGCGGACGAGGTGCTGGGGGCGGGCGGGAAGATCGCCGCGATGAAGCAGGACGTGGCGGAGGTCCGGTACCCGAAGAAGATCCGGGATCTGGCGGGCGTGGAAGCGAAGGCGGTCGAGATTGCGGCCTATGTGGCGCACGGACTGCATGGGCTGTTGCAGACTCCGGGCCATGCGCGGGCACTGTTCGACCGGAGCTCGGACAGTTCCACCCGGGCCAGCGAGGCGTCCGGGAAGCCGCGCAGAATCTCCGCCCCGATCTCCGCCAGTCGGTGCCCGTCGGGCGGTGTGGCGCCCAGGCCGATCGCGTATCCCGCCCGGCCGTCGGCGGTGAGGGGGCGCGGCCAGATACGGGAGTCCGGGGCACCCGCCCCGGCGAGGGCGGCGGCCAGGGAGAGGAGACGGCCGCGCAGCCGCCCCTCGTCCGTGCCGTGCCGCACGGAGACGATCGCCCAGGCGGCGTGGCGCTGACGCAGCGGCGGCGGGGCGCAGAGCAGGGCGTGCGGTACGGGGTCGGAGTCGGCGGCGGACTCCAGGATCTCCCAGGCGCGGAAGAGTTCCTCGGCGATGAGGTCGCGGCCTGCGGGGGAGACCTGCGAGGTGCAGGAGCGGACGGGGGCGGTCGGAGTCAGCACGGTGAGGGGGCGTTCGTCCGCCTCCCCGGAGCCGACCGGCCGGCTCCAGTCCCACGCGGCCCAGGTCGCGAAGAAGTGACGGAGCAGGGGGAGCGGCGGCAGCTCGCCCGCCTCGTGGGCGGTGCGGGCCGCCAGTACGGACCAGGCGAGGCCGGGCAGTCCGCCGCACGGTGCGGAGTCCAGGCCGCGTGCCCGGGCCCAGGCCTTCACCTCGCGCGCGAGGCGGGTGAACGCGGCCCGGTGCGGGTCCGCCGCCGCGAGCACCGCGTCCGCGTCGCTCACCGCACTGAGCGCCGTGGCCGCCGCCTCGCCCAGTTCGCTGCGGCGGGCGACCGCCACGTCGGGGGAGAGGCCGACGGTCGCGACGATCACCAGGTCCACCCGCAGCCCGTCGAGGCAGAAACGCAGACCGGGTATGCGCGCACCGGTCACCTCGCGCAGATCGACGGCCTCCGGCAGGGCAGCGGTCAGCCGCTCCCGTATCCCCGGGAGATCCCCGTCACCGGGCAGCGCCGCGACCAGGTCCACATCGGCGCCGGGCAGCGCACAGCCCATCCGCCGCGAGCCGACCGGATGGACGCGGCCCTCGGGCAGGGCGGCGGCCACCCGGCGGACGATCTCCGCCGCGTCGGCTTCCGATCCGTCCTCCGCCGCACCGGTCAGCTCGACCCGCACCCCGAAGTGGTCCGACACGTACAGCCCGTCCGGGGTCGGTACATCGCCCAGCAGCGCCGCCGACACGGGCCGCAGCCGCTCCGAGCGGACCAGCACCCGGTCCAGCCGGGACACACGCCTCGTCAGCGAGGAGACGGCGGCCAGCGGATTGACGGACGGATCGAAGGTCGGCGTCCGGTCGCCCGCGCCGTGCACCCGGATCCAGGCGTCCGCCATCCCCAGCCGGTCCTGCGGAGTGTCGCCGCCGTCGTTGAAGTCGCCGAGCAATATCACATCACCCTCGATCGCGGCCAACCCCGCTGCCAGATCGGCCAGTTCGGCATCGCGCCGGCCGGCGCCGTTCGCCGAGTGGTCGCTGCTGAGGTGGGTGACGGCGACCGTGACCGGTCCTTCCGCGGTCTCCACGACCACGGCGGCGACCGCCTTGTGCGGGCCGAGGACATGCAGGCCCGCCTCCCGCACGGGGACTCTGCTGAGCAGCAGCAGACCGCAGTCGGCGACATCCCGGCCGGCCGGTTCTGCCCAGAGGACGTAGCTCTCGCGGACCCAGGGCGTGGCCAGAAGCAGGTCGAGCAGGGCGGGTTCGGCCTCCTGGAGAGCGATGACATCCGCGTCCGCCGCGCGCAGGGCGTCGAGGAGCAGTGGCCGGCGCCGGGCGGTGTCGATGCGGTCGCTGTCGTAGCGGTCCCAGAGGGTGTTCCAGGTCAGCAGCGCCAGGGAAGCGGACTGCGCGGGCGCCGGTGCGCCCTCGGGCGCCGGTGTCCAGGCGGCCTCCGGTACGGAGTACGCGTGCGGCGTACGGGAGGTGAAGTACGGGGACGGCAGCCGGCGCGGGGTGCGTACCCGTCCGGCGTCCGCCGCGTCGATCCGGTCCACGCCCGAGGACCGGTCCCACACCACCTCACCATCGGCCTCGAAGAACAGCACCCGGTGCCAGGGAATGTCCCCGCCGGGCGTGAACCGGGGCAGCGGCACCCGCTTGGGCACGGTCCCGCGCTGCGCCACGCCCATCACGAAGCGCGCCGGGTCGAACCGGGCGTCCCAGCGGACCCGGTGGTAGATCTCCTCGCTGGTACGCATCTACGCCCTGTCCTCCACGGTTCCGCTCGCGCCGATGTACCAGGTGCGGTGCGCCTGGCCGGGGTACGGGGGTACGAACCGGTGCAGCTGCGAGGTCAGCACCTGAGGGGGCACCGGGTGGGTGCGGCGTTCGTTGCGCCGGATCAGTTCCGCCTCGTCGACCAGGGCCACGGCGTGGGTGAGCAGCGCGTCCCTGCGCCGGGCGACCGCATGCACCAGGGAGCGCTGGTGCGCGTTGAGCGAGGTGGCGTCCCAGACGACCGTGCCACCCGCGGCGAGCGCGGTGTCCAGCCGGTCGAGCCCTTCGCGCAGCACCTCCCCGTTGGCCTTCTGATCGGCGCGTGATCCCCGGGCCAGCCGCAGATCGTCGAGCGAGAGATACGTGTCGACACCGGGCAGAGCGCGCGCGAAGGTGCTCTTGCCGCTGCCGGAGGGGCCGACGAGATGGACCAGGCGCGGGAAGTCCCCGGTCCGCCACCGCCACGTCGCGGCGACGGCCTCCTCGGCAGTGGTGACCCGGCCCAGGGCGTACGCCTCACGTGCCTGTGCCCGGCAGCGGTCGGCGGCCGCCGGCTCCAGATCCGCGAATGCCTCGCGCAGCCCGTCCGGCTCCCGTACGTCCTCCGCGTGCAGCGCCGACCACTCCACCTGTTCGCGCGTCCCGTCGGTGTCCGCCACGGCGGCGGCCAGCGCGTGCAGCAGAGGCAGATCGGCGGCGAACGACATCCGGACCAGGCCGGTCCTGCGCTCCTCGTCCGGGTACGGGCGGTGCAGTGCTGGGTGCAGTCCGACGAGATCCGCGATGCGCCGGGCCGATGGCATCCCCAGCGCCCCCGCCAGCGCGGGCGCCAGCTCCGCACGCCGTCCGCGGTGCAGCAGCGCGGCCAGTACGCCGGTCAGCCGGTCGTCGCCCGTCCGGCCCAACGCGTCGAGGGAATCGCCCATCGCCACGGCAGCCCCGGCGTCACCCGGTGCCGTGCCTGCCGCGTCGGCCAGTGCCGCCGCGTCGACCGGTGCCCCCGACCGCACGGCCCACAGGGCGGCGGCCGGGCCGAGCCCGTTCTCCACGACGGAGGAGTGCATCCAGTGCGTATCGGTCTGTACATGGCCGGGCCGCACCCACTTCGCCACACGGCGCCCGAAGTCCGGTGCGTCGAAGCCGTCCGCAGGCCGTACGACGTACCCCTCCTGCCGTCCGGTGTCCGGCCTCAACGCCCGCAGCACCTTCTCGGCCCGCGCGTCGAACACTCCGCGCCACAGCACCGGCGGCACCGGAATCCCCAGCTCGCGCAGGAAGACGACGGTCCGGTCCCAGCCCAGGCAGTGCTCCCCGTCCCAGACGGAGAAGCCGTAGAAGAAGCTCTCCAGGCCCTCGTACGGGATCGAATGGCGCGCGAACATGTTCTCCCCGCACACCCGCCACCCCTCGGGTATACGGGCCCCGATCCGGCCCTGCAGCGCCTTCACCCACCCCCGCGAGGGGTGATGGGCGGAATCGAGCGAGCGGGCGTGGAGTCCGTCGGCGTAGAGCGTGGTGTTCTCGCCGTCCAGCTTCTCCGTGACGACGACCTCGCGACCGGTCAGCCCGGACAGGTCCGCGATCCGTACGTCGTCCGAGGTGGCCCCCGGGGACCAGGGCAGATGCGCGGTGCGCGGATAGTGCGTACGCATGATCGATGCCCCTGATGACGACGGCGTGCCCGGCCGGTCACTGTAGGGGCGGGGCCGTACGGCGCTCGACCGAATTACGATGAGCGGTGCCCGGCATTGCTCCCGCTGCACGCCCGCGTTTGACCGAATGACCACGCGGGGTAAGATCCTCCGCCCGATTGGCCAGGCTCACGCCCCGTATGGCACACTGACCAGGTTGCTCGGTTGAGTGTCAATGCTGCGCGCCTCCCGCCGGGAGGACCGGAAGCGAGTCCCACAGTACTCGTCGACCCCCTGCGGGTCGGACGTACGGGAATCTTCCGGGAAGCGTCAGTGGGGCACCGGCCAGGCACCCGGTGGGTGTTCCGCCCCCGGTCCAGCGGTCCTCGGGCCCGCACCCCCTTGGTTGGGAAATCCTTCGGGAGATCTGCGTAGAGGGGATGCGACACGCCCGACCGCGTGGGTCGGAGACGGAGTCCTTAGAACCCCCGGGTTCCAGAGCGTTACGAGAGACAGGACTACTAGTAGCCATGGCGGGACAGAAGATCCGCATCCGGCTCAAGGCCTACGACCACGAGGTCATCGACTCCTCGGCGAAGAAGATCGTCGAGACGGTGACCCGCACTGGTGCGTCGGTCGCGGGCCCGGTGCCGCTGCCCACTGAGAAGAACGTGTACTGCGTCATCAAGTCGCCGCACAAGTACAAGGACTCGCGCGAGCACTTCGAGATGCGCACGCACAAGCGCCTCATCGACATCCTCGACCCCACGCCGAAGACGGTTGACTCGCTGATGCGTCTCGACCTGCCGGCGGGCGTCGACATCGAGATCAAGCTCTGAGGTGACGCGCGAGATGGCTAAGAACATTAAGGGCGTCCTGGGCGAGAAGCTCGGCATGACCCAGGTCTGGGACGAGAACAACCGGGTCGTCCCGGTGACCGTCGTCAAGGCCGGGCCCTGCGTCGTCACCCAGGTCCGCACCAACGACAGCGACGGCTACGAGTCGGTCCAGATCGCCTTCGGCGAGATCGACCCGCGCAAGGTGAACAAGCCCCTCAAGGGCCACTTCGCCAAGGCCGACGTGACCCCGCGCCGCCACCTGGTGGAGCTCCGCACCCCTGACGCCAGCGAGTACACGCTGGGCCAGGAGGTCACTGCCGAGGTGTTCGAGTCCGGCGTCAAGGTTGACGTCACGGGCAAGAGCAAGGGCAAGGGCTTCGCCGGTGTGATGAAGCGTCACAACTTCAAGGGTGGCAAGGCGTCCCACGGTGCCCACCGTGTGCACCGCATGCCCGGCTCCATCGGTGGCTGTGCCACCCCCGGCCGTGTCTTCAAGGGCATGCGCATGGCGGGTCGCATGGGCAACGAGCGTGTCACCACCCAGAACCTGACCATCCACGCGGTTGACGCGGAGAAGGGTCTGCTCCTCATCAAGGGCGCAGTCCCCGGTCCGAACGGCGGCCTCGTCCTGGTCCGTACCGCGGCCAAGGGGGCTTGAGGTAATGAGCACCATTGACATCCTTTCGCCGGCAGGCGACAAGGCCGGTACCGTCGAGCTCCCCTCGGAGATCTTCGACGCGAAGACCAGCGTTCCGCTGATCCACCAGGTCGTCGTCGCACAGCTGGCAGCTGCCCGTCAGGGCACGCACAAGACCAAGACCCGCGGCGAAGTCCGTGGTGGTGGCCGCAAGCCGTACCGCCAGAAGGGCACCGGCCGCGCGCGCCAGGGTTCGACCCGTGCGCCGCAGTTCGCCGGCGGTGGCGTCGTCCACGGCCCGCAGCCGCGTGACTACTCGCAGCGGACCCCGAAGAAGATGAAGGCCGCCGCCCTGCGCGGTGCCCTCTCCGACCGGGCACGCCACTCCCGTATCCACGTCGTCACCGGCGTGGTCGACGGTGCAGTCTCCACGAAGGCCGCCAAGACGCTGTTCGGCAAGATCTCGGAGCGCAAGAACCTGCTCCTGGTCGTCGACCGCGCCGACGAGGCCGCGTGGCTGTCCGCCCGCAACCTGCCCCAGGTGCACATCCTGGAGCCGGGCCAGCTGAACACGTACGACGTGATCGTCTCTGACGACGTGGTCTTCACCCAGGCCGCCTTCGAGTCCTTCGTGTCTGGCCCCCAGACCGCTGAGACCGAAGGGAGCGACGCCTGATGAGCGAGGCGACCGTTACCAGCAAGACCTACTCGGACCCGCGCGACGTTCTCGTCAAGCCGGTCGTTTCCGAGAAGAGCTACGCGCTGCTCGACGAGAACAAGTACACGTTCATCGTCGCGCCCGGCTCCAACAAGACCCAGATCAAGCAGGCCGTGGAAGCGGTCTTCTCGGTCAAGGTCACCGGGGTCAACACGATCAACCGGCAGGGTAAGCGCAAGCGCACCAAGACCGGTTTCGGCAAGCGCGCTGACACCAAGCGCGCCATCGTGACCCTCGCCGAGGGCGACCGTATCGACATCTTCGGCGGCCCGACCTCCTGACGGAGGTCGAGTCGTCCGGAATCGGACGAGGACTGAGAAATGGGTATCCGCAAGTACAAGCCGACGACCCCGGGCCGTCGTGGCTCCAGCGTCGCCGACTTTGTCGAGATCACGCGGTCCACGCCGGAGAAGTCGCTGGTCCGCCCCCTGCACAGCAAGGGCGGCCGTAACAACGCCGGTCGTGTGACCGTTCGCCACCAGGGCGGTGGCCACAAGCGCGCCTACCGAGTGATCGACTTCCGTCGTCACGACAAGGACGGCGTGCCGGCCAAGGTCGCGCACATCGAGTACGACCCGAACCGCACCGCGCGCATCGCGCTCCTGCACTACGCGGACGGCGAGAAGCGCTACATCATCGCGCCGCGTGGCCTGACGCAGGGCGACCGTGTCGAGAACGGCCCGGCCGCCGACATCAAGCCCGGCAACAACCTGGCGCTGCGCAACATCCCGGTCGGTACGACCATCCACGCCATCGAGCTGCGGCCCGGCGGCGGCGCGAAGTTCGCCCGTTCCGCGGGTGCCTCCGTGCAGCTGCTGGCGAAGGAGGGCACCATGGCCCACCTTCGTATGCCGTCGGGTGAGATCCGCCTGGTCGACGCCCGCTGCCGCGCCACGATCGGCGAGGTCGGCAACGCCGAGCAGTCGAACATCAACTGGGGCAAGGCCGGCCGCATGCGCTGGAAGGGCGTTCGCCCGACCGTCCGCGGTGTCGCGATGAACCCGGTTGACCACCCGCACGGTGGTGGTGAGGGCAAGACCTCCGGTGGTCGCCACCCGGTCTCGCCGTGGGGTCAGAAGGAGGGTCGTACTCGCTCGCCGAAGAAGGCATCGAGCAAGTACATCGTCCGCCGCCGCAAGACGAACAAGAAGCGCTAGGAGCGGGTTTAGATGCCGCGCAGTCTCAAGAAGGGGCCCTTCGTCGACGGCCACCTCATCAAGAAGGTGGACGTACAGAACGAGGCAGGCACCAAGAACGTCATCAAGACCTGGTCCCGTCGCTCGATGATCGTCCCGGCCATGCTGGGTCACACCATCGCGGTGCACAACGGCAAGATTCACGTCCCGGTGTTCGTCACCGAGTCGATGGTCGGCCACAAGCTCGGCGAGTTCTCGCCGACTCGCACCTTCCGCGGCCACGTCAAGGACGACCGGAAGTCGAAGCGCCGCTAACGCGGGGTGACTGACTATGACTTACACCGAAGGGACAACCATGGAAGCCAGGGCCCAGGCGCGGTACATCCGCGTCACGCCCATGAAGGCCCGCCGCGTGGTGGACCTCATCCGTGGCATGGATGCCACGGAGGCTCAGGCGGTCCTGCGTTTCGCCCCGCAGGCCGCGAGCGTGCCGGTTGGCAAGGTGCTTGACAGCGCCATTGCCAACGCTGCACACAACTACGACCACACCGACGCCTCTTCGCTGGTCATCAGCGAGGCGTACGTGGACGAGGGCCCGACCCTGAAGCGGTTCCGTCCGCGTGCTCAGGGCCGTGCCTACCGGATCCGTAAGCGGACCAGCCACATCACCGTGGTCGTCAGCAGCAAGGAAGGAACCCGGTAATGGGCCAGAAGGTAAACCCGCACGGGTTCCGGCTCGGCATCACCACGGACTTCAAGTCCCGTTGGTACGCCGACAAGCTGTACAAGGACTACGTCAAGGAAGACGTCGCCATTCGTCGCATGATGACGAAGGGCATGGAGCGGGCCGGCATCTCGAAGGTTGAGATCGAGCGCACCCGCGACCGCGTCCGCGTTGACATCCACACCGCCCGCCCGGGCATCGTCATCGGTCGCCGTGGCGCCGAGGCCGACCGCATCCGTGGCGAGCTGGAGAAGCTGACCGGCAAGCAGGTCCAGCTGAACATCCTCGAGGTCAAGAACCCCGAGGTGGACGCTCAGCTGGTGGCCCAGGCCGTCGCCGAGCAGCTCTCCTCCCGCGTCTCCTTCCGTCGTGCCATGCGCAAGAGCATGCAGAGCTCGATGAAGGCCGGCGCCAAGGGCATCAAGATCCAGTGCGGTGGCCGCCTCGGCGGCGCCGAGATGTCCCGCTCGGAGTTCTACCGCGAGGGCCGTGTGCCCCTGCACACGCTCCGCGCGAACGTCGACTACGGCTTCTTCGAGGCCAAGACGACCTTCGGCCGCATCGGTGTGAAGGTCTGGATCTACAAGGGCGATGTCAAGAACATCGCCGAGGTCCGCGCCGAGAACGCTGCTGCCCGCGCTGGCAACCGCCCGGCCCGTGGCGGCGCTGACCGCCCGGCCGGCCGTGGTGGCCGCGGTGGCGAGCGTGGCGGTCGCGGTCGCAAGCCGCAGCAGTCCGCGCCGGCAGCCGAGGCCCCCAAGGCCGACGCTCCCGCCGCCGCTGCTCCGGCTGAGAGCACCGGAACGGAGGCCTGACCGAAATGCTGATCCCCCGTAGGGTCAAGCACCGCAAGCAGCACCACCCGAAGCGCAGCGGTATGTCCAAGGGTGGCACGCAGGTTGCGTTCGGCGAGTACGGCATCCAGGCGCTGACCCCGGCGTACGTGACGAACCGTCAGATCGAGGCAGCTCGTATCGCGATGACCCGCCACATCAAGCGTGGCGGCAAGGTCTGGATCAACATCTACCCGGACCGCCCCCTGACGAAGAAGCCTGCCGAGACCCGCATGGGTTCCGGTAAGGGTTCTCCCGAGTGGTGGATCGCGAACGTCAAGCCGGGTCGGGTGATGTTCGAGCTGTCCTACCCGAACGAGAAGATTGCTCGTGAGGCGCTTACCCGCGCTGCTCACAAGCTTCCGATGAAGTGCCGGATCGTTCGGCGCGAGGCAGGTGAGTCGTGATGTCGGCCGGTACCAAGGCGTCCGAGCTGCGCGAGCTGGGCAACGAGGAGCTCCTCAACAAGCTCCGCGAGGCCAAGGAAGAGCTGTTCAACCTCCGCTTCCAGGCGGCGACCGGGCAGCTCGAGAACCACGGCCGGCTCAAGTCCGTCCGTAAGGACATCGCCCGGATCTACACCCTGATGCGCGAGCGCGAGCTGGGCATCGAGACGGTGGAGAGCGCCTGATGAGCGAGAAGACTGTGACTGAGACGAACACCGACCGCGGTTTCCGCAAGACCCGTGAGGGTCTGGTCGTCAGCGACAAGATGGACAAGACCGTCGTCGTCGCTGTCGAGGACCGTGTCAAGCACGCGCTGTACGGCAAGGTCATCCGCCGTACGAACAAGCTCAAGGCGCACGACGAGCAGAACGCCGCAGGCGTCGGCGACCGCGTCCTCCTGATGGAGACCCGGCCGCTGTCCGCCACGAAGCGGTGGCGCGTCGTCGAGATCCTCGAGAAGGCCAAGTAATTCCTGAGGGGCATTCCCCTCAGGCAAGTTCCGCCAGGCTCGGTGGGGGTCCGCTCCGGTAACGGAGTGGCCCCCGCCGGGAACCGGCAGACGATCAGGAGATAGACGTGATCCAGCAGGAGTCGCGACTTCGCGTCGCCGACAACACGGGTGCGAAGGAAATCCTCACCATCCGTGTTCTCGGTGGTTCGGGTCGCCGCTACGCGGGCATCGGTGACGTCATCGTCGCCACCGTCAAGGACGCGATCCCCGGTGGCAACGTGAAGAAGGGTGACGTCGTCAAGGCCGTCATCGTTCGCACCGTCAAGGAGCGTCGTCGTCAGGATGGCTCGTACATCCGCTTCGACGAGAACGCCGCCGTCATTCTGAAGAACGACGGCGACCCCCGCGGCACCCGTATCTTCGGCCCGGTGGGCCGTGAGCTGCGCGAGAAGAAGTTCATGAAGATCATCTCGCTCGCGCCGGAGGTGCTGTAAGCATGAAGATCAAGAAGGGCGACCTGGTTCAGGTCATCACCGGTAAGGACAAGGGCAAGCAGGGCAAGGTCATCGTGGCCTACCCCGCTCAGGACCGCGTCCTCGTCGAGGGTGTCAACCGGGTCAAGAAGCACACCAAGGCCGGTCAGACGGCTCGCGGCTCGCAGACGGGTGGCATTGTCACCACCGAGGCCCCGATTCACGTCAGCAACGTTCAGCTGGTCGTGGAGAAGGACGGCAACAAGGTCGTCACCCGCGTCGGCTACCGCTTTGACGACGAGGGCAAGAAGATCCGCGTTGCCAAGCGGACCGGTGAGGACATCTGATGACTGCCACCACTGCGCCGCGTCTCAAGACGCGCTACCGCGAGGAAATCGCCGGCAAGCTGCGTGAGGAGTTCTCGTACGAGAACGTCATGCAGATTCCCGGCCTGGTCAAGATCGTGGTCAACATGGGTGTGGGCGACGCCGCCCGCGACTCCAAGCTGATCGATGGCGCCGTGCGCGACCTCACCACGATCACCGGCCAGAAGCCGGCTGTCACCAAGGCCCGCAAGTCCATCGCGCAGTTCAAGCTGCGCGAGGGTCAGCCGATCGGCTGCCACGTCACCCTTCGTGGTGACCGGATGTGGGAGTTCCTGGACCGTACGCTGTCGCTCGCGCTGCCGCGTATCCGTGACTTCCGTGGCCTGTCGCCGAAGCAGTTCGACGGCCGTGGCAACTACACCTTCGGTCTCACGGAGCAGGTCATGTTCCACGAGATCGACCAGGACAAGATCGACCGGGTCCGGGGCATGGACATCACCGTGGTCACCACGGCGACCAATGACGACGAGGGTCGTGCCCTCCTTCGTCACCTCGGCTTCCCGTTCAAGGAGAACTGACCGTGGCGAAGAAGGCTCTGATCGCTAAGGCCGCCCGTAAGCCGAAGTTCGGCGTTCGCGGGTACACCCGCTGCCAGCGCTGCGGCCGGCCCCACTCCGTCTACCGCAAGTTCGGCCTGTGCCGCGTGTGCCTTCGTGAGATGGCTCACCGTGGCGAGCTGCCGGGCGTGACCAAGAGCTCCTGGTAATTCTCCTTCGCCCTCTGGGCGTTGGGAATTGACGGAAGCTCTCGGTAAGCATCTGGTCGGCAGGAGCCCGCCCTCACATGCCGTAGGCTTGTGGGGTTGGGCGCCTGCCGCCCAAGACCGACTTACTACGCCGTAGGTCCCCGCACCGCACCCGTCCTGCCTCTGAGTAGGGAGAGGGATGGCGCATACAGGAAACCCCGGCGAGAGAGGCCGAAGGCCAATTCATGACCATGACTGATCCCATCGCAGACATGCTCACGCGTCTGCGTAACGCGAACTCGGCGTACCACGACTCCGTCGTGATGCCGCACAGCAAGATCAAGTCGCACATCGCGGAGATCCTCCAGCAGGAGGGCTTCATCACCGGCTGGAAGGTCGAGGACGCCGAGGTTGGTAAGAACCTCGTCCTCGAGCTGAAGTTCGGCCCGAACCGCGAGCGCTCGATCGCCGGCATCAAGCGAATCTCGAAGCCGGGTCTGCGTGTATACGCAAAGTCCACCAACCTGCCGAAGGTCCTCGGCGGCCTGGGCGTGGCGATCATCTCCACGTCCCACGGTCTCCTGACCGGCCAGCAGGCCAGCAAGAAGGGCGTAGGTGGGGAAGTCCTCGCCTACGTCTGGTAGTCGGGAACGGAGGAATAGCTCATGTCGCGAATCGGCAAGCTCCCCATCCAGGTTCCCGCCGGTGTGGACGTCACCATCGATGGCCGTACGGTCGCAGTGAAGGGCCCCAAGGGCACCCTCTCGCACACCGTTGCGTCGCCGATCGAGGTCACCAAGGGTGAGGACGGCGTTCTGAACGTCGTCCGCCCGAACGACGAGCGTCAGAACAAGGCCCTTCACGGCCTGTCCCGCACGCTGGTGGCGAACATGATCACCGGTGTGACCCAGGGATACACCAAGGCGCTCGAGATCAGTGGTGTCGGTTACCGCGTCCAGGCGAAGGGCTCCAACCTGGAGTTCGCCCTGGGCTACAGCCACCCGATCCTGATCGAGGCCCCGGAGGGCATCACCTTCAAGGTGGAGTCCCCCACGAAGTTCTCCGTCGAGGGCATCGACAAGCAGAAGGTCGGCGAGACCGCGGCCAAGATCCGCAAGCTGCGGAAGCCTGACCCGTACAAGGCCAAGGGCGTCAAGTACGCCGGCGAGGTCATCCGCCGCAAGGTCGGAAAGGCTGGTAAGTAGCCATGGCATACGGCGTAAAGATCGCCAAGGGCGACGCCTACAAGCGTGCCGCCCTCAAGCGTCGCCACATCCGTGTCCGCAAGCACATCTCCGGTTCGCCGGAGCGTCCGCGCTTGGTCGTGACGCGGTCCAACCGCCACATGGTCGCTCAGGTCATCGACGACATCGCGGGCCACACGCTCGCGTCGGCGTCGACCCTGGACGTCTCCATCCGTGGTGGCGAGGGCGACAAGAGCACCCAGGCCAAGCAGGTCGGCGCCCTGGTCGCTGAGCGTGCCAAGGCCGCAGGCGTCGAGGCCGTCGTGTTTGACCGCGGTGGTAACCAGTACGCCGGGCGGATTGCCGCTCTGGCTGACGCCGCCCGTGAAGCCGGGCTGAAGTTCTAAGCCCCGGTTCCTACGCACAGCGGACGTAACAGAGAGAGGTAAATCCAATGGCTGGACCCCAGCGCCGCGGAAGCGGTGCCGGTGGCGGCGAGCGGCGGGACCGGAAGGGCCGTGACGGCGGCGCAGCTGCCGCCGAGAAGACCGCGTACGTTGAGCGCGTTGTCGCGATCAACCGCGTCGCCAAGGTTGTGAAGGGTGGTCGTCGCTTCAGCTTCACCGCGCTGGTCGTGGTGGGCGATGGTGACGGCACCGTCGGTGTCGGCTACGGCAAGGCCAAGGAAGTTCCCGCGGCCATTGCCAAGGGCGTGGAAGAAGCCAAGAAGAACTTCTTCAAGGTTCCGCGTATCCAGGGCACCATTCCTCACCCGATCCAGGGCGAGAAGGCTGCGGGCGTCGTCCTGCTGAAGCCTGCTTCCCCCGGTACCGGTGTTATCGCCGGTGGCCCGGTGCGCGCCGTTCTGGAGTGCGCCGGCGTTCACGACATCCTGTCGAAGTCGCTCGGCTCCGACAACGCGATCAACATCGTGCACGCGACCGTGGCGGCCCTCAAGGGCCTGCAGCGTCCCGAGGAGATCGCGGCTCGCCGTGGTCTGCCCCTCGAGGACGTCGCCCCCGCGGCTCTGCTTCGTGCACGTGCGGGAGCGGGTGCGTAATGGCTCGCCTCAAGATCACGCAGACGAAGTCGTACATCGGCAGCAAGCAGAACCACCGCGACACCCTTCGTTCGCTCGGGCTCAAGCGCCTGCACGACGTGGTTGTCAAGGAGGACCGCCCCGAGTTCCGCGGAATGGTGCACACCGTCCGCCACCTCGTGACGGTTGAGGAGGTCGACTGACATGGCGGAGAACAAGCCGCTGAAGGCCCATGACCTCCGGCCCGCCCCGGGCGCCAAGACCGCCAAGACCCGTGTGGGTCGTGGTGAGGCGTCCAAGGGTAAGACCGCCGGTCGTGGCACCAAGGGCACCAAGGCCCGTTACCAGGTTCCGGAGCGCTTCGAGGGTGGGCAGATGCCCCTCCACATGCGTCTCCCGAAGCTCAAGGGCTTCAAGAACCCGTTCCGCACCGAGTACCAGGTCGTGAACCTGGACAAGCTCGCGACGCTCTACCCCGAGGGTGGAGAGGTCACCGTGGCCGACCTGGTCGCCAAGGGTGCGGTGCGCAACAACCACCTCGTCAAGGTCCTCGGACAGGGCGAGATCTCCGTGGCACTGCAGGTTTCGGTTGACGCCGTCTCCGGCTCCGCCAAGGAGAAGATTGCCGCCGCCGGCGGCACCGTCACCGAGCTCGTCTGAGACAACTCGATGGCCTGAACATCCGACCGGGGATGCCTCTCATATGGGGCATCCCCGGTTGGTCGTTCCTAGGTGGGCATGGTCGCCGGTAAGGTGGCGTGCGTTGTTGTGTGGTAACCCCCTGGGCGCCCGCCCGGGGACCTTTGACTGTTACGTATTCGTCGATCCTCAAGACCGTCACCTCTACGCATTGCGCGGGGGTCGCAGGAGGCACCGTGCTCACCGCGTTCGCCCGGGCGTTCAAGACGCCCGACCTGCGCAAGAAGCTGCTCTTCACGCTCGGCATCATCGTGCTCTACCGGCTCGGGGCACACATCCCGGTACCGGGAGTGAGCTACGAGAACGTCCAGACCTGTGTTGATCAGGCCAGCAAGGGCAACAACAGCCTCTTCGGCCTGGTGAACATGTTCAGCGGTGGTGCACTGCTGCAGATCACGATCTTCGCGCTCGGCATCATGCCGTACATCACGGCCAGCATCATTCTTCAGCTGCTGACCGTGGTGATTCCCCGACTCGAGGCGCTCAAGAAGGAGGGGCAGTCCGGGCAGGCGAAGATCACGCAGTACACGCGTTATCTGACCGTCGCGCTCGCCATCCTCCAGGGCACCGGCCTGGTGGCCACCGCCACCAGTGGCGCGCTGTTCAGCGGCTGCCCGGTCGCCGACCAGATCGTGCCGAACCAGTCGATCTTCACGACCATCGTCATGGTGATCACGATGACCGCGGGTACCGCGGCCGTCATGTGGCTCGGTGAGCTCATCACCGACCGCGGCATCGGCAACGGCATGTCGATCCTGATGTTCATCTCGATCGCCGCCAGCTTCCCCGGCGCCCTGTGGGCCATCAAGACCAGCGGCAAGCTGGCCGACGGCTGGATCGAGTTCGGCACCGTCATCCTGATCGGCTTCGTGATGGTGGGCCTCGTCGTCTTCGTCGAGCAGGCCCAGCGCCGTATCCCGGTGCAGTATGCGAAGCGCATGATCGGCCGCAGGTCGTACGGCGGTACCTCGACGTACATTCCGCTGAAGGTCAATCAGGCGGGTGTGATTCCCGTCATCTTCGCTTCTTCGCTGCTCTACATCCCGGCCCTGATCGTCCAGTTCTCCAACTCCACTGCGGGCTGGGCGACCTGGATCAAGGACAACTTCGTCAAGGGCGACCACCCGTACTACATCACGGCGTACTTCCTGTTGATCGTCTTCTTCGCCTTCTTCTATGTGGCGATTTCGTTCAACCCCGAGGAAGTCGCCGACAACATGAAGAAGTATGGTGGGTTCATCCCGGGTATCCGGGCTGGTCGACCTACTGCCGAGTACCTGAGCTACGTGCTCAACAGGATCACTTGGCCGGGCTCGCTGTACTTGGGTCTGATCGCTCTTGTGCCGACGATGGCGTTGGCCGGCTTCGGTGGTGCGAACGCCAACTTCCCGTTCGGCGGGACGAGCATCCTGATTATCGTGGGTGTGGGGCTGGAGACCGTGAAGCAGATCGAGAGTCAGCTCCAGCAGCGCAATTACGAAGGGTTCCTCCGCTGATGCGAATCGTCCTCGTCGGGCCGCCCGGTGCCGGCAAGGGAACGCAGGCTGCGTACCTTGCCAAGAACCTGTCGATTCCGCAGATCTCCACGGGCGATCTCTTCCGTGCCAACATCAGCCAGGGCACCGACCTTGGCAAGCAGGCCCGCGCCTTCATGGACGCAGGGCAGTTGGTGCCGGACGAGGTCACCATCGGGATGGCCAAGGACCGCATGTCCCAGCCGGACGCCGAGAACGGCTTCCTGCTGGACGGCTTCCCGCGCAATGTGGGTCAGGCCGAGGCTCTTGACGCCATGCTCAAGGACGAGGGCACCAAGCTGGACGCGGTCCTGGACCTGGAGGTCCCCGAGGACGAGGTGGTCAAGCGCATCGCCGGCCGCCGGATCTGCCGGAACGACGGCTCGCACGTCTTTCACGTGACGTACAACCCGCCGAAGACCGAGGGCGTCTGTGACACCTGTGGCGGCGAGTTGTACCAGCGCGACGACGACACCGAGGACACGGTTCGTACTCGGCTGGAGGTCTACCACACGCAGACCGAGCCGATCATCGACTACTACAGGGCCCAGAACCTGGTGGTCACCATCTCCGCGCTCGGCAAGGTCACCGATGTGACCGAGCGGGCGATGGAGGCTCTCAAGTCCGCCAAGGGCTGAGAGAAAACCCCGCAGTACTTGTGCAGTCGGCCGCGGCGTCCATGGGGGGCGCGGGCGGCGGTTTTGGGCGGATGGGTTTTTTAGGGCCCCCCCCCCCCCCATCTAAGCAGAGCCCATGAGAGAGGG
>NZ_JBHVWS010000062.1:0-25726 GCF_042882185.1 Streptomyces sp. NPDC058239
CAATCGGGCTGTGCAACGGGTCGGGGGTCGTGGGGCGGGGGCCGTGGCGGGGGGGGCGGGCGGGCCCCCCCCCCGAGGGGGGTGTTTTTTTTTTGGTGGTGGGGGGGGGGGGGCCGCCGCTGGTGAGGCTGGTTACAACCGTGGTGCTCAGAGGCCGAGCTCGACCTCGAACTCACCGGCCTCCAGGATCGCCTTGACCGCGGTCAGGTAGCGGGCGGCGTCCGCGCCGTCCACCAGACGGTGGTCGTAGGAGAGCGAGAGGTACGTCATGTCGCGCACCGCGATCGTCTCGCCGAGGTCCGGGTGGTCGATGACCACCGGGCGGCGGACCGTGGCACCGATGCCCAGGATGGCTGCCTGGTTCGGGGGCACGATGACGGTGTCGAACAGCGCACCGCGCGAGCCGGTGTTGCTGATGGTGAAGGTGGCGCCGGACATGTCGTCCGGCGTCAGGCCGCCACCGCGGGCCTTCCCGGCCAGCTCGGCGGTCTTCTTCGAGATGCCGGCGATGTTCAGGTCGCCCGCGCCCTTGATGACCGGGGTCATCAGACCCTTCTCGGCGTCCACGGCGATGCCGATGTTCTCCGAGTCGAAGTACGTGATGGTGCCCTCGTCCTCGTTGATCCGGGCGTTGATGACCGGGTGGGCCTTCAGCGCCTGGGCCGCCGCCTTCACGAAGAACGGCATCGGGGACAGCTTGACGCCCTCACGGGCGGCGAACGCGGCCTTCGCCTGGTTGCGCAGCTTCATCAGCTTCGTGATGTCGACCTCGAGGACCGAGGTCAGCTGGGCCTGCGAGTGCAGCGCCTTCATCATGTTGTCGCCGATGACCTTGCGCATGCGGGTCATCTTGACCGTCTGACCGCGCAGCGGGGAGGCCTCCAGCTTCGGCGCCTTCGCTGCCGGGGCAGCGGCGGCCGGAGCCGGAGCGGCAGCGGCGGCCCTGGCGGCCTCCGCGGCGGCGACGACGTCCTGCTTGCGGATACGGCCACCGACGCCGGTGCCCTTGACCGCGCCCAGGTCGACGCCGTTCTCGGCGGCGAGCTTGCGGACCAGCGGCGTGACGTACGCGCCCTCGTCGACGGGGGCCGTCGGGGCGACCGGCGCCGGAGCGGCCGGGGCGACCGGTGCCGGAGCGGCGACCGGGGCGGCGGGCGCCACCGGGGCCGGAGCCGGCGCGGGGGCGGCCGGAGCGACCGGTGCCGGTGCGGGGGCAGCGGCGGCCGGAGCCGGAGCCGGGGCCGGGGCGGCGACGGGCGCCGGAGCGGCCGGGGCCGGGGCAGCCGCCGGAGCGGCACCGGCGGCACCGATGACGGCAAGCTTGGCGCCGACCTCGGCGGTCTCGTCCTCGGCGACGACGATCTCCAGCAGCACACCGGAAACCGGGGCCGGGATCTCCGTGTCGACCTTGTCCGTGGAGACCTCCAGGAGGGGCTCGTCCTCCGTGACCTCCTCGCCGACCTCCTTCAGCCAGCGGGTGACGGTGCCCTCGGTGACGCTCTCGCCGAGCGCCGGGAGGGTGACGTCGGTACCGGCGGCGCCACCGGCCGGTGCGGCCGCGGCCGGAGCCTCGGCCACGGGGGCCGGAGCAGCGGCAGCGGGAGCCTCGGCGACCGGCGCCGGGGCCGGGGCGGCCGCGGGCTCGGCGGCCGGGGCCGCGGCGGCAGCGGGCGCACCCGTGCCGTCGTCGATGATGGCCAGCTCGGCGCCGACCTCGACGGTCTCGTCCTCGGCGACCTTGATGGCGGCGAGGATGCCGGCCGCGGGGGCCGGGATCTCGGTGTCGACCTTGTCGGTCGAAACCTCGAGCAACGGCTCGTCGGCCTCGACGCGCTCGCCCTCGGCCTTCAGCCAGCGGGTGACAGTGCCCTCGGTGACGCTCTCGCCGAGCGCCGGAAGGGTTACGGAAACCGACATGGTTTCAGTTGCTCCTTACGAAAGTGCGGAAGTAGGTCGGTCGTCGCGCCCGGTCGACTGATCAGTCGTGGGAGTGCAGGGGCTTGCCGGCCAGGGCCAGGTGGGCCTCGCCGAGCGCCTCGCTCTGGGTCGGGTGGGCGTGGATGAGCTGCGCGACCTCGGCGGGCAGCGCCTCCCAGTTGTAGATCAGCTGGGCTTCGCCGACCTGCTCGCCCATACGGTCACCGACCATGTGGACGCCGACCACGGCACCGTCCTTGACCTGGACGAGCTTGATCTCGCCCGCGGTCTTGAGGATCTTGCTCTTGCCGTTGCCCGCGAGGTTGTACTTCAGAGCGACGACCTTGTCCGCGCCGTAGAGCTCCTTGGCCTTGGCCTCGGTGATGCCCACGGAGGCGACCTCGGGGTGGCAGTACGTCACCCTCGGGACACCGTCGTAGTCGATCGGAACGGTCTTCAGACCGGCCAGCCGCTCCGCCACCAGGATGCCCTCGGCGAAGCCGACGTGCGCGAGCTGGAGCGTCGGGGCCAGGTCACCCACGGCCGAGATGGTGGGCACGTTGGTCTGCATGTACTCGTCGACGAGGACGTAGCCGCGGTCCATCGCGACGCCGGCCTCCTCGTAGCCCAGACCCTGTGAGACCGGGCCGCGGCCGATGGCGACCAGCAGCACCTCGGCCTCGAAGGTCTTGCCGTCGGCGAGGGTCACGCGGACGCCGTCCTGCGTGTACTCGGCGCTCTGGAAGAACGTACCGAGGTTGAACTTGATGCCGCGCTTGCGGAAGGCGCGCTCAAGAAGCTTCGAGCTGTTCTCGTCCTCGACCGGGACGAGGTGCTTCAGACCCTCGATGATCGTGACGTCGGTGCCGAAGGACGTCCACGCCGAGGCGAACTCGACGCCGATGACGCCGCCGCCCAGCACGATCGCGGACTTCGGGACACGGTCCAGCTTCAGCGCGTGGTCCGAGGAGATGATGCGGTTGCCGTCGATCTCCAGGCCCGGCAGCGACTTCGGCACGGAGCCGGTCGCGAGCAGCACGTGGCGGCCCTGGATGCGCTGGCCGTTCACATCCACCGAGGTGGGGGAGGAGAGCCGTCCCTCGCCCTCGATGTAGTGCACCTTGCGCGAGGCGACGAGACCCTGCAGACCCTTGTACAGGCCCGAGATCACGTCGTCCTTGTACTTGTGGACGGCCTCGATGTCGATGCCCTCGAAGGTGGCCTTGACACCGAACTGGCCGGCCTCGCGCGCCTGGTCGGCGATCTCGCCGGCGTGCAGCAGGGCCTTCGTGGGGATGCAGCCGTTGTGCAGGCAGGTGCCGCCGACCTTGCCCTTCTCGATCAGAGCGACGTCCAGGCCCAGCTGCGCTCCGCGCAGGGCCGCGGCGTAACCGCCGCTACCACCGCCGAGGATCACTAGGTCGAAAACGGTGCTGGCGTCGTTCGCCACGTCACGTCCTCCATGCATGTGCGCCGTATGCCGGGCCCCGTCGCTGGGGGATGACCGGCCGGTCGGCTGGTGTTCGGCCGCTTTTGTTATTCGGCCCTGTGGTGGGGGCCCTGTCCTGCCGAGAACCCATCTTCGCACTTGTTGACGGCGGGCGGGACGCGGGGCCCGGGTCCGAGACGGATGATCATCCGTCTCGGGCGGTTACCGCTGCGTAGAAATAAAAAGAATAGGCGCGCAGCGCGGCCTTGGAAGGGTGGTGGTGGGAGACGGGAGGGCCTGCTGATTTCGTCGAGAGCGAAACCTGCCGGATCCGTGCTGCGATGCCACCGGGGGAACGCCTACGGCCCCGGACGTATGCCCGGGGCCGTATGTCGGCTGCGACCTCAGCCGAGGTCTCCGGCAGCGGTGCGCTCCGCCAGCTTCACCAGCGTGCGGACGGCGGAACCGGTGCCGCCCTTCGGCGTGTAGCCGTACGGCGCGCCCTCGTGGAAGGCCGGGCCCGCGATGTCCAGGTGCGCCCAGGCGATGCCCTCGCCCACGAACTCCTGCAGGAACAGACCGGCCACCAGGCCGCCGCCCATCCGCTCGCCCATGTTGGCGATGTCGGCGGTCGGGGAGTCCATGCCCTTGCGCAGGTCGGCGGGGAGCGGCATAGGCCAGGAGGCCTCGCCGACCTCCTCGGCGATCTCGTGGATGGAGGTACGGAAGGCGTCGTCGTTCGCCATGATGCCGAAGGTGCGGTTGCCCAGCGCCAGCACCATCGCGCCGGTCAGGGTCGCCACGTCGACGATCGCGTCCGGGTTCTCCTCACAGGCGCGGGTCAGCGCGTCGGCGAGGACGAGCCGGCCCTCGGCGTCCGTGTTGAGGACCTCGACGGTCTTGCCGCTGTACATGCGCAGCACGTCACCGGGGCGGGTGGCGTTGCCGGACGGCATGTTCTCTGCGAGCGCCAGCCAGCCGGTGACGTTGACCTGGAGGCCGAGACGGGCGGCCGCGACGACGGTTGCGAACACGGCGGCGGCGCCGCTCATGTCGCACTTCATCGTCTCGTTGTGGCCGGCCGGCTTCAGCGAGATGCCGCCCGAGTCGTAGGTGATGCCCTTGCCGACCAGGGCCAGGGTCTTCTCCGCCTTCGGGTGCGTGTAGGCGAGCTTCACCAGACGCGGGCCGTGGGTCGAGCCCTGGCCGACGCCCAGCAGACCGCCGAAGCCGCCCTTGAGGAGCGCCTTCTCGTCGAGGACCTGCACCTTGATGCCGTGCTCCTTGCCGGCGGCGGTGGCCACGGCGGCGAAGGACTCGGGGTACAGGTCGTTCGGCGGGGTGTTGATCAGGTCGCGGGCGCGGTTGATCTCCTCGACGACCGCGACGGCACGCTCGGCGGCCGCCTTGAACGCCTTGTCGCGCGGCTTGGCGCCGAGCAGGGCGACCTCGCCGAGCGGCAGCTTCGCGCCGTTGCCGTTCTTCTTGTCCTTGGGCGCCAGCTTGTTCTCGCCGCCCTGGTACGCGGTGAAGGCGTACGCACCGAGGAGCGCGCCCTCGGCGATCGCCTCGGCGTCCTCGGCGGACTCGATGGGCAGCGCGAAGCCGGCCTTCTTCGAACCGCTCAGGGCGCGGGCGGCCGAGCCGGCGGCCCGGCGCAGCGCCTCGGCGTCGTACGCCGCGTCCTTCTTCGGGACGGAGCCGAGTCCGGCCGCGATGACGACCGGGACCTTGAGGCCGGCGGGCGCGGGGAGCTTGGTCACCTCGCCCTCGGCACCAGCGGCGCCCAGGGCCGCCAGGACGGTGGCGAGCTTTCCGTCGAACGCCTTGTCCACGGCCTCGGCGCCCGGTGCGAGGACCAGGTCCCCAGACTTGGATCCAGCGCCCTTGGCGACGCCGACGACGAGTGCGTCGGCGCGCAGCGTCGCCGCACCGGCAGTGCTGAGAGTGAGAGCAGTCACGGTGGTGAAATCTCGCTTCCGTTGAGTTCGTTGTCGGTCGAGGGGTGGGCCGACCGTGCCCGGCGCATCGTAGACGCCGCCGCAATGTGCCGGGAATGAGCCTACGCGCGCCTTTGCTGCGGGATCACGTCGGCGGGCCGTCGGCGGCCCGTTGTGGCGTCGATGCCCCGGTTCCGGGCAGCCGGGGCCGGGGCCGTGCAGCTGGAACGGGCCGTGGAAGTAGGGTCGTTGGCGGCGGTGGACCGACGGGGGGAGAGCCATGCGCGCCTGTGGGGCCGCACGCGTGAACCGGCCGGGACCGGCGCTGCCGGTCGCCGTACTGATTCTGCTGGCCCTGCTGGCCGGCTGCACCTCGGCGCCGGAACCCGCCGGCACGGGCCGTTGGCGGCCGGAGCCGGGCATCGGCTGGCAGTGGCAGCTCTCCGGCCGGCTGGACCCCACGGTGGACGTCCCGGTGTACGACATCGACGGCTTCGAGCACAAGGCTCCGGCCGTCGCCGACCTGCACCGCCGGGGCCGCAAGGTGATCTGCTACCTCTCCACCGGTGCCTGGGAGGAGTTCCGCCCGGACGCCGGGAAGTTCCCCGCCCCGGTACGGGGAAAGGGCAACGGCTGGGCGGGGGAGCGGTGGCTCGACATCCGCCGCACGGACGTCCTGGGGCCGCTGATGGAGGCGCGGATCGCCATGTGCGCGAAGAAGGGCTTCGACGCGGTGGAGCCCGACAACATGGACGGCTACCGAAACCGCACGGGCTTCCCGCTGACCGCCGCCGACCAGTTGCGCTACAACCGGCTCATCGCCCGTATCGCCCACCGCCATGGACTCGCCGTCGGTCTGAAGAACGACCTCGGTCAGATCCCGGAGCTGGAGCCGGACTTCGACTTCGCGGTCAATGAGCAGTGCGCGCAGTACGGGGAGTGCGAGGCCCTCACACCGTTCGTGAAGGCGGGCAAGGCCGTCTTCCATGTGGAGTACGAGCTGCCGGTCGCCCGGTTCTGCGCCGGGTCGAAGCGGCTCGGGCTCAGTTCGCTGCGGAAGAGGTACGAGCTGGGCGAATGGCGCCAGGAGTGCCCGAAGGCCCGCCCCTAACCGAGCGCCAGGACCATCAGGGCCGCCGTCGCCGCCGTCTCCGCCAGTGCGCCGAAGACATCGCCGGTCACCCCGCCGAAGCGCCGTACACAGTGCCGCAGCAGGAGTTGGGCGACGCCGAGGGCGGCCAGCGCGGCGAGGGCATGGTGCAACGCCCCGTACCCGCCGAGGAGCGCACCGGCACCCGCACAGGCCGCGACCGTGACGGCCCCGACCGCCACCGCGGCCCGGACCGGGACCGTTCCCGCCACCGCCGCACCCAGCCCTTCCGGACGGGCCGCCGGTACGCCCTGACGGGAGGCCAGGGTGAGCGCCAGCCGGGCGGTGACCGCGGCGACGGCCGCCGCCACCGTGCCGTGCGCCCAGCTCTGCCCGTAGAGCTGGTAGAGGACCGCGACCTGGGCCAGCAGCACGAACAGCAGGGTGATCACACCGAATGGCCCAATGTCCGACTGCTTCATGATCCGCAGGGCGTCGTCGGCGGGTTTGCCGCTGCCCAGGCCGTCGGCGGTGTCCGCGAGACCGTCCAGATGCAGACCCCGGGTCAGCACCGCCGGCACGGCGGCGGAGGCGACCGCGGCGAGCAGCGGACCGGAGCCGAGCAGCAGCAACAGACAGCCGGGCACAGCCGCGAGCAGCCCCACGACGAGACCGGCTGTCGGCGCGCACAGCATCCCGGCGCGGGCGGCCCGGCGGTCCCAGCGGGTGACGCGGACGGGGAGCACGGTGAGGGTGCCGAAGGCGAAGCGGAGGCCATGGCTGTTCAGGGAGGTCACGGCGCGCAGGCTAATCGGTGTGACGGGCCGATAGATTGTGCGGAACACGGCAGATCGTGGCAAAAGCAGCTTATCGGGAGTGGGTGGCATGGGTCACTGGTTCGATCAGAACATCGTCGAGCCGGGAAAGCTGCCGCTGCTCCTCGCCCTGGCCGCCTTCGTGCTCACCTTCGCCATCACCCGGGTCATCACGCGGATGATCCGGGCCGGGAAGGGCCCGTTCCGCAACATCACGCCCGGCGGAGTGCATGTCCACCACGTGGTGCCCGGTGTGGTGCTGAGCGTCATCGGTGGCTTCGGGGCGGTCGCCAGTGGCCGCCAGGGTGTCACCGCGGGGGTCTGTGCGGTGATCTTCGGCATGGGTGCGGGTCTGGTGCTGGACGAGTTCGCCCTGATCCTCCACCTCGACGATGTGTACTGGACCGAGGAGGGCCGCCAGAGTGTGGAGGCCGTGGTCCTCACCGCGGCGCTGGTGCTGCTGGTCCTGGCCGGTTTCTCACCGCTCGGCGTGAACGAGCTGAGCAGTGACCAGCAGCAGGGCAGGCTCGGCGTCATCCTGACCCTGGTCGTCAACTTCTGCTTCGTGCTGATCGCCCTGTTCAAGGGCAAGGCGCGGCTCGCGGTCGTAGGCACCCTCGTCCCGTTCGTGGCGCTGATCGGGGCGATCCGGCTGGCCCGGCCGACCTCGATGTGGGCGAAGCGCTTCTACCGCAACCGCCACCGCGCCCGCGCCCGGGCGGTGCTGCGCGCCTACCACCACGATCTGCGCTGGGCGGGCCCGCGCCGCAGATTTCAGGACCTGATCGGCGGCGCACCGGACCGGGTTCCGGCCCCCGTACGCAAGCCCTGATCACGGCGGCGCGGATGCCGGCGCCGGTCCCGGCCGACCATGACGGCGCACAGCACGAGCACCGCGGCGATCGCCGCCAGATGCTCCTTGCCGGCCAGATTGTTCTTGAGGATCATCTCGGCGACCATCGCCACGACCACCAGCGCCCCGGTGAACCAGGCCCGGTAGACGCAGCACACATAGACGGCGAGACCGACCACCGCCGCCGACGGACCGGTGTCGACGACCCGGGCGTCGGAGGCGGGCAGTCCGAACAGCCCGTCAGGACCGAGCGCGACACCGATCCGCGCGTACAGCGTCCCGGCCAGCGTCGCGACGTACGCGATCAGGAGTGTGCGCCACCGGCCGAGACAGATCTCGGCGCTCCCGAACACCACCAGGATCTGCACCAGCGCCCCCCACGCCGGCAGATCCAGCGCCGGGACGAACAGCGACAACGGGGTACGCAGCAGGGCCTCCCACAACGGATCCTCGGCCCGCACCGCCCCGAGCTCGCGTACCACCCGGAAGCCCCACGACTGGCTCTGCACCGTATGGAGCAGCGCCGTCAGGCAGACCGAAGCCAGCGTCATCGGGACAGCCCGCAGCCGGGAGGCGGCGAGCCCTGCGCGTATGGTCGCCGCGAGCGGACCCCACTCGCGGCGAGCCGCCCGGACCAGCGCGTGTACGGGTCTCATCCACCGGCCCCGAGATGCGAGCGGTGCATCCACTTGGGCAGACCGGGTGCCTCCAGGAACCCTTCGGCGCGGCCCGCGGCGAGGCCGATGCGCAGAAGGTCGGAGCTCTTCTCGAAGAGCATGAAACGCGGCTCCCAGATCGGCCGGTACTTGGCGTTGGCGCGGTAGAGCGACTCGATCTGCCACCAGCGCGAGAAGAAGCTGAGCATGGAGCGCCACAGCCTCAGCACCGGTCCGGCGCCGAGCCGTGAACCCCGCTCGAAGACGGACCGGAACATCGCGAAGTTCAGTGAGACCTGGGTGATCCCGATCTCTTCGGCACGCTGCAGGAGTTCGATGACCATGAACTCCATCAGGCCGTTCTCGGCGTCCCGGTCACGGCGCATCAGGTCCAGCGAGAGGCCGTTCGGTCCCCATGGCACAAAGCTCAGTACGGCTCGCAACTCGCCGGGCCCGCCGCCCTCTTCGGTGGGCGAGTTGCGGCATTCGAGCATCACGCACTGCCCGTCGGCCGGATCACCGAGCCGGCCCAGCGCCATCGAGAAGCCGCGTTCGGTCGCCCCGTCGCGCCAGTCGTCGGCGCGCCGCACCAGTTCGGCCATCTCGTCGTCGGGGATGTCGGCGTGCCGGCGCACGGTCACGTCGTACCCGGCGCGCCTGATCCGGTTGTACGCCTGGCGGACGGTCCGCATCGCGCGTCCTTCGAGGGTGAACTCTGCGGTCTCCACGATCGCTTCGTCGCCCAGCTCCAGGGCGTCGAGGCCGTGCCGCGCGTAGACGGTGCCGCCCTCCTCGCTCACGCCCATCACCGCCGGGATCCAGCCGTGCTCGCGGGCCTCGGCCAGCCACGGATCGATCGCTCCGGGCCAGGCCTCCGGGTCGCCGATGGGATCACCGGAGGCGAGCGAGACCCCGCCGACCACCCGGTAGGCGACGGCGGCCTTCCCGGTCGGTGACCAGATGACGCTCTTCTCCCGGCGCAGTGCGAAGTAGCCGAGCGAGTCGCGGTCGCCGTGCTTGTCGAGCAGCGCCCGCAACCGGGCCTCGTCCTCCGGGGTGATCGGGTCGACGGCCCGGCGGGACCGGAACGCCGCGTACACGACGGCGATCAGCAGCAGCGTGGAGAGGATGTTGATGGTGACATTGACCCAGCCGGGCGTGGTGATTCCGGGGAAAGCGACATCGTTGGCAGCGACCGAGACCAGCCGCAGGGCGCCGTAGCGCCAGCGGTCCAGGAAGGACGAGCGGTAGTCGTCCTGCGCGGTGTTGGTGAGGGTGACCAGGCCCGCGGCGATCAGCGAGGTGACCAGCAGCCCGCCGACCGCGACGACGGCGGCCAGCTTCGGATTGGACCGGTCGCCCTTCGCGTAGAACTCGCGTCGGCCGAGGACGAGCGCCAGGACGAAAACGGCCGTCAGCGCCAGCGAGATCCAGTTCTGCGGGTACTGCCGGACCTCCGGGAACGGAATCACCAGGGCGAAGAGCAGCAGCAGAAGACTGCTCACCACCATGTTCACGATCCACGCGGCCCGCTTGCGGCGGCGCATGGTGACCGCGAGGAAGAGCGCGACCACCCCGGAGGAGAAGCCCGCGGTGAGCAGGTACGGGGTGAAGTAGTTCGCGGTGTTGTGACGGCGCAGATCGTTGCCGAGAGTGACCCAGACGGCGCTCAGGAAATTGATGAACGACACGACGCGCAGATACCAGATGGCGAACGCGGCGCTGCGGCGTGACCGGACGGTGCTCGGTGGCCGGGTGCTGAACCGCCCGGATTCCTCGGTGGCCAATCGGACCTCTCCCATGAAAAGCGATCATATGGTGCATCGCGCTGCATGAGGGGACTGTGCTGCGGCCGGTGCTCGGCGGCCGCAGCACTGCCGGATCCGTCAGTCGTCGGTCGCGTCGCCGTCCGCGTCGCTTCCGTCGGCCCCTTCGCCGGCGCCGTCCTTCTCGTCGGTGACGGGTGCACGCTCGGGCAGCTCCGCCGCCAGCGCGGCCGCGGCCCGAACAAGTGGAAGTGCGAGCAATGCCCCACTTCCTTCGCCCACGATGACGCCGTGGTCCAGCAACGGGTTGAGTGCCATCCGGTCCAGTGCCTTGGTCTGCGCCGGCTCGCCGCTCGCCTGACCCGCCAGCCACCAGTCCGGCGCCCGGAAGGCCGCTCGCTGACCCACCAGCGCACAGGCCGACGAGACCACACCGTCCAGAATGACCGGCAGCCTGCGCACCGCGCACTGCAGCAGGAACCCGGTCATCGCCGCCAGGTCCGCACCGCCCACCGTGGCCAGCAGCTCCAGCTGATCACCGAGGACCGGCCTGGCCCGCCGCAGCGCGTCCCGGATCGCCGCACACTTGCGCATCCACGCCAGATCGTCGATCCCCGCACCGCCACGCCCGGTGACCACCGAGGCGTCCGTGCCGCACAGCGCCGCGATCAGCGTGGCAGCGGCCGTCGTACCGCCGACGCTCAGATCGCCGAGCACCACCAGATCGGTGCCCGAGTCGGCCTCCTCGTCGGCGATCGCCATGCCGAGACGTACCGCCTGCTCGGCCTCCTCGGCCGTCAGCGCGTCCTCGATGTCGATCCGGCCGCTGCCGCGCCGCACCCGGTGACGTACCACCGACTCGGGCAGCAGCTCGGGGTCGCAGTCCAGAGCGGCGTCGACGATCCGTACCGGTACGGAGAACTGGCGCGCCAGCACGGCAAGCGGGGTCGCACCCTCCAGCGTGGCCCGAACCAGCTCGTACGCAGTCCCGGCCGCGCGCCCGGAGACACCCAGTTCGGCAACCCCGTGGTCACCGGCGAAGAGCACCACGCGCGGCTGCTCGATCGCCTTGACCGGTACGGTCTGCTGGGCGGCCGAGAGCCATTCGCCCAGCTCGTCCAGGCGGCCGAGGGCGCCCGGGGGAACGACCAGGCGCTCCCGCCGTTCCTCGGCGTCGCGCCGTACGCCGCCGTCGGGGCGTTCGATCAGGTCGGAGAAGTCGTCCAGATTCACGGGGGTCTGCCTCGCGGGTCGATACGTGGAGTGGGCCGGTGAGCCCGGCGGCGGGCTCACTGCGGAACAGTACCCGCCACGTTTCTGACACCCGGTCAGTGCGAGGTTCCGCCCCCGAACCGCAGCTGCGTCATCGCGGGCGTCAGGGTCCGCAGCCCCGGGAGCAGCGACTGGATCCGGATCAGCTCGCCCATCGCGCCCCGCCCCCGCGGCAGCCGCAGCGCCCGCACCTCGGTGATCCCCGGGTGTGCACTGCGCAGCTTGTGCCGCTCGCCGGGGTTCATCGCCCAGCGCATCGGCGGAATGGTCATCCCGCCCACCTTCGACGTGCCGGCCACCGTGCCCCTGGCCAGCCAGCGCGCCATCGTGTCCAGTACGAGGACGCCGCCGGGCAGCCGTTCGGCACAGGCCGCCAGGATCCTCCGTACCTCCTTGGGGGGCAGATACATCAGCAGCCCCTGCGCCGTGACGACGACACCGCGGCCCTCCGGGTCCTCGATCTCGTCCAGCCAGGACGGATCGGTCGCCGAACGGGACAGGGTGCGCAGCCGGTCCGAGGCGGGCAGCAGCGCCCGGCGCAGCTCGGCGACCTCGGGCAGTTCCACGCTCAGCCAGTTCAGCCGGCCGTTGTCGACCCTCCAGAAGCCGGTCTCCAGACCGTCTCCGAGCGCGACCACAGTGGCCTGCGGCCGGTCGGCGAGATACCCCTGCACGGCCAGGTCGAAGCAGCGCGAGCGCAGGCCTTGGGCCTGTGAATGGAAGGCGTTCGGCCGCCCGAACCGTTCCTCGAAGGGGTAGTCCAGATCCTTCAGCAACCGGAGCGCCATCGGATCGTCCAGCACGGGATAGGGCTGCCCCGCCTCGTACGCCCGGTTGTAGAGCGTCCACAACAAGGTCTCCGGGACCCCGTTCAGCATCGGTCGCACACGTGCCATGTCCGCTCCTCCTGTTCTCGCGTTCCGTTCCTGCGCTGCGTTCCGCCGTTCCGCGTCCCGGTCAGCCGCGCAGCGTCAGCACCTGTCCGGACACCACCAGCAGCACCTGTTCGCACTCGTCGGCGAACGCGGCGTTCAACCGGCCCAGCTCGTCCCGGAACCGCCGCCCGGCAGCCGTCGCGGGCACCACTCCCGAGCCGGTCTCATTGGTCACGGCGACGACCGTGCGCCGCGTTCCGCGCACCGCGGTGACCAGCTCGGCGGTCCGCTCCCGCAACGCGCTCTCGCCGCCGTTCGCCCATGCCGCGTCGTCCCAGGCATCCACCCGGTCCATCGCATCCGTCAGCCACAGCGACAGACAGTCGATCAGCAGCGGCGGCCCGTCCGACTCCAGCAGTTCCACCAGCTCACAGGTCTCCTCGGTGCGCCAGGCAGCCGGCCTGCGGTCCCGGTGCAGCCCGATCCGGGCCGCCCACTCCGTGTCCCCTTCCCTGCCTCCACCGGTCGCCACGTACACCACCTCGGGGAACGTCTCCAGACGCCGTTCGGCCTCCACCGACTTCCCCGATCTGGCACCGCCCGTCACCAGCGTGCGCCGCGGCACGTCCGGCACCGAGTGGTACTCGCCCACCACCAGCGTCGTCCCGTCGGGCACGGCCCGCGCGCCGGCCGCCGCGAGCCGCCGGTCCAGCTCGGCGCCGGGCGGTGCGTCATGGTCCAGATGGACGGCGATGATCTCGGTGGCCGGCCCGATCGCCTCGACGGCCCGCAGCCGCGCCACCGCGTCCGGCCGCCCGACCACATCGCCGACCACCATGTCGTAGGGCTGTGCCACCCGGTCCGCGAGACCTGAGGGCGCGGCGCCCGGCGGCAGGTAGAGCAGCCGTGCGCCCTCCGGAGCCGTCACCTCGTAACCCGTCCCCGGCGCGTCCATCGGTACCGCCCTCACCCGGTGACCGCTGATCAGCGTCAGCTCCCGCCCGTCCGGCACGCGTCCCGCCGGAGGCAGTCCGGCGGGCAGCTCCACGGCGGGCCCGTCGTGCGGATGGGTGAGCAGCACCTGCCGTACTCCGGTGAGCGAATGCCCGGCACGGGCTGCGGCGAACACGGCCCCCGGGGTGAGATCGAGCAGCAGCGCGTCGTCGACGAGCAGCGCGGTCGCGGCCCGCGAGCGCATACCGCGGGCGGTGGCGCAGGCGGCACAGGGACAATCGGGCCGCGGCAGCCCGTCGGGGGCTCCGGTGCCGAGCAGAGTCAGTTCCACGCCTTTGATCCTCCCGCGTCCGCGCAGCGGGTGCGCGACTTGGGGGTGTCCGGGCGTGCGCAGGACCCGTTCCCGCACTGGTTGGAGGCACTAGGCTGCGGGCAGCAAAGTGACCCAGGAGGCGGACATGGCGTGGACGTGGCGGTTCGAGAAGTCCGACGGTACGGAGACGGAGCCGGCCCTGCAGCCGGAGGAATTCACTACGCAGGGCGATGCGGAGTCCTGGATCGGTGAGTACTGGAAGGAACTCCTCGACGGCGGGGCGGACCAGGTGACGCTCTTCGACGACACGACAAAGATCTACGGCCCGATGAGCCTCCAGGCCGACCAGGGCTGATCCGCCCCGGCGCGTGAACAGCCGTACGGGCCCGGGCCTGTCTCCGAGCCCGTACGGCTGACGCTAGATCTCGCCCAGGGTGACCTCTGCCGTCTTCTCGGCCCCGTTGCGCAGATACGTCACCTCGACCTTCTCACCCGGCTTGTCCGAGGCCAGCGCCTCCGACAGGGACGTGATCGTCGGGACCGGCAGATCTCCGACCTTGGTGATGACATCGCCGACCCGCAGCCCCGCCTTGTCCGCGGCGCCGCCCTTCGTCACGCCGACCAGCGCCACCCCGGCCGGACGGTAGGTGTCGTCGACGACCGTGCGTCCGGTGATGTTCAGCGCCGCCCGGCCCGAGTCGGTGACCTTGCCGCTCTTGATGATCTGATCGGCGATCGTCTTCACCATCGACGCGGGGATCGCGAACCCGATCCCCGGCGCCGCGCTGTCACCCATCTGCGGGTCGATCGCCCCCAGCGTCGGGATGCCGATCACCTCGCTGTTCAGATTGACCAGCGCACCGCCGCTGTTGCCCGGGTTGATGGCCGCCGAGGTCTGCACCATGTTCGCGATCGTCGCGCCCGTGCCACCGCCCGCGCTGCTTTCGCTGACGGTCCGGCCGAGCGCCGAGACGATGCCCTGGGTGACGCTGGAGGACAGCCCGAGCGGCGAGCCCATCGCCAGCACGATCTGTCCCACCTCGACCTTCTCCGAGTCGCCGAACTTCGCGGGCTTCAGCCCTTCCGGGACGTCGGCGAGCTTGATGACGGCCAGATCCTGTTCCGGATAGGCGGCGACCAGTGAGGCCCGCACCACTTTCTCGCCGGTGGCGACGGTGACCTTGAACGTCTTCTCGTTGCCGACCACATGGGCGTTGGTGACGATATGGCCCTTGGAGTCGTAGATGACGCCGGAGCCCAGGCTGTTGGAGGCTTCGATCTGCACGACCGACGGCAGGACGTTCTTGATCACGTCCTGGTATTCGTTCTGCAGATCGCCGACGGTCCCGGAAGCGGAGTCCGACTTGGTGGGTTGGGCCGATGGCGAATCGGAGTTCGCGTCCGAGCAGCCGCTCACCAGGGCGGCTGCGCAGACACCTGCGGTCAGAGGCAGCAGCAGACGGCGTACACGGCTGCGGGAGTGGGATGCATCCATGTCCGAATTATTACTTTTAACCCCTTTGGTGGCCTGCTGGGTTCGGCCGACCGGGTATGCCGCCGGACGACTCCGGCGGCGTACCCGAAGGTTCTAGCCCCGCACTCCGCACAGATGAAGCAGCGCGGCCACCCGGCGGTACGGATCGGTCCGTCCGGCGCGGTCCTCCGCGGTCAGCAGCCGCTCCAGTTCGTCGGCGGCAGGCAGTTCCACGTCGTTGCTCACGTTGTCGGTGAAGACGCGCACCCCGTACCAGGCGTGCAGGGGCGCCGCGATCCCGGCGAGCGTGGCCGTCAGCGCGTCCAGCCGGTCGGCCCTCACCGCGAGACCCAGCCGGTTGGTGTACGTATCCGTGTCGAAGGCGGCCAGCGCCGCGTCCCAGTCCCCGGCGGTCCCGGGCCGCATCGCCAGCGCATCGGCGTTCCGTACGAGCAGCGAGAGGAGTCCGCCCGGGGCCAGCATCCGGGCCAGTCCGGCCAGCATCGCGTCCGGCTCCCGGACATACATCAGCACGCCGTGGCAGAGCACCACGTCGAAGCTGCCGGGCAGGAAGTGCACCCCGGTGTCCAGGCCGTCACCCTCGATGAGCCGGACCCGTTCGCGGATGCCCGCGGGCTCGCTGCCGAGCGCCTCACGGGCCACCCGCAGCATCTCGGCGTCGGACTCCAGGCCCGTCACGCTGTGACCGGCCCTGGCCAGGCGCAGTGCCTGGGTGCCCTGGCCCATGCCGACGTCGAGGACACGCAGCCGCTGCCCGACCGGGAAGCGGGCCGCGATCTGCTCGTCGATCTGCCGGGCGACGAGCTCCTGGCGGACGGTGTTGCGCAGCCCGCCGAGCCCTTTCAGCCACACCGACGAGGCTCCCGAGAATCCGGTGACGGTGACGGTGACGGTGGCGGGGGCGGCGCCGGCGGACGGACCGCCGGCCGAGCCGGAGATATCCGTACTCAGGGCCGCTCTCCACGCTTGACCTGCGGCTTCGGCAGCCGGAGCCGACGCATCTGAAGCGTACGCATCAGACCGTAGGCGACCGCGCCACGCTTCGGCGTATCGGGGAAGCGCTCGTTCAGCTGCTTCTTCAGGCGGAACGCGAGCCCGATCGAGTCGATGACGATCAGCACGATCACGATGAGCCAGAGCAACAGCGAGATGTTCTGGATGTTCTGCACCTGGATCACGCTGAGGATCAGGATGATCACGGCGAGCGGCAGGAAGAACTCCGCGATGCAGAAACGCGAGTCCACGTAATCGCGGACGAAGCGCCGCACCGGGCCCTTGTCGCGAGCCGGCAGATAGCGCTCGTCGCCACTGGCGAGCGCCTCACGCTGCTTGGCCATGTCCACACGGCGCGCTTCGCGCTGCCGCTTCATGGCCTCCTTGCGGTCGAGCGGCGCGCCACTGGAGGCACGGCGGCGCTGCGACTGGGCATCGCTGCGCTTGGGGGTGGGGCGACCTTTGGGGGCCTGCGGGTCGCGGGGCTGCTTGGAGAGGTCCGCCGTCACCTTGCCGGTGGGCGCCTTCTCTTCCTTCGAACGGCTACGGAACACAAGGCCCAAGGGTACGGGTTAGATCGCCGCGGCCCCAGGCCGGTCGGGAACGATCCGGCAACGGCCTGCGTCCTCGCAGGTGTCCCCATGGGTTCGCCGCGGACGTCTCGACCGGTTTCCCCGACCGCCACCTACTCCCTGGGCCGGAGCGGTGACCGGGTGCAGTCGTCCTTGGGGAGGAGCACATCTGTGCTCGAACAGTGCGGTAATAGAGGCAGGGCCCGTACTGTGGGTTCTGTTGGAGTGCTGGAGCTCAGTCCGTCAGAAGGGGGCGCGCGAAGCCCATGAGCGGTGTCATGAAGCGTATGGGGATGATCTTCCGCGCGAAGGCAAACAAGGCCCTTGACCGGGCCGAGGATCCGCGCGAGACCCTCGATTATTCGTACCAGAAGCAGCTGGAGCTGCTTCAGAAGGTGCGCCGCGGCGTCGCCGATGTGGCGACCTCGCGCAAGCGGCTGGAGCTGCAGCTGAATCAGCTGCAGGGGCAGTCGTCCAAACTGGAGGACCAGGGCCGCAAGGCGCTCGCGCTCGGCCGCGAGGACCTGGCGCGTGAGGCGCTGTCCCGGCGCGCCGCACTCCAGCAGCAGGTCACCGACCTGGAGACGCAGCACACCACGCTGCAGGGCGAGGAGGAGAAGCTCACTCTCGCGGCCCAGCGGCTGCAGGCCAAGGTCGATGCCTTCCGTACCAAGAAGGAGACCATCAAGGCCACCTACACCGCAGCCCAGGCGCAGACCCGGATCGGCGAGGCCTTCTCCGGGATCTCCGAGGAGATGGGCGATGTCGGCCTGGCGATCCAGCGTGCCGAGGACAAGACCCAGCAGCTGCAGGCCCGGGCCGGTGCGATCGACGAGCTGCTCGCCTCCGGCGCCCTGGACGACCCGACCGGGACGGCGAAGGACGACATCGCCGCCGAGCTGGACCGGATCTCCGGTGGTACGGATGTGGAGCTGGAGCTGCAGCGCATGAAGGCCGAACTGGCCGGCGGCTCCACCCAGCAGCAGGCGATCGAGGGCGGCCCGCAGGATGCGGCGCAGCAGCAGTCGTCGCAGTCCCCGCACAGGTTCGACAAGAGTTGAGGCGGCGTCATGATCGTACGGATCATGGGGGAGGGCCAGGTCGCACTGGCCGACAGCCATCTCGCCGAGCTCAACAAGCTCGACGACGAACTGCTCGCCGAGATGGAGAGCGGCGACGGCCCCGCCTTCCGCTCCACTCTCCACGCACTCCTCGCCAGGGTGCGCGAGTTCGGCACACCCTTGCCGGACGACTCCCTGGAGCCGTCCGAGCTGATCCTGCCGTCGTCCGACGCGACCCTTGAAGAGGTGCGCGCCATGCTCCGGGACGACGGTCTGATCCCCGGCTGACGCCGGTCGCTCTCCAGTACCCGCACAAGTCGGTGCCCCGTGTCCGGTCCGCCGGACACGGGGCACGGCTGTGTCCGCGGCACGGCACTGTGGCGGTTCGGCGCGCTCCGTGCCGGTTTCTCCGTACGACCCGGACCGATTCGCACGCGACACGCCGTAACGTAGCTTGACGTGACCACCCTCGGAACCGGGGTTCTGCGCATCCGGCACTGGCTGCGCGACCACCCCCTCGCGCTGGACACCGCGCTCGCCCTGGCCGTACTGGTGGCCATGATCATCGGGTCGTTCGTCCACCCGGGCGCACCGAACGGTCCCACCTTCGGCACTCGCAGGCCCGAGGCGAGCAGTGTGCTCCTGATGGTGCTCGGTGCCGTGGCGCTCATCTGGCGGCGGCGCAATCCCATGGCGGTGCTCGCGGCCACCGCCGGGCTGACGGTCGTCGAGCTGGTGAGATCGGACCCGCCCGCGCCCGTGGTGATGAGCACCGTCATCGCGCTGTACACCGTCGCCGCCCGCACCGACCGGCCCACCACCTGGCGGGTCGGTCTGCTGACCATGGCCGCGCTGACGGCCGCCGCAATGTTCTTCGGTCCGGCGCCCTGGTACAGCCAGGAGAACTTCGGCGTATTCGCCTGGACCGGCATGGCCGGCGCCGTGGGGGACGCCGTACGTTCCAGGCGCGCCTTCGTCGACGCGATCAGGGAGCGCGCCGAACGGGCCGAGCGCACCCGTGACGAGGAGGCCCGGCGCCGGGTCGCCGAGGAGCGGCTGCGGATCGCCCGCGATCTGCACGACGTCGTCGCCCACCACATCGCCCTGGTCAATGTCCAGGCCGGGGTGGCCGCCCACGTCATGGACAAGCGCCCGGACCAGGCCAAGGAGGCGCTGGCCCACGTGCGGGAGGCCAGCCGTTCCGCGCTCAACGAACTGCGGGCCACCGTCGGGCTGCTGCGTCAGTCCGGCGACCCGGAGGCGCCGACCGAACCGGCCCCGGGGCTCGCGGTCCTCGATGAACTGGTGGACACCGTCCGGCGGGCCGGGCTCCCGGTCGAGGTGGCCTGCACCGACCGGCGGCCCCCGCTGCCCGCGGCCGTCGACCTGGCCGCGTACCGGGTGATCCAGGAGGCGCTGACCAATGTGCGCAAACACGCGGGCCCCGGGGCGAAGGCCGAGGTGAGCGTCGTACGGGTCGGCGCCACGGCCGAGGTCACCGTGATCGACAACGGCTCGGGCGGAGGTGTCCGCAACGGGGACGGCGGCGGTCACGGCCTCCTCGGCATGCGCGAACGCGTCACCGCACTCGGCGGCTCCCTCACTGCGGGGCCCCGCTACGGCGGCGGATTCCGGGTCCATGCGATCCTGCCCGTCAAGGCCCGCACCGCAGAGCCCAGGGAGCCGGGCGCGGCGGGCCGGACGGGGGAGAACACATGACACCGACCATCAAGGTGCTGCTCGTCGACGACCAGGCGCTGCTGCGCAGCGCGTTCCGGGTGCTGGTCGACTCGGAGGCCGACATGGAGGTGGTCGGCGAGGCGGCGGACGGCGCACAGGCCGTGGAACTGGCCCGCTCGACGCGTGCCGACGTGGTGCTGATGGACATCCGGATGCCCGGTACGGACGGACTCGCCGCGACCCGGATGATCAGTGCCGATCCGGACCTGGCGGACGTACGGGTCGTCATGCTCACCACCTTCGAGGTGGACGAGTACGTGGTGCAGTCGCTGCGGGCCGGGGCGTCCGGCTTCCTCGGCAAAGGGGCGGAGCCGGAGGAACTGCTCAACGCCATCCGTATCGCCGCGGGCGGTGAGGCGCTGCTCTCGCCGGCCGCGACCAAGGGCCTGATCGCCACCTTCCTTGCGCAGGGCGGCAGTTCGGGTGGCGACGGGCCGAGCGCCGCGGAGTACTCCGAGCGGCTCGCCGCGCTCACCGGCCGCGAACGCGAGGTGCTGGTCCTGGTCGCGGGCGGGCACTCCAACGACGAGATCGCCGAGCGGCTCGTCGTCAGCCCGCTCACCGTCAAGACCCATGTGAACAGGGCGATGGCGAAGCTGGGAGCCCGGGACCGGGCTCAATTGGTGGTAACTGCGTATGAATCGGGCCTGGTGCGTCCCAGGGCGGAGTGACGGGTGGAGATACGGCGTACTCCACCTGCGGTATGCGCGACATAAGAAAGCGACCTGGGGCCGACGCTTTCTGTCCTGTGGATGGGTGATCGTATAGCTGGGCCGGGTCTGTCCCCCAGCCACCCGCCCATCTGCCGCGTAAGCCACAGAAGAGAGACCCACCCATGTCCTGGCTGTCCAGATTCAGCCTCGCGCAACGGGCCCTGATCGGGCTGATCTCGATCGTCGCCCTCGTATTCGGAGCGATCGCGATCCCGCAGCTCAAGCAGCAGCTGCTGCCCACCATCGAACTCCCGATGGTGTCGGTGCTCGCCCCCTACCAGGGTGCGTCCCCCGATGTGGTCGAGAAGCAGGTCGTCGAACCCCTCGAGAATTCCATCAAGGCCGTCGACGGCGTCACGGGCGTCACCTCGACCGCCAGCGAGGGCAACGCCGTCATCATGGCGACCTTCGACTTCGGCAGCGAGGGCACCAAGCAGCTCGTCGCCGACATCCAGCAGGCGGTGAACCGCGCCCGCGTCCAGCTGCCCGACGACGTGGACCCGCAGGTCGTCGCCGGCTCGACGGACGACATCCCGACCGTCGTCCTCGCCGTCACCTCCGACAAGGACCAGCAGGCGCTCGCCGACCAGCTGGACCGCACCGTCGTTCCCGCGCTGGAGGACATCGAGGGCGTCGGTCAGGTCTCCGTCGACGGTGTGCAGGACCTCCAGGTCTCCATCACCCCCGACGAGACGGAGCTCGCAGCCGCCGGTCTGAACACCGCGACGCTCTCCCAGGCGCTCCAGGCGGCCGGCGCGACCGTCCCCGCCGGTGCCTTCTCGGAGTCGGGCAAGAGCCGTACCGTCCAGGTCGGTGGTTCCTTCACCTCCCTGAAGCAGATCGAGGACCTGCGGGTCACCGGCCAGGACCCGGCGACGGGCAGGCCCGGCAAGCCGGTCCGCGTCGGTGACATCGCCACGGTGAAGCAGGAGCCGTCCACCGCGGTCTCCATCACCCGTACCAACGGCAAGCCGAGCCTCGCCGTGATGGCCACGATGGACAAGGACGGCAGCGCCGTCGCCATCTCGGACGCGGTCAAGGACAAGCTCCCCGACCTCCGCAAGGACCTCGGCGCCGGTGCCGAACTGACCGTCGTCTCCGACCAGGGCCCCGCCGTCTCCAAGGCGATCTCCGGTCTGACCACCGAGGGCGCGCTCGGTCTGCTCTTCGCGGTCATCGTGATTCTGGTCTTCCTCGCGTCGCTCCGCTCGACCCTGGTCACCGCGGTCTCCATCCCGCTCTCCGTGGTCCTCGCGCTGATCGTGCTCTGGACCCGCGACCTGTCGCTCAACATGCTCACGCTCGGCGCGCTGACCATCGCGATCGGCCGCGTCGTCGACGACTCGATCGTGGTCCTGGAGAACATCAAGCGTCACCTCAGCTACGGCGAGGAGCGCCAGTCCGCAATCATCACCGCGGTCAAGGAAGTGGCCGGCGCGGTCACCTCCTCGACCCTCACCACGGTCGCCGTCTTCCTGCCGATCGGTCTTGTCGGCGGCATGGTCGGCGAGCTCTTCGGCTCGTTCTCGCTGACCGTCACCGCGGCCCTGCTGGCCTCCCTGCTGGTCTCGCTGACCGTCGTCCCCGTCCTGTCCTACTGGTTCCTGCGCGCCCCCAAGGGCAGCACGGAGAACCCGGACGAGGCCCGTCGCAAGGCCGAGGAGAAGGAAGCCCGCAGCCGGCTCCAGCGGCTGTACGTCCCGGTGCTGCAGTTCGCGACCCGGCGCCGTATCACCAGCATCGTCATCGCCATCGTGGTGCTGTTCGGCACCTTCGGCATGGCCCCGCTGCTGAAGACCAACTTCTTCGACCAGGGCGAGCAGGAGGTCCTCTCCGTCAAGCAGGAGCTGACCCCCGGCACCAGCCTGGCGGCCGCCGACGCGGCGGCCAAGAAGGTCGAGAAGGTCCTCGCCGGCGACAAGGGCGTCAAGGACTACCAGGTCACCGTCGGCTCCTCCGGCTTCATGGCGGCCTTCGGCGGCGGTACGGGCTCCAACCAGGCCTCGTACCAGATCACCCTGAAGGACGCGGGCGACTCCGAGGCCGTGCAGAAGCGCCTCGACACGGAGCTCGGCAAGCTCGACGGCATCGGTGACACCACCATCTCCGCGGGCGGCAGCTTCGGCAGCCAGGACCTCAGCGTCGTGGTCAAGGCCGCCGACGCGGACGTGCTGAAGAAGGCGTCCGAAGAGGTACGGGCCGAGGTGGCCAAGCTGAAGGACGTCACCGACGTCCAGAGCGACCTGGCGCAGAGCGTCCCGCGGATCTCGGTCAAGGCCAACGCCAAGGCCGCCGACGCCGGTTTCAACCAGACCACGCTCGGCGCGGCTGTCGCCGGAGCGGTGCGCGGCACCCCGTCCGGCAAGGCGATCATGGACGACACCGAGCGTGATGTCGTCATCAAGTCCGCCCACCCGGCCACCACGATGGCCGAGCTGAAGAACCTCTCCCTCGGCCCGGTCAAGCTCGGCCGGATCGCCGACGTCGAGCTGGTTCCCGGACCGGTCTCGATGACCCGGATCGACGGCCAGCGCGCCGCGACCATCACCGCCAAGCCCACCGGTGACAACACCGGCGCGGTCAGCGCCTCGCTCCAGACGAAGATCAACGCGCTGAAGCTCCCGGACGGCGCCACCGCCACCATCGGCGGTGTCTCCGAGGACCAGAACGACGCGTTCCTGAACCTCGGCCTGGCCATGCTGGCCGCGATCGCGATCGTCTTCATGCTGCTGGTGGCGACCTTCCGGTCCCTGATCCAGCCGCTGATCCTGCTGGTCTCCATCCCGTTCGCGGCAACCGGCGCGATCGGCCTGCTCGTGGTCACCGGCACCCCGATGGGCGTACCGGCGATGATCGGCATGCTGATGCTGATCGGCATCGTGGTCACCAACGCGATCGTGCTGATCGACCTGATCAACCAGTACCGGACGCAGGGCATGGGCGTCGTCGAAGCAGTCATCGAGGGCGGCCGCCACCGGCTCCGTCCGATCCTGATGACCGCCCTGGCGACGATCTTCGCCCTGCTCCCGATGGCGCTCGGCGTCACCGGCGAGGGCGGCTTCATCTCGCAGCCGCTCGCGGTCGTGGTGATCGGCGGCCTGGTCACGTCGACGCTGCTGACGCTGCTGCTGGTGCCGACGCTCTACGCGATGGTGGAGCTCCGCAAGGAGCGCCGCGCGAAGAAGAAGGCGATCAAGCGGGCGAAGAAGGCCGGCCTGTCCGCCCCGGCCCAGCCGGAGGAGACCACCTCCGAGGAGCCGGAGCCCGCCAAGGCGTAACGCACAGGGGCATGCGAAGGCCCCGGCACCGTTTCGACGGTGCCGGGGCCTTCGCGCGTCGCCGGCGCACTTCCGCCGCAGGTGCGCCACCCGCTTCGCCGGCGCACCTCCTACGGCAGCGCCAGCATCCGCTCCAGCGCCAGCTTCGCGTACTTCTCCGTCTCCGGGTCGACCTCGATCCGGTTGACCAGGTTCCCCTCGGCCAGCGACTCCAGCGTCCACACCAGGTGCGGCAGGTCGATCCGGTTCATCGTCGAGCAGAAGCAGACCGTCTTGTCGAGGAAGACGATCTCCTTGTCCTCGGCCGCGAACCGGTTCGCCAGGCGCCGCACGAGGTTCAGCTCGGTGCCGATCGCCCACTTCGAGCCGGCCGGCGCCGCCTCCAGGGCCTTGATGATGTACTCCGTCGAGCCGACGTAGTCCGCCGCGGCCACTACCTCGTGCTTGCACTCCGGGTGCACCAGCACATTGACGCCCGGAATCCGCTCGCGCACATCGTTGACGGACTCGACGGAGAAGCGCCCGTGCACCGAGCAGTGCCCGCGCCACAGGATCATCTTGGCGTTGCGCAGTTCCTCGGCGGTCAGCCCGCCGTTCGGCTTGTGCGGGTTGTAGACGACGCAGTCCTCCAGCGACATCCCCATGTCCCGGACCGCGGTGTTCCGCCCCAGGTGCTGGTCGGGCAGGAAGAGCACCTTGACTGCCGAGGGCTCACCCTGCTCGAAGGCCCACTCCAGCGCCCGCTTCGCATTGGACGAGGTGCAGATCGTGCCGCCGTGCCTGCCGGTGAAGGCCTTGATGTCGGCGGAGGAGTTCATGTACGAGACGGGTACGACCTGCTCGGCGACCCCGGCCTCGGTCAGTACGTCCCAGCACTCGGCGACCTGCTCGGCGGTGGCCATGTCGGCCATGGAGCAGCCCGCGGCCAGGTCCGGCAGTACGACCTTCTGGTCGTCGGTGGTCAGGATGTCCGCCGACTCGGCCATGAAGTGCACACCGCAGAAGACGATGTACTCGGCCTCCGGGCGCGCGGCCGCGTCCCGGGCGAGCTTGAACGAGTCGCCGGTGACGTCCGCGAACTGGATGACCTCGTCGCGCTGGTAGTGGTGGCCGAGGACGAACACCTTGTCCCCGAGCTTCTCCTTGGCCGCGCGGGCACGCTCCACCAGGTCCGGGTCGGACGGGGATGGCAGGTCGCCGGGGCACTCGACGCCGCGCTCGCTCCTCGGGTCGGCCTCACGGCCGAGCAGGAGCAGGGCGAGGGGCGTCGGCTGGACGTCGAGATCCTGAACGGGGTGGGCCGTGGTCACGTCACGTACCCTTTCTTTGAGCCTTTTCGTCTAAATGACGTTATCTATCATATCCGGTTCACGTCACTTTGACGACGGCCATAGTGTCGATGTGACGCATCCCCTCGGGTGGCCGGTGTGCGAGCATGAATGGAACAGGCAAGCGCTCGGCCCGGAATGAATCCGAGGTCCCGACGGTTGCAACGTCGGCAAGCAGTCTCCGTACAACCCGGGAGAGAAGCAGATGTCCGTATCGGACGAGACCACCACCGTGAGCGACGGCATCCTCCTGTCCGACGCCGCCGCAGCCAAGGTCAAGGGCCTGCTGGAGCAGGAAGGCCGTGACGACCTGGCGCTGCGCGTCGCCGTCCAGCCCGGCGGCTGCTCGGGCCTGCGCTACCAGCTTTTCTTCGACGAGCGTTCGCTCGACGGCGATGTCGTGAAGGACTTCGACGGCGTCAAGGTCGTCACCGACCGCATGAGCGCTCCGTACCTGGGTGGCGCCTCCATCGACTTCGTCGACACCATCGAGAAGCAGGGCTTCACGATCGACAACCCGAACGCCACGGGCTCCTGCGCCTGCGGCGACTCCTTCAGCTAGGCCCTGAAGGCAGCGGCAGAACGGCAAACGGCGGCGGGCCCCCGCCGCCGGGGGCCCCCCGGGGTTGGGGGGGGGGGGGGACGGGGGGGGCCGCGGGGGCCACG
>NZ_JBHVWS010000062.1:25736-42908 GCF_042882185.1 Streptomyces sp. NPDC058239
CCGCTCCCCGCCGGCATCCCCCACCAACCCCCCCCCCCCCGGGGCCCCGGCGGCGGGGGCCCACACCTCCCCCCCCCCCCTCCCGCCCCCCCCACACCCCAACCCGCGGGCCCCCCCCAACGGGGGCCCCGCCGCCGTTGTGCTGCGCAGGGTCTCAGGCGTCAGGCGCGGGGCACATCGCCGCCCGACGCCGCGTCGACCACCGTCCGGTCACCGAGCGGGGCGTCCAGGGTCACCGTCCGGGTCAGCTCCTTGGCGATCATGATGCAGACCTTCTTCTCGGCCGGCTGCGACTCCGTCACCGTCACCCGCACCGTCTTCCCGTCCTCGGTCGCGCTCGCCGCGTACTTACTGCACACCCCGCCCCAGAACGTCACCGACAGGGTTCGCCCGTCGGCGTTGTACGACAGGATCTGCCGCCGGGACTTCTCCGTGTCCCCCGGGGGCGGGGGCGTCGCCGGTGCATCCTTCGCCAGGTACGCGGGGTCCAGGGCGATCTGCGACACGGTGCCGCCCGTGCCGCCCGCGGCAGGCCGCACCGAGAAGAGCCAGGACGGTACGAGCGTCTGCTTGCCCGCCACGTACTGCTTGGTCAGTCCGAACACCGCCTTGTCGACCGTCACGGTCGTCGTCGGCCGCTCCGCCCCGGTCCGCGTCCCGCAGTGGGCCTTCGGCGACTTCAGGCCATCCTGCAGCGGTACGGGAGTGGCGCACCCGCCGACGTCCGTGCGCCCGTCCGTCCGGGACGCCGCCCCGTTCAGCTGCTTCAGCGCCTCGCCCGCGCTGATCACCGGATAGCTGTCACCCTTCTCCAGGCCCTTCAACTGCCCACTGCCGCCGACCACTTCACCGCCCGAACCCACCTGGATCCCGGTCGACCAGCCGTAGGTGGGAAGTCCGTCCACCACCGGGTCGGCGTTCACCACCCGTACGGAACCCATGAGTTGACGGGCATCGAGGGCGGCGTCGTCCTGCCCCACCGCCTTCAGGACCGGTGCCGCGGCAGCCCTGGCGACACTCTCGCTCACCGGGGAGCCGCTGCCGCCCGGGGCCAGTTTCCTGCTCGAACAGACCGTGGTGCTCTCGCAGTTGTCCGTACCGCCGGAGCCGTACCGCGCGAAGCTCCAGGTGCCCGGAGCCTGCTTGTTCACCCGGAGGACCGGGTTCGAGCCGTCCCCGTCGGACCCCACCTTCCAGGATGCGCCCTCCGCCCGCGGTGTGCCCTGCACCCCCAGCGCCTTCGCCAGCCGGGCCACCTCCGTCGCGGAGACGGTCCCCTCCGCGCGCTGCACCGCGGCAGTACGCGGCCCCTCGGGCAGCTTGCCGGACGCGCGGTAGACCACCTGACCGCCGTGCGGATCGGGCTCGCCGGGCGCGATGCCGGGTGGGATGCCCGGCGAGGACCCGTCGGGCGCCGTCGGGTCGCCCGTACGTTTGTCCAGGGTGAGCAGGGGAGGGGTGCGCTCCCCGCTGCCACTGCTCCCGCCCTCCCCGTCCGCGGCGGTCGCGGCCCAGTACGCACCGCCGCCCCCGGCCAGCAGTACTGCCGCCGCCACCGAGGCCACGGCGAGCGGTGAACGCCGCCGGGGGCCGGTCGCATCGTTGTCGGGTCGCTCGGTGCTCACCGGATCGCTCCTTCGCCTGCATCGCCGTCACAGGCCGTCACCCGGCCTGCCGTCCGTCCCGCGGGTGGGGACAACGGTGGGACGGGGCACAGGAGCGCACGGTTCCCTCGGGGGTGTCGGACGCGTCGGTGCCGGTCCTCAGTCGCCGTAATCGGCCATGGCGTCGATCAGCCGGGCGGAGGCGGCAGGCACGGTGACCCCGTGAATCAGGGACGGCGCCACCCGAACGGGGGCAGACTTCGCGGGGACCACCCAGTGCGGAGCCATCCGCGCGCAGTCACCGCGCAGCTCGGCCAGGCTGATCTCGGACTCGCGTGGGGCGATGTGGTTCGACATATCCGCACCGTAGGCACCGCACGCCTCAGGAAGAAAGCCCTACTATCGGGTAGTTTTCCCCCCTTCAGGACGAGTGCGGGGAACGGGTAGCGTGAACTGTCACGCCGCCCCGGGAACGCAGTCACCCGTTCCCCCCGATCTCCGCAGGAGCAGTCTCCCCGTGCGAATCGCAGTCACCGGCTCCATCGCCACCGATCACCTCATGACCTTCCCCGGCCGTTTTGCCGACCAGCTGGTCGCGGATCAGCTGCACACGGTCTCGCTCTCCTTCCTGGTCGACAACCTCGACGTGCGCCGGGGCGGTGTCGCCGCCAATATCTGCTTCGGCATGGGTCTGCTGGGCACGAACCCGATCCTGGTCGGTGCCGCGGGCTCCGACTTCGACGAGTACCGAGCCTGGCTCGACCGCCACGGCGTCGACACCGGTTCGGTACGGATCTCCGAGGTCCTGCACACCGCTCGGTTCGTCTGCACGACGGACGCCGACCACAACCAGATCGGCTCCTTCTACACGGGCGCGATGAGCGAGGCCCGGCTCATCGAGCTGAAGGCCGTCGCCGACCGTGTCGGCGGCCTCGACCTCGTCTCGATCGGCGCCGACGACCCCGAGGGGATGCTCCGCCACACCGAGGAGTGCCGCTCCCGCGGAATCCCGTTCGCCGCGGACTTCTCGCAGCAGATCGCCCGGATGGACGGCGACGAGATCAGGATCCTCCTCGACGGCGCCACGTACCTCTTCTCCAACGAGTACGAGAAGGGGCTCATCGAGTCCAAGACCGGCTGGAGCGACGAGGAGATCCTGGCCAAGGTCGGCCACCGGGTCACCACGCTGGGCGCCCGCGGTGTCCGGATCGAGCGGGTCGGCCAGGAAGCGATCGAGGTCGGCTGCCCGGAAGAGGAGATCAAGGCCGACCCGACCGGTGTCGGCGACGCCTTCCGGGCCGGTTTCCTCTCCGGTCTCGCCTGGGGCGTCGGCCTCGAGCGCGCCGCCCAGGTCGGCTGCATGCTCGCCACCCTGGTGATCGAGACGGTCGGCACCCAGGAGTACACCCTGCGCCGCGCCCACTTCATGGACCGCTTCAACAAGGCGTACGGCCACGACGCCGCCGCCGAGGTCCGCGCGCACCTGGGCTGAGCCGAAGAAGAACCTCAGGTCAGCCGGCGGACCACATAGGCCGAGCCACGGTCCGCCGGCTCCTCGCCCACGTACTCCTGCTCGCGCATCGCGCACCAGGCCGGGATGTCCAGGCGCGCCGCCTCGTCGTCACAGAGCACGGTCACCGTCCCGCCCAGCGGTACCTCGCCGATCACCTTTGCCAGCTCGATCACAGGGATCGGGCAGCGCTTCCCGAGGGCGTCGACCACCAGGGACGCGGTCACGGCAGGGGAGAGGGGTGCGGAAACGGGAGCCCCCACCCTCTCCCGTACCTCTGCCACCACCCGCGGCAGCACGTCGAGGAAGCGCTCGACCTCCTCGTCCGCGGTGCCGGTCGGCAGCGACACCCGTACGTTCCCCTCCGACAGCACCCCCATCGCCCTGAGTACATGGCTCGGTGCCAGCGTGCTGCTGGTGCAGGACGAACCGGATGATACGGAGAATTCGGCCCGGTCCAGTTCATGGAGCAGTGTCTCTCCATCGACATAGAGACAGGAGAAGGTCACCAGATGCGGCAGCCGCCGCACCGGATCGCCGACCACCTCCACATCGGGCACCAGCTGCGGCACCCGGGCCCTGATGCGGTCCACCAGGGTCCGCAGGCGCACGGACTCCGCCGCCGCCTCCGCCCGCACCGCCCGCAGAGATGCGGCCGCGGCCACGATCGCCGGAAGATTCTCGAACCCCGCGGCCCGCCCCGACTCCCGCTCGTCGGCCGGTCCTTGAACCGCGAACCGCACCCCCTTGCGTACCGCCAGCAGCCCGACACCCGAGGGCCCGCCCCACTTGTGCGCGCTGGCCGCCAGCAGCGACCAGCCGTCCGGCACCGGCCCCCAGCCCAGCGACTGCGCGGCATCCACCAGCAGCGGCACCCCCGCCGCCCGGCAGACCTCCGCGACCTCGGCCACCGGCTGTTCGGTGCCGACCTCGTGATTGGCGGACTGCAGACAGGCCAGCGCGGTGTCCTCGCGCAGCGCATCCGCGTACGCCCCTGCACTCACCGCTCCCGACCGGTCCACCGCGACCTCGAAGACCGATCCGCCCTGCGCCTCATGGGCGGCGGCCGAATGGAGCACCGACGAGTGCTCCACCGCGGAGAAGACCAGATGGCGGCCGACACGCCGACGCCCCGCGAGGGCCCCGGAAATTCCGGAGTGCACCGCCCGCGTACCCGAAGGAGTGAATGTGAGCTCGTCCGGACGGCACCCGACAGCCTCCGCAGCGGCCTCCCGCGCCGCGTCCAGCAACAGCCGGGCCCGCCGCCCCTCGCGGTAGAGCCTGGCCGGGTCGGCCCACCCCTCGTCCAGCGCGGCAAGCAGCGCCTGGCGAGCGACGGGGTGCAGGGGGGCGGAGGACGCGGCATCGAAGTAGGGCACGCGGCCACGCTAGCCCGCGCCGGGCCCGCACCCGGGGACGGGCCGCCCGCCCAGCCAGGAGAGGGGGCGTCAGATGGCGGCCGGAGGCCCGTATTCCACCCCTTCGGGGTGCCGGACGGCGCGTTGGGCACCCTCCCCGCGCGACCCCAAATAGCGTCCAGTAGGGTTTGGTCCGCATAAACATCCAAACCCCTGCCCGCGTCAGGGCGGCGACCGACCAGAGAGACGGCCGCGCCGAACGCGCGGGCGAGACTCTCGGGAAGGCGCTACGTGAGTCCCAACGGCTCCGACCGCTCGTCGCGGCGCCCGATGCGGCGGAAGCTGCCGCAGGTGCTGACTGCGGGCCTGATCCTGGCGACCGCCACCGGTTGCACATACAAGGACTTCCCCCGCCTTGGTATGCCCACGCCGGTAACGGAAGAGGCACCACGGATCCTTTCCCTCTGGCAGGGCTCGTGGGCGGCAGCGCTCGCCACGGGCGTGCTGGTCTGGGGCCTGATCCTGTGGAGCGTCATCTTCCACCGGCGCAGCCGCACCAAGGTCGAGGTTCCTACGCAGACCAGGTACAACATGCCCATCGAGGCGCTGTACACCGTGGTCCCTCTGATCATCGTCTCGGTGTTGTTCTACTTCACCGCGCGCGATGAAACGAAGCTCCTCTCGCTCTCCCCGAAGCCTGCCCACACGATCAACGTGGTCGGCTACCAGTGGAGCTGGGGCTTCAACTACATCGAGAACGTGGACGGCTCCACCGCCACGGGCAACGAGATCCCCAAGGAGCTCGACGCCATCCCGGACAGGTTCCGGAAGGACTTCCCCAAGGGTGCGGAAGGCGTCTACGACTACGGCGTCCCGGGAACCCGGAACCCGCAGAACGGCAACCCGGGTCCGACCCTGTGGCTGCCGAAGGGCGAGAAGGTCCGCTTCGTTCTGACTTCGCGTGACGTCATCCACTCCTTCTGGGTGGTGCCGTTCCTCATGAAGCAGGACGTCATTCCGGGCCACACCAACGCCTTCGAGGTGACTCCCAACCAGGAGGGCACCTTCATGGGAAAGTGCGCCGAGCTCTGCGGCGCCGACCACTCCCGGATGCTCTTCAACGTCAAGGTCGTCTCCCCGGAGCGCTACCAGGCGCACCTCAAGGAGCTGGCGAAGAAGGGCCAGACGGGCTACGTGCCGGCCGGCATCGAGCAGACTGACCCGGCCAGGAATGCGGAGACGAACAAACTGTGAGCATCCTCAACGAACCTCAGGGTGCCGCGGCAGCAGACGACTCGTACGAGGACGAGCTGCCGGTCCGGCGGAAGCAGCCGGGAAACGTCGTCATCAAGTGGTTGACCACCACTGACCACAAGACGATCGGCACGATGTACCTGGTCACATCGTTCGCGTTCTTCTGCATCGGCGGTCTGATGGCGCTCTTCATGCGCGCCGAACTGGCCCGTCCCGGCACGCAGATCATGTCGAACGAGCAGTTCAACCAGGCGTTCACGATGCACGGCACGATCATGCTGCTGATGTTCGCGACGCCGCTGTTCGCCGGATTCGCGAACTGGATCATGCCGCTGCAGATCGGCGCGCCCGATGTGGCGTTCCCGCGGCTGAACATGTTCGCGTACTGGCTGTACCTCTTCGGCTCCATCATCGCGGTGGCCGGCTTCCTCACCCCGCAGGGTGCGGCGGACTTCGGCTGGTTCGCCTACTCCCCGCTCTCGGACGCCGTCCGTTCGCCGGGTGTCGGTGCCGACATGTGGATCATGGGTCTGGCCTTCTCCGGCTTCGGCACGATCCTCGGCTCGGTCAACTTCATCACCACGATCATCTGCATGCGCGCCCCCGGCATGACGATGTTCCGCATGCCGATCTTCGTCTGGAACGTCCTGCTGACCGGTGTGCTGGTCCTGCTGGCCTTCCCGGTCCTCGCCGCCGCGCTCTTCGCGCTGGAGGCGGACCGCAAGTTCGGTGCGCATGTATTCGACGCGGCCAATGGCGGCGCATTGCTCTGGCAACACCTCTTCTGGTTCTTCGGCCATCCAGAGGTGTACATCATTGCCTTGCCATTCTTCGGAATCATTTCCGAAGTGATCCCGGTGTTCAGCCGAAAGCCGATGTTCGGCTACATCGGTCTGATCAGCGCGACGATCGCGATCGCAGGCCTCTCCGTGACCGTGTGGGCGCACCACATGTACGTCACCGGCGGTGTGCTGTTGCCGTTCTTCTCGTTCATGACATTCCTCATCGCGGTACCGACCGGTGTGAAGTTCTTCAACTGGATCGGCACGATGTGGAAGGGATCGCTGTCCTTCGAGACACCGATGCTCTGGGCCGTCGGCTTCCTGATCACCTTCACCTTCGGTGGTCTGACCGGTGTGATCCTGGCGTCGCCCCCGATGGACTTCCACGTCTCGGACTCGTACTTCGTCGTCGCGCACTTCCACTACGTCATCTTCGGCACCGTGGTCTTCGCGATGTTCTCCGGATTCCACTTCTGGTGGCCGAAGTTCACCGGCAAGATGCTGGACGAGCGGCTCGGCAAGATCACGTTCTGGACGCTGTTCGTGGGCTTCCACGGCACGTTCCTGGTGCAGCACTGGCTGGGTGCCGAGGGCATGCCGCGTCGTTACGCGGACTACCTCGCCGCAGACGGCTTCACCGCGCTGAACACGATCTCGACGATCTCCTCGTTCCTGCTCGGCCTGTCGATGCTGCCGTTCTTCTACAACGTGTGGAAGACCGCGAAGTACGGCAAGAAGGTCGAGGTCGACGACCCGTGGGGTTACGGCCGTTCGCTGGAGTGGGCGACCTCCTGCCCGCCGCCGCGGCACAACTTCCTCACGCTGCCGCGGATCCGTTCCGAATCCCCGGCGTTCGACCTGCATCACCCGGAGATCGCGGCGCTCGAGCAGCTTGAGCACCACTCCGCGGATGACAAGGCCCTCGCTGGTGGCAAGGAGGCCGGCAAGTGAAGATCCAGGGCAAGATGTTCCTCTGGCTGAGCGTCTTCATCCTCGCCATGGCCATCACGTACGGCGTGTGGTCGAAGGAGCCGGCCGGTACCACCGCGCTGGTCCTGGCCTTCGGCCTGAGCGTCATGATCGGCTTCTACCTGGCCTTCACGGCGCAGCGGGTCGACGCCATGGCTCAGGACAACAAGGAAGCCGATGTCGCGGACGAGGCCGGCGAGGTGGGGTTCTTCTCCCCGCACAGCTGGCAGCCGCTCTCGCTGGCCGTCGGTGGTGCCCTGGCCTTCCTGGGCATCATCTTCGGCTGGTGGCTGCTCTACTTCTCGGCCCCGGTGATCCTGATCGGCCTGTTCGGCTGGGTCTTCGAGTACTACCGCGGTGAGAACCGCACCCAGTGACAGCGAGTCACCGCTCCACCTGACGGGGGGCCTGTACTTCTCCAAGGAAGTACAGGCCCCCCGTTTGGCGTGTGCTTGTCCGCCAAAAGAAGTACAAAACCCCCGTTTGCAGTCATATTGCGCGCTTATAGGGATGAATCTTCATAGCGTGTGTTCATGAACCACGCGCCGCGCTTCCGCCCCGTAGTGAGCTGCACTCTGCTGGTCGTGACCCTGGTCGCAGGTGTGACCGCCTGCGGTGGGTCCAATGGCCACCCGCTCGCGGCGAAACCGTACGACGCGGCGGACGAGATCTCCTCCAACGTCCCCGACGGCGACGAGAAGGCCGACTCCGACAAGCCGCTCGAAGTAACCGTCAACGACGACGACGGCCGGATCACGGACGTGTCGGCCGTGGACGCGATCGGCCGTCATCTGGCCGGCGAGCTCGACGCCGACGGGAAGCGCTGGCACTCCACCTCCCCGCTCGCCGCCGGCGCCCGATACACGGTCCGGGTCAGCATGGAGGACGACGACGGCGATCCGGGCAGCCGCACGCTCTCCTTCGAGACCGCCGCCGCCAAGGCCGAGAAGCTCCTGAAGGTCACCTTCGGCCCTCAGGCGGGCACCTACGGCGTCGGACAGCCCATTACGGCGGAACTCAGCGCTCCGGTCAAGGACAAGGCGTCCAGGGCCATCGTGGAGCGTGCCCTGCGGGTCCGCTCCACGCCCGCCGTGACCGGCTCCTGGTACTGGGTCGACGACAAGATCCTGCACTACCGGCCCAAGGACTACTGGCCCGCCAAGGCCACCATCGACGTCACCAGCGGCCTGGCGGGCATCAAGGTCACCGACAAGCTGTACGGAGCCCCCGCGAAGGCGCTGAAGCTCACCACGGGCGACCGTGTCGAGGCCATCACCGACGCCGCAGCGCACACGATGACCGTCAAACGCAACGGGAAAGTGATCAACACCATTCCGGTGACCACCGGCAAGCCCGGTTTCTCCACCCGAAACGGCGTCAAGGTCGTGCTGAGCAAGGAGTACTCCGTACGCATGCGCGGGGAGACCATCGGCATCTCGGAGAATTCCGACGACGGGTACGACCTGCTGGTCTACTACGCGACCCGTGTCACCTGGAGCGGCGAGTACGTGCATGCGGCCCCCTGGTCCACAGGTTCGCAGGGGTACGCGAACGTCAGCCACGGCTGTACGGGCATGAGCACCAGCCTGGCCGAGTGGTTCTTCAACACCGTGCGCACGGGCGACATCGTCCAGGTCGTCGGCAGTCAGGGCGAGACGATGACGCCGTTCGACAACGGCTACGGCGACTGGAACCTTTCCTGGGCCAAATGGCAGCAGGGCAGCGCTCTGCGGAAGAACGACACCCCGGACCGCACAGACACTTTCCAGGCGGCGCGACTGCGCCCCGAGGTCTGACCGGCCCGGGGAGTGCGCTGCCCCTCAGCGGGACTGCGGACAGAACCCCGGCAGGGCTCAGGCGTCCACGCAGTCCCTGCTGCGCAGCAGAGCGGCCAGGGCGTCCGCGAACTCGACCGGTTCGACCGGCAGGGTCACCGCGGCGTCCGCACGGCTCCAGGTGGCCAGCCAGGCGTCCTGCGGGCGCCCGATCAGCAGCAGTACGGGCGGGCAGCGGAAGATCTCGTCCTTGATCTGCCGGCAGACGCCCATGCCGCCCGCGGGCGCCGTCTCGCCGTCCAGCACACAGACGTCGATGCCGCCGTTGTCCAGTGCTTCCAGGACGGCGGGCAGGGTGGCGCATTCGAGGAATTCCACCGGTGGCACATCAGCCGCGGGCCTGCGCCCGGCTGCCAGCCTCACCTGCTCACGGGTGTTGGCGTCGTCGCTGTAGACCAGGACCGTGGCGGTCGGCTGCATTGTTCCTCCGTGACATCTGTGTCTTCGGGGCTTTCCGGGCATGAACCGATGCGCGGATCGTACTCCGCCCGATGGGCTGTCAGCACCGCCCGGGACAGCGGATTCATGGGCCGTTCGGGGAGGGCACACCCTGTTGACACACCGAACGGCACCCCCCGGAGTGAGGGCGGGATAAGGGACCGACATAATGTCGGTCGTGGCGACAGCAACGACAGTAGAAACCGGGCACGCGCACCCGTCGGTCAATCGGCCGAACCTCACCAGCGTCGGAACCATCATCTGGTTGAGTTCCGAGCTGATGTTCTTCGCGGCCCTCTTCGCGATGTACTTCACCCTGCGATCGGTGACGGGACCGGACCACTGGAAGGAAATGGCTTCGGCCCTGAACTTCCCGTTCTCGGCGACGAACACCACGATCCTGGTGCTCTCCTCACTCACCTGCCAGCTCGGCGTCTTCGCCGCGGAGCGGGGCGACGTGAAGAAGCTCCGTACCTGGTTCGTGATCACTTTCGTGATGGGTGCGATCTTCATCGGAGGCCAGGTCTTCGAGTACACCGAGCTGGTGAAGAAGGACGGCCTCTCGCTGTCCTCCGACCCGTACGGCTCGGTGTTCTACCTGACGACCGGCTTCCACGGGCTGCACGTGACAGGCGGTCTCATCGCCTTCCTGCTCGTTCTGGGCAGGACATACGCAGCCAAGAGGTTCACCCACGAACAGGCGACCGCTGCCATCGTCGTGTCCTATTACTGGCACTTCGTCGATGTCGTGTGGATCGGCCTCTTCGCCACGATCTACATGATCAAGTAACCGGGCTCGAACCCGAACCACATCCAGCATCGACGCAGAAGATCCTGACACCGGGGTAATCCGTGAAAAAGCTCTCCGCACGACGACGCCATCCGTTGGCGGCGGTCGTCGTACTACTCCTCGCGCTGGCGGCCACTGGGGGGCTGTACGCCGCGTTTGCGCCCGCGAGTAAGGCGCAGGCCGACGACACCGCCCAGTCCCTCGCCATCGATGAGGGCAAGAAGCTGTACTCCGTCGGTTGCGCCAGCTGCCACGGAACCGGCGGTCAGGGCACCACCGACGGGCCGAGCCTGGTCGGCGTGGGCTCCGCCGCCGTGGACTTCCAGGTCGGTACGGGCCGTATGCCGGCGCAGCAGCCGGGTGCCCAGGTACCGAAGAAGAAGGTCATCTACAGCCAGGCCGAGATCGACCAGCTCGCGGCGTACGTCGCGTCGCTCGGCGCCGGTCCGATCGTTCCGACCAAGAACCAGGTCAGCCCTGACGGTGCGGACATCGCCAAGGGTGGCGACCTGTTCCGTACCAACTGCGCGCAGTGCCACAACTTCACAGGTGAGGGTGGTGCGCTGACGAACGGCAAGTACGCGCCCAGCCTCGAAGGAGTGGACCCGAAGCACATCTACGAGGCCATGCAGACGGGCCCGCAGAGCATGCCGTCCTTCCCGGACACGACGATGCCCGAGCAGCAGAAGCGGGACATCATCGCGTACATCCAGACCGTGAACAGCGGCCAGTCGGAGAACCCGGGTGGTCTCAAGCTGGGTGGCCTGGGGCCGGTCAGCGAGGGCTTGTTCGCCTGGATCTTCGGGCTCGGCGCACTGATCGCAGTTGCCATTTGGGTCGCGGCCCACACCGCTAAGGCCAAGAAGTCATGAGTAGCCAAGAGATTCCAGACGAGAACCTGCCCGCTGAGCAGGACACCGCGCACGGCGCGGTAGAGGTCGCGGACGACCCGTTCGCCGACCCGGGGCTGCCGGCCCACAAGCCGCGCATCCAGGACATCGACGAACGGGCCGCGAAGCGCTCCGAGCGCGCCGTGGCGTTCATGTTCACGCTGTCCATGCTGGCGACGATCGGCTTCATCGCCTCGTTCGTCATCTTCCCGGTCGACAAGATCGTGTACATCTGGCCCTTCGGCCATGTGAGCGCGCTCAACTTCTCCCTGGGTCTGACCCTGGGCGTGGCCCTCTTCGCGATCGGAGCAGGTGCCGTCCACTGGGCGCGCACCTTGATGTCCGACGTGGAGGTCGCCGACGACCGGCACGCCATCGAGGCCGAGCCCGAGGTCAAGGCGAAGGTCCTTGCAGACTTCGCGGCAGGTGCCGAGGAGTCCGCGTTCGGCCGGCGCAAGCTGATCCGCAACACCCTGTTCGGCGCGCTGGCCCTGGTGCCGCTCTCCGGTGTGGTGCTGCTGCGCGACCTCGGTCCGCTGCCGGAGAAGAAGCTCCGCAACACCCTGTGGGCCAAGGGCAAGCAGCTCATCAACATGAACACGATGGAGCCGCTGCGTCCCGAGGACGTCGCCGTCGGTTCGCTGACCTTCGCCATGCCCGAGGGCCTGGAGGAGGACGCGGAGGACTTCCAGAACCAGATCGCCAAGGCCGCGCTGATGATCATCCGCATCGAGCCGGAGAACATCAAGGACAAGCGCGAGCGCGAGTGGGCCCACGAGGGAATCGTGGCCTTCTCCAAGATCTGCACGCACGTCGGCTGCCCGATCAGCCTGTACGAGCAGCAGACGCACCACGTGCTCTGCCCGTGCCACCAGTCCACCTTCGACCTCTCCGACGGCGCCCGCGTCATCTTCGGTCCGGCCGGTCACGCCCTTCCGCAGCTGCGGATCGGTGTGAACAGCGAGGGCAACCTCGAGGCGCTCGGTGACTTCGAAGAGCCCGTCGGTCCTGCATTCTGGGAGCGCGGATGAGTACTGCGACCACGAACACATCCGGTGCCGGCGCACCGGGCAATCGCAAGGCGCCCGCCGGTGAGCGGGTGGCCGACTGGGCGGACGGCCGGCTCGGGATCTACTCCCTGGCCAAGTCCAACATGCGCAAGATCTTCCCGGACCACTGGTCCTTCATGCTCGGTGAGATCGCCCTCTACAGCTTCATCATCATCATCCTCACGGGTGTGTATCTGACGCTGTTCTTCCACCCGAGCATGAACGAAGTCGTGTACCACGGCTCGTACGAGCCGATGCAGGGCATCCGGATGTCCGAGGCCTACGCCTCGACGCTGGACATCAGCTTCGACGTCCGCGGTGGTCTGCTGGTTCGCCAGATCCACCACTGGGCCGCGCTGATCTTCCTGGCCGGCATGTTCGTGCACATGATGCGCGTCTTCTTCACGGGTGCGTTCCGCAAGCCGCGTGAGATCAACTGGCTGTTCGGCTTCCTGCTGTTCGTGCTGGGTATGTTCACCGGCTTCACCGGCTACTCGCTCCCGGACGACCTGCTCTCCGGTACGGGTGTCCGCTTCACCCAGGGCGCGATCCTGTCGATGCCGATCGTCGGCACGTACATCTCGATGTTCCTGTTCGGCGGAGAGTTCCCCGGCCACGACTTCGTCGCCCGGTTCTACTCGATCCACATCCTGCTGCTGCCGGGCATCATGCTCGGCCTGCTGGTGGCGCACCTGATCCTGGTCTTCTACCACAAGCACACGCAGTTCGCGGGTCCCGGCCGCACCAACAAGAACGTCGTCGGCATGCCGCTGCTGCCGGTGTACATGGCGAAGGCCGGCGGCTTCTTCTTCCTGGTCTTCGGCATCATCGCCGTCATCGCGGCGATCGCCTCGATCAACCCGATCTGGGCCATCGGTCCGTACCGTCCGGACCAGGTGTCCACCGGCGCCCAGCCCGACTGGTACATGGGCTTCGCCGAGGGTCTGATCCGAGTGATGCCTGGCTGGGAGATCAACCTCTGGGGTCACACGCTCGTCCTGGGTGTGTTCATCCCGCTGATGGCCTTCGGACTGGTACTCGCGATCATCGCGGTCTACCCGTTCGTCGAGTCCTGGGTCACCGGTGACAAGCGCGAGCACCACATCCTGGACCGCCCGCGCAACGCCCCGACCCGGACGGCCTTCGGTGTCGCCTGGATCACCGAGTACATCATCGTCTTCATCGGCGGTGGCAACGACCTGTGGGCCACGCACTTCCACCTGTCGCTGAACGCCATCTCCTGGTTCGTCCGGATCTTCATCTTCGTGGGCCCGGTCATCGCGTTCGTCGTCACCAGGCGGATCTGCCTCGGTCTCCAGCGCCGCGACAAGGAGAAGGTGCTGCACGGGCGTGAGTCCGGCATCATCAAGCGCCTGCCGCACGGTGAGTTCGTCGAGATCCACGAGCCGCTCGGCCCCGAGCAGCTGCACACGCTCACCGCGCACGAGCAGTACAAGCCGGTCGAGATCGGCCCGACGGTCGACGAGAACGGTGTCGAGCGCAAGGTGCCCGCACTGCAGAAGCTGCGGGCCAGGCTCAGCAAGGGCTACTACGGCGAGGACAACCAGATCGCCAAGCCCACCGCCGAGGAGTACAAGGAGATCACCAGCAGCCACGGTCACCACTGATCGCCTGAACTGATCGCCACAGCAGGAGCCCCGTCCATCCGATGGACGGGGCTCTTCGCTGTCCGTGGCGCTAGATAGGGTGGGGGGCAACCCCTTTTATCGGCTATGGACCCCCAGGAGCGGACCATGAACGTTGTGACCCCGGTCGGCGGCGACAGCGTGGCGGACCGTTCCTGGCCCGGCGTGCTGAACCCGCTGCTGCGCGGCGAGAACCTGACCGCGGACGACACCGCATGGGCGATGGACCGCATCATGAGCGGCGAGGCGACCGATGTGCAGATCGCCGGTTTCGCGGTGGCCCTGCGCGCCAAGGGCGAGACGGTCGAAGAGGTGTCCGGCCTGGTGAGCGCGATGTACGAGCACGCCAACACGATCCACGTACCCGGTCGCACGGTCGACATCGTCGGCACCGGCGGCGACCTCGCCAAGACGGTCAACATCTCCACGATGTCGGCGATCGTCATCGCGGGTACCGGCGCCAAGGTCGTCAAGCACGGCAACCGCGCCTCCTCGTCGGCGAGCGGTTCCTCCGATGTGCTGGAGAAGCTCGGCGTCAATCTGGAGCTCAGTGCGCAGCGGGTCGTCGAGGTCGCCGAGGAGGCGGGCATCACCTTCTGCTTCGCGGTGAAGTTCCACCCCGCCCTGCGCTACGCCGCCAGGGCCCGCAAGGAGCTCGGCGCCCCGACGACGTTCAACATCCTCGGGCCGCTCACCAACCCGGCCAAGGTGCGCTCCCAGGCCATCGGCGTCGCCGACCTGCGGATGGCGCCCATCGTCGCCGGTGTCCTCGCCGAGCGCGGCAATTCGGCGCTGGTCTTCCGCGGCGACGACGGCCTGGACGAGCTGGCGACCACCGCGACCTCGCGTGTCTGGGTGGTCCGGGACGGATCGGTGCGCGAGGAGGCGTTCGACCCGCGCGACGTCGGTCTGGAGCTGGTGCCGGCACAGGCGCTGCGTGGCGCCGACGCCTCGTACAACGCGGATGTGGCCCGCCGGGTACTGGCCGGCGAGCGAGGGCCCGTACGGGAGGCCGTGCTGCTCAACTCGGCAGCGGCACTGGTCGCGCTGGACCCGACGGACGGCACGCTGAACGAGCAGCTTGCCGCAGGGATCGCGAAGGCCGCCGAGTCCATCGACTCGGGGGCGGCCCGGCAGGCGCTGGAGCGCTGGGTGGCGGTCAGCAACGCCTGAGCGGGCGGAATGTGACGCAGGGCGCGGTCCAGATCTTGGACCGCGCCTTGCGCGTTGACGCACGTATGGCAAGATGCTGGGCAGGTCATGAGTGACAGCGACTACGGCCCCGGCCCGCTGTCCGGCAACCCTCCGTCCGTGGCGGGGTGCCCCGGGTGAAGACCAGGCCGTAGGCAGCGAGGTCTGCGGCAAGCGCGGGCCCCTCGGCATCTGTGAATGCCAGCCCCCGGGGTCCTGGTCCCTAGGGAGTCTCTTGTGAGCAAGCGAATGCGATAGGGCTTGTCAGCCCTTCTCCGCACACCCTTTTTTCACCTTCTGCTGCGCTGCCGCGTATCCGCCGGCGCATGCAATTCGCCTGCCTGTTACGGGAGTTCGCCATGTCTGTCTTCACTGCTGCCGCCGACCAGTCGCTTTGTGCCCCTCTGCCGGTTCTGGGCAAGGATGTAACGGTTCCGCTGGTCACGGGCGGTGAAGTCACGTATGCCGCTCTCGACTACGCCGCCAGCGCCCCGGCCCTGCAGCGGGTCTGGGACGACGTCGCCGCGTACGCCCCGTACTACGGCAGCGTCCACCGCGGCGCCGGGTACCTCTCACAGCTCTCGACGGACCTCTTCGAGAACAGCCGCGCGACCGTCGCGGAGTTCCTCGGCTGCCGCGCCGACGACCAGGTGATCTTCACCCGCTCGACCACCGACTCCCTCAACCTGCTGGCCGCCGTCGTCCCCGCCGACTGCCAGGTCTTCGTGTACGAGACCGAGCACCACGCCTCGCTGCTGCCGTGGCGCGACGCCCGGGTGACCTACCTGAACGCCCCGCGCACCCCGGCCCAGGCCGTCGAGACGCTGGAGCGGGCACTCGTCGGCCGTGACCCCTACGGCCCCGCGCTGGTCTGCGTCACCGGCGCCTCCAACGTCACCGGCGAGCTGTGGCCGGTCAAGGAACTGGCCGCCGCCGCGCACGCGCACGGTGCCCGGATCGTGCTGGACGCCGCGCAGCTCGCCCCGCACCACCCCGTCGACATCGCAGAGCTGGACGTCGACTGGGTCGCCTTCTCCGGACACAAGCTGTACGCGCCGTTCGGCTCGGGTGTGCTCGCGGGCCGCGCCGACTGGCTGCAGGACGCCGAGCCGTACCTGGCCGGCGGCGGCGCCTCGCGCAAGGTCGCCCGCCGCACGGATGGCGGTGTGGACGTCGAGTGGCATTCCACCGCCGCCCGCCACGAGGCAGGTTCCCCCAACGTCATCGGCGTGTACTCCATCGCCTCCGCCTGCAAGGCGCTGACCGAGGCGGGCTTCGACAACCTGGTCGCCCGGGAGCAGCACCTCGTCACCGCGGTCCGGGCCGGCCTCGCCGACGTCCCGGAGGTCAAGGTGCTCTCGCTGTTCGGCGACGACGCCCCGCGGGTCGGCGTCATCTCCTTCGTGGTGGAGGGCTGGAACAGCTCGCACTTCGCCGCCGCGCTCTCCGCCGAGTACGGCATCGGGGTCCGCGACGGACTGTTCTGCGCCCACCCGCTGGTCCGCACCCTGCTGGGCAGCGACCCGCAGGAGGTCGGCGAGTGCGGCGCGCCCGAGGCCGAGCCGGGCGAGCGCTCCCTCAACGCGATCCGGGTGAGCTTCGGCGCCGGTACGCCGGACGAGCACATCGAGCGATTCGTGCGCGCGGTCAAGGAACTGGTGAGCAAGGGCGCCCAGTGGAAGTACCGCACCGAGGACGGTCGCTGCGTCCCGGACCGGGGCGCGGCGCAGCTCTGACGGGCGCGCAACACTTCGGCGGGGGACGGGCTCGGCTGCCCCGCCCCCCCCCCAGTGCGGGGCCCGGATAAGGCGGGGTGGTATACACAACAGACGCGGCCGACGCAAGGATAAGTGTAT
>NZ_JBHVWS010000062.1:42918-52370 GCF_042882185.1 Streptomyces sp. NPDC058239
TCTTTTTGTTTTTTTGTTTGGTGTGTTTTTTTTAGTTTAAATTCGGGCGGGGGGGGGGGGGCGCGCCGCCCCCCCCCCCGCCGAAGTGCTGCGCCGTAATAAGGGGCGTACCTACGCGTCGAGGCCGATGGCGAATGCGGCCTCCAGGTCGTGCTGCGAGTAGGTACGGAAGGCCACATGCGTGTCGGTGGCCTCGACGCCGGGGATCTTGCTGATCCGGCCGGGGATGACGTCCGCCAGATCGTCGTGCTTGGCCACCCGGACCATGGCGATCAGGTCGTACGTACCGGTGACCGAGAAGACCTCGCTGACGCTGTCCAGCGCTGCGATGGCCTCGGCGATCTCGGGAATCCGGTCCACGCTGGTTTTGATGAGCACGATCGCGGTGATCACGGCTGGCTTTCTCCCTCGGTGGCCGTGGCTGGAGTCTTCACTCTATCCGTACGCCGGTAACGCCCCCAGGCGTAGAGGAAGCCGAGGGCGAAGCCGACCACATGGGCCAGATAGGCCACGCCGGGGCCCCCGCTGCCCGCGCCCTGGACCGCCAGCCACTGCAGGACGAACCAGAAGATCAGCACGATCCAGGCGGGGAAGCGCAGTGGCAGGAAGAAGAGGAACGGGAACAGGCTGGTGACCCGGGCCCTGGGAAACAGGTAGAGGAAAGCCCCCAGCACCGCCGAGATCGCCCCCGACGCACCGACGAGCGTCTGGTCGGACGTGGCGTGCGCGGCAGCGTAGGAGACCAGGGCGAGATAGCCGCAGCCGAGATAGAAGAGGGTGAACTCGGCATGGCCCATGCGCTCCTCGGCCATCGCCCCGAACACGTACAGGAAGAGCATGTTGCCGAGCAGGTGCAGCCAGCTGCCGTGCACGAAGAGAGCGGTGAGCGGGGTGAGCAGGGCGCGTGCGGAGCCGTCCCACAGCTCGCTCGGGATCACGCCCCAGCGTTCGAAATACCCGGCCTGGGCGGCGAGCAGGGCGTCGGCGGTGCCGTAGGACGGGTTGAAGCCGGAGAGCGGACTGATCAGGAAGACCAGGCAGCACAGGGCGATCAGGGCATAGGCCACGGGCGGTCCGCCCGAGGTGACCGTCCGTAGGGGTCCACTGGTTAATCTGCCGGCCGCAGCCCGCCGATCGATCATGAACAGAGCATGACGCAAGCGGAGGGAACGGGACAGACCGCCTCGCCGTGTCGGGGGGACGTGGCTAGGCCGTAGGGTTACGACAGGACATCCGCAGTTCGACGGCGCACCGCGAGATCCTTGAAGCAGGCAGCACGAGGCTCGACGAAAGAGGACGCACGATGACGACGGTTCCCCAGCCGACCGACGGGACCCGCTGGCGCTGCACGCTCTGCGGAAATCTCACACGGTTCGACGTGACGCGTTCTTCCAAGGTCATCGAATATGTCCATCTCGACCTGGCCGGGGAGTCAACGGTCGAGGAACGCGAGGTGGTCAGTGAGACCATCGAGTCGGTGCGCTGTCGTTGGTGCAATGCGGTGGATCAGATCGAACTGGTGGACAGGCCGGGTGCCGACTCCTGACGGGGCCGTGCGGACAGACAATTTGGGGTGACGGATGGTGGAGCAGCCCGCTGGCGGCGCCGAGTCGGCCGAGGCGGCCGACGACGCCGTGGAGGCACTCGACCGCCCGCTGCCCGAAGGTGTACGGCGACGGGTCGTCGCGCTGGTCTCGGACGCGTTCGGCGACCTGACGGTCACCGAACTGCCGGCCCAGCTGAGACAGTACGCCCGCTTCACCCCGACCCGGCGCGCCAAGTTCGCCGGGAACGCGATGGCGGCCGCGCTGGAAGGCGACGCACTGTTCCGGCAGCGCATCGGCGAACGGCTCAGGGAGGGGCAGCCGGAGCTGACGGCCGCGCTGGAGGCCGGTTCGCCGCCCGCCGCCGCCGACCCCGTCGATGTGGCCGCCGCGGCCTATGTGCTGCGCCCGGCCGGCTGGGTGAAGCTGGTCACCTCCGCCGGCGAGGAGGCTCAGCGGGCCGATGCCGAGCGCGCCGACGAGGAGAGCCGCCGCGAGCTGGAACGGCTGCGCGAGGAACTCGCCCAGGCCCGTTCCCATACGAAGGGCGAGACCGAACGGCTCCGCGGCGAGCTGGACGCGGCCCGCAAGGAAGCCGAATCCCTTCAGCGCAAGCTGCGCAGTGTCGTCAACGAGGTCAAGCGCGGCGAGGCAGCGCTGCGCCGCAGCCGGGCCGAGACCGACGCCGTACGGTCCGAGGCGGCCGCCCAGGTCTCCGCGGCCGAGAGCGAGTCCCGTCGGCTCAAGGCGCGGCTCGGTGAGGCCGAGGCGTCCGTCGAGGCGGGCCGCAGGGCCGCCAGGGAGGGCCGCTCGGTCGAGGACATGCGGTTGCGGCTGCTGCTGGACACGGTGCTCGACGCGGCCCGCGGGCTCCGTCGTGAACTGGCCCTGCCGCCCTCCTCGATCCGCCCCGCGGACAGTGCCGACGCGGTGGAGCCCGGCAGGATGTCGCCCAAGGACATTGCCGCCAGGGCCCTTTCGGAGACCGATCCGGCCCTGCTCGACCAGCTGCTCGCGCTGCCGCAGGCGCATCTGATCGTGGACGGCTACAACGTCACCAAGACCGGCTACCCGCAGCTCCCGCTGGAGAAGCAGCGGCTGAGGCTGCTGGGCGGTCTCGCGGTCCTCGCCGCGCAGACCGGCGCCGAGATGACCTGTGTCTTCGACGGGGCCGAACTGGCCGCCCCGGTGCTGCTCGCACCGCCGCGCGGGGTGCGGGTGCTGTTCAGCAAGCCGGGTGTGACGGCTGATGAACTCATCCGTCAGCTGGCGCGCGCCGAACCGCCGGGCCGGCCCGTCGTGGTGGTCTCCACCGATCGCGAAGTCGCCGACGGAGTGGCGAAGGCGGGCGCCAGGCCCGTTGCGTCCGTCTTGCTCCTGAAGCGCCTTTCGCGCGTCTAGTGGCACTTGTCGGAACTCGGCGGAAATCGGGAAACGGACCGTCAAGTGGCCGCTACACCCTGTGTGATGTGGGTAAAGAAGTGCCTCCTGTGATGAGATTTTTCTTGTGAGGATTTGAACTGATCACAAGTTGGTCACTAGGGTCGGGCCTCGAACCTTCGCACGGTTGATCACCCATCCGGGGTGGCGGCGAAGGCACCGCCGAGTCCGTGACGTGCACGGAGCCGGGGATTTCAGTCCCCCATAGCCCGGTAGGCGGCTCGAGGAAGAAGGAGCTCGCCTTCGTGGCGTCCCACCGTCGTCCCAAGCAGCCGAGCCGCACCCGCGTGACCGTGCTCACCGCGACCGCCGCAGCGGCCGTGGCTCTGACCTCCCAGGCGGCCCACGCCGACCCCAAGCCTTCCAAGAGCGAGGTCAAGGCGAAGGTCGACAAGCTCTACCACGAGGCGGAGAAGGCCACCGAGCAGTACAACGGGGCCAAGGAGCAGCAGCAGAAGCTGGAGAAGGAAGTCAGCGCGCTGCAGGACAAGGTGGCCCGCGGCCAGCAGGAGGTCAACACGCTCCGCAGTGGCCTCGGTTCGCTCGCCACCGCGCAGTACCGCTCCGGTGGCATAGACCCGTCGGTCCAGCTCTTCCTCGCGTCGAACCCGGACAGCTTCCTCGACGAGGCCTCGGCCCTCGACCAGTTGACGGCCAAGCAGACCGAGTCGCTGGAGAAGATCCAGGAGAAGCAGCGGTCCCTCGCGCAGGAGCGCAAGGAGGCCCAGGACAAGCTCGGTGACCTCGCGGACGTACGCAAGACGCTCGGCGAGAAGAAGAAGAAGTTCCAGGGCAAGCTCGCCGACGCGCAGCACCTGCTCAACACGCTGACCGCCGCCGAGCGCGAGAAGATGCGCCAGGACGACCTGCGCGCCAGCCGTGCCGCGGGCGACCGGGTCGACCTGGGCAACGAGGTCCCCGCCTCCGCACTCGGCGCCGCTGCCCTCCAGGCCGCCTCCACCCAGCAGGGCAAGCCGTACGTCTCCGGGGGCACCGGCCCCAACTCCTTCGACTGCTCGGGCCTGACCCAGTGGGCCTACGCCCAGGCCGGCGCCCACATCACCCGCACCACGTACACCCAGATCAACGACGGTCACCAGATCGGGCGCAGCGCGCTGAAGCCGGGCGACCTGGTCTTCTTCAACAACACCTCGCACGTGGCCCTTTACGCGGGCAACAACACCGTCCTGCACGCCCCGAAGCCGGGCGCGGTCGTCCGCTACGAGTCGATGAACACCATCGGCACCTTCCAGGTCGGCGTGCGCATCTGACGACGCCCGAACGGGCGAATTCCCGCGCCCGCGCAGACAGTCCGCCCCGCCGGAGACCACAGGTCACCGGCGGGGCGTTGCTGTTTGCGCCTCCCCGTGCGCCCGGCGCGGCCTTTGGCCGCTCCGTAATCGCCCGACTACTGTCTGCCTGCTGTGCAGCTCCCGGTCGTCGGTCCGCCCGCCCCGGGCGGCAGGGACTGCGCACATCTGCGTACAGCGGAAGGGAGTGCGGCGTCCTGTGGTGTCCCATCGCCGTTCCACACAGCCCGGCCTCAACCGGGGCGCCCGGGTCACTGTTCTGTCGGCCGCGGCGGCGACCGCGGCCGCCACGCTCGGGGCGGCCACCGCGAACGCCGACCCGCAGGACACGCCCCGGACCGCCAAGGCCCGGGTCGACCGGCTCTACAGCGAGGCGGAGCGGGCCACCGAGCAGTACAACAAGGCCGGTGAGAACGCCGACCGGCTGCGCGGCGAGCTGAAGCGGACCCAGGACCGGGCGGCCCGCGGCCAGGAACGCCTCAACCGGATGCGTACGGCGCTCGGTTCGGTGGCGAGTGCGCAGTACCGCTCGGGCGGCCTCGATCCCTCGCTCGCTCTGCTGCTCTCCTCCGATCCGGACACCTACCTCGACCGGGCGGCCACCCTGGACCGCCTGACCGAGTATCAGGCCACCGAGCTGCGGCAGCTTCAGCAGGCTCAGCGCTCTCTCGCACAGACCCGCGCGGAGGCCGCCCGGGCGCTGGCCGATCTGGAGCGCAACAGGGCGGCCGCCACCCGCCACAAACGGACCGTCGAGCGCAAGCTCGCCCAAGCCAAGCAGCTGCTGGACGCGCTGCCCGGCGCCGACCGGGCGGACTTCGAGCGGTCCTCGCGCTCCGGCCGCGACGACGTGTTCCCGGCCATGGCCGTTCTGCCGGCCGGTTCCGCACGGGCCGCCGCGGCCGTCATGGCGGTCCGGGAGGCGCTGGGCCGCCCGTACATCTGGGGGGCCAACGGACCCGCCGGATTCGACTGTTCCGGGCTGATGCAGTGGGCGTACGCCCGGGCCGGGGTCAGCCTGCCGCGCACCTCGCAGGCCCAGCGGTACGCGGGACGCATGGTGCCGCTCTCCGAGGCCCGCCCCGGAGACCTGGTCGCCTACCGCGCGGACGCCGGCCATATCGGCATGTACGTCGGCGACGGCCAGGTGATCCATGCCCCGTACCCGGGCGCCCCGGTGCGCTACGACCCCGTCGGCATGATGCCCGTCTCCTCGGTCACCCGCATCTGACCCGTACCCTCGACCGGGTGGCTGACAGGCGGCGTACCGCACGGCGGGGACGTAACGGAGGACGGCGCACGGCGGGAGTGCTGCTCGCCGGGCTGCTGTTCGCCTCCGCCTGCGCGGCCCCCGGCGACGGCGCCGCCCCGGACTCCACCGCCCGCGGTATCCGCGCCACCCTGGACCGCCGTGCGGCCGCCGTGCTGGAACACGACACGGACGCCTATCTGGCCGCCATAGACCCGCGGGCCACCGGGTTGCGCACGGCCCAGCGCCGGGAACTGGACAACCTCGCGGACGTACCGCTGAGCTCATGGACGTACCGGCTGACGGACGTGACCGGACAGGGCACCGACCGGGCGACCGCGGACATACAGCTGCGCTACCGGATCAAGGGCTACGACGCCGCCCCGGTCGCCGCCGACCGGGTGCTCGATCTGAGACGGGACAGCGCGGACGGCCGCTGGTACATCGTCGGCGACCGGGCGGGCAGGGACGGCGGCCGGCAGCTCTGGCAGCAGGGCGATGTCCAGGTGGTACGCGCAAAGCACAGCCTTGTCCTCGGGGTCGGCCGCACCGACCAGGAACTGCGCGGGATCGCCCGGGCCGCGGACCGCGCGGTGCCCGCCGTCTCGGACGCCTGGCCGGAACGCTGGGCAGGCCGCGTGGTGGTGCTCGTACCGCACACCGTGGAGGACATGGCGGGGCTGCTGGGGTCACCGGCGGCGAACTACCGGGGCATCGCGGCCGTCACCACCGCGCAGACCGGCGGTCCGGACCGGGCGCCCGCGGACCGGGTGATCGTCAACCCGCAGGCGTACGGCATGCTCGGCACCTTCGGACAGCGGATCGTCCTCACCCACGAGATCACCCATGTCGCCACCCGCACCCGCACCTCCGCCGCCACCCCGACCTGGCTCTCCGAGGGCTTCGCCGACTGGGCGGCCTACCGCGCCGAGGACCGTACCGCCGCACAGGCCGCGCCCGAACTGGCCGACGCCGTCCTGCGCGGTGGTCTGCCCGCCGAACTCCCCACGGACGAGGACTTCGGCTTCGCGGGAGACGCCGGGCGCCTGGCGAGGGCGTACGAGGGTGCCTGGCTGGCCTGCGAGCTGATCGCCGACCACTGGGGCGAGAAGAAGCTGTTCGCCTTCTACCGGGCCGTCGGAGCGCACCCGGGGCGGGACGGGGCGGTGGAGCAGGCCATGCAGGAGGTGCTCTCCACGACCCCGCAGGACTTCACGGCACGCTGGCGGGAGTATCTGCGCTCCCGGCTCGGCTGAGCGGGACGCGCTCAGGAGCCGACCGGCTCGGCCTCCCGGCCGGCGCCGGACCGGTCGGCCGGCGGCCTCCCGGTCAGGCGCGGCACCCCGGACACCGCCTGCCGCCACAGCTGCCGACAGGCGATCAGCGTCGCCGCGACCAGCAGTCCGTTGCGCAGGAACATCAGTGTCACGCCCGTCGCGTCGCTGGTCACCACATGGACGAATCCGAGCGGGAACTCCAGCTGAGTGATGCCCGTGGCGAGCAGCACCAGAACGGCCGGCAGCCCCATCCGGCTGTCGCGGAATACCAGGCAGACCGCCGCCAGGCCGACCAGCCACAGCATGTACTGGGGGCTGATCACCCGGCTCGTCGTCGTGAACAGCAGCACCGCCGTGAACGCCGCGTCGGCCGGGGTGTTCACCCGGAAGTCACAGGCCCGCAGCCGCCACACCAGCAGCCAGCCGAAGGCCACGACGGACAGGCCGAGGGCGAGCGTGCTCACCAGCGGCACATACGGACCCAGGAACTCCATCGAGCCGTAGTGCAGCTCCACCCGGCCCTGCCAGCCGAACTGCCGCCACACATGGAAGACCAGCGCCCCCAGCGACTCGACCTCGGTGCCCCGGTCGCGCTGGAAGCCGAGAAAGGCCAGTGCACCGGGCATCGCCACGGTGCAGACCACCAGCAGCCCGGCCGCCGCCACCGCCGCGGCCGTCCACGCCCGGCGCGTCCGCGGCCCACGCGCGGTACCGGCCAGGATCAGCACCGGCCACACCTTCAGCAGCGCACCCACGGCGGCCAGCACCCCCAGCACCCGCGGATGCCGCACCCCCGCAAGCAGCGCCGCCACCGCCACCGCCGCCACCATCACGTCGTAGCGGGCGTACGCGGTCGTACCGAGCAGCGGCAACCCCGCCACCCACACCCAGGCGCCCGCCGTCCACCGGCCGGTCCGGCGGCCCGCGTACAGCAGCAGCCCCAGCACCAGCCCGTCGCACAGGAACGCGAGGACGAAGAAGGCCGAGGCGTAGTCCAGGAACGGGAGCAGGGCGGGGGAGAGGATGGCGAGCGCGGCGAGGGGCGGGTACTGCCAGGTGACGTCGGACTGCGGATACGTACCGGTCTTCAGGACCTCGGACCAGCCGTGGTAGATCACCGAGACATCACTGGTCACGTCCGGTCCGGGCAGCGTGATCACCTTCGTGACGCAGAGCAGCAGCGCGACCCTGGTGAGGGCCCACACCGCGACAGCGAGCCGCGCGCCGGTCGATCCCGTCATGGACGCCTCATCCGTTTCGTCAGTGGGTACTCGGTGGGTACGACGAGCCATGATGCCCGCCCGGCCTGTGCGAGAGCCATCAGCCCGGCCGCCCGGTACTGTCGGCCGGGATGGACAAGACCCTGATCGTGACCAACGACTTCCCGCCCCGCCCCGGCGGCATCCAGGCATTTCTGCACAACATGGCACTGCGCCTGGACCCCGGACAGATCGTCGTATACGCCTCCACCTGGAAGCGCAGCCCCGAAGGCATCGCGGCCACCGCCGCCTTCGACGCCGAGCAGCCGTTCACCGTCGTCCGAGACCGTACGACGATGCTGCTGCCGACCCCGCGGGTCACCCGGCGCGCGGTGCAGCTGCTGCGCGTACACGGCTGCACATCCGTATGGTTCGGCGCCGCGGCCCCGCTCGGGCTGATGGCTCCGGCGCTGCGCAGGGCCGGAGCCCGCCGCCTGGTCGCCACCACGCACGGGCACGAGGCGGGCTGGGCCCAGCTGCCCGCGGCCCGGCAGCTGCTGGGCAGGATCGGCGATACCACGGACACGATCACCTACCTGGGGGAGTACACCCGCTCCCGGATCGCCACCGCACTCAGCCCCGAGGCGGCGGACCGCATGGTCCAACTGCCGCCCGGCGTCGACGAGAAGACCTTCCACCCGGACTCCGGCGGGGACCTGATCAGGGCCCGGCTCGGGCTCTCGGACCGCCCCGTCGTCGTCTGTGTGTCACGGCTCGTGCCGCGCAAGGGCCAGGACACGCTGATCCTCGCGATGCCCGCGATCCTGGCGCAGGTACCGGACGCGGTGCTGTTGATCGTCGGTGGCGGACCGTACGCCAAGGAGCTGAAGCGGCTGGCGGAGGAGACGGGGGTCGGCGACTCGGTGCGCTTCACCGGGCCGGTGCCGTGGGACGAACTGCCCGCCCACTGCGGCGCGGGCGATGTCTTCGCCATGCCGTGCCGGACCCGTCGCGGCGGCCTCGACGTGGAGGGCCTCGGCATCGTCTTCCTGGAGGCGTCCGCGACCGGACTGCCGGTGGTGGCGGGCGACTCGGGCGGTGCGCCGGACGCCGTGCTCGACGGCGAGACCGGGTGGGTGGTGCGCGGCGGCTCCGTGGAGGAGTCGGCCGACCGGATCGTCACCCTGCTCCGTGACCCGGAGCTGCGGCAGCGGATGGGGGAGCGGGGGCGGGCCTGGGTCGAGGAGAAGTGGCGCTGGGACCTGCTGGCCGACAGGCTCCGTGCGCTGCTCTGAGCCCACGTGACGCGGTACGCCGAGGGGCCCCGCGCGAGTACGTGAGAGGGGGCCCGCACACGCCGGGCGGGCCCCCGCACACGCGCCACGGGGCAGCCCCCGTAGAAAGACTCGACCACCTCCCCGGAGTCCGTCGCC
>NZ_JBHVWS010000063.1:0-48899 GCF_042882185.1 Streptomyces sp. NPDC058239
GCCGTGATGGGCTGTGTCGTCAACGGTCCGGGTGAGGCCCGTGAGGCGGACCTGGGTGTCGCTTCCGGGAACGGCAAGGGGCAGATCTTCGTGAAAGGCGAGGTCATCAAGACCGTGCCCGAGTCGAAGATCGTCGAGACGTTGATCGAAGAAGCCCTGAAGATCGCCGAGCAGATGGAGAAGGACGGCATCGCCTCGGGCGAGCCCCAGGTCTCCATCAGCTGAACCATGACTCGCACCACCGCGCCCCGCCGGACGAACACCTCCCGGCGGGGCGCGGTCGTGAGCCACCTCAGGGGGCCCCGCAGACGCTGTTCCCGGGCACGGGCGGCGCCGATGAGCCTCTTTGGGTACAGTGCGGAAATCAGCAGACCGCATGGTGAGGCCCCCTCGTGTTGACGCAGACCACCACCCGGGTCCTCGAACCCAGCGACCTCGGCGCTGCTCTCGCCATCCTTGAGAGCGAACCCGTCGCCAATGCCTTCGTGACGTCCCGGGTCCAGATCGCAGGTCTCGATCCCTGGCGCCTCGGCGGCGAGATGTGGGGCTGGTACGCCGATGGACGGCTGCGCTCGCTGTGCTACTCGGGCGCCAATCTCGTACCGATCTGCGCCACTCCCGAGGCCGTCAGGGCCTTCGCCGACCGGGCCCGCCGCGTCGGACGACGCTGCTCCTCGATCGTCGGCCCCGCAGAGCCCACCACCCAGCTGTGGCGGCTCCTCGAACCCGGCTGGGGCCCCGCCCGCGAGGTCCGGGCCCATCAGCCGCTCATGGTCACCGAGAGCCCGTCCGCCGAGGTCACCCCCGACCCCCTGGTCCGCCGGATCCGCAAGGACGAGATGGACGTCCTGATGCCGGCCTGCGTGGCGATGTTCACCGAGGAGGTCGGCATCTCCCCGCTCGCGGGCGACGGCGGACTCCTCTACCAGGCACGCGTCGCCGAGCTCATCGGCGCCGGCCGCTCGTTCGCCCGGATCGAGGACGGCCGGGTCGTCTTCAAGGCGGAGATCGGCGCGGCCACCCCGCAGGCCTGCCAGATCCAGGGTGTCTGGGTCGCCCCCGAACACCGCGGCCGAGGACTCTCCGAGACCGGCATGGCGGCGGTGCTGCGCTACGCGCTGGCCGATGTCGCACCCGTCGTCAGCCTGTACGTGAACGACTACAACACCCCTGCGCGCAAGGCCTACACCAGGGTCGGCTTCCGCGAGACCGGCGCGTTCATGAGTGTGCTGTTCTGACCGCTCGGCGGCCGGTGCCACCGACCCGTACCACCCACCCCACCCGGGCCAGTAGGGTCGGCGCATGGCAGCAGTTTCCGGGGGCGGCCCCCACACTCCCAGCGTCCGGATCGGACCGATCGATCTCGCCGCGCGCGTGGACGAGGCGCTCGCGGTGCAGGCTGTCGCCTTCGGCCTGGGCCCGGAAGAGATCGAGGTACGGCGCCACATCGTCCTCAGACACCTCGACCACCCCTGCGCCCGCGCGCTGGGTGCCACCACCCCGGGCGGCCGGCTCGTCGGCTTCGTCTACGGCATGCCGAACGAACGCGGCCAGTGGTGGTCCACCGTCGTCGAGCCCTACCTCCGCGCCACCGGCTCCGCGCACTGGCTCGACGACTCGTTCGTCATCACCGAGCTGCACGTTCTGCCGAAGTTCCAGAACCGCGGCATCGGCCGCGCGCTGATCACCGCCATCACGGACGCCGTCGACCAGCCCCGGTCCATCCTCTCCGCGATCGACACGGAGAGCCCGGCACGTGGTCTCTATCGCAGTCTCGGCTACCAGGACCTGGCCCGGCAGGTGCTCTTTCCCAGCGCTCCCAAGCCGTACGCGGTGATGGGAGCCCCGCTTCCGCTGCGTCGCAAGGGCTAGGACGGAAGCCAATGGATTTCCGCCCACCCGTACCACCCGGCTAACCTCCTGCACATCACCCTTCCGAGCAGGAGTTCATCATGGCCCAGGTCCAGCGCATGTCCCGATTGATGATCAAGACACTGCGCGACGACCCGGCGGACGCCGAGACGCTCAACCACAAGCTGCTCGTCCGGGCCGGATACGTACGTCGCACGGCGGCCGGAATCTGGACCTGGCTGCCGCTCGGCAAGAAGGTCCTGGAGAACATCACCCGCGTCGTGCGCGAGGAGATGGACGCCATCGGCGGCCAGGAAGTGCTGCTGCCCGCGCTGCTCCCCAAGGAGTCGTACGACGCCAGCGGCCGCTACCACGAGTACGGCGATCTGCTCTTCAAGCTCAAGGACCGCAAGGGCGCCGAGTACCTCCTCGGCCCCACGCACGAAGAGATCTTCACCCAGGTCGTCAAGGATCAGATCACGTCCTACAAGGACCTGCCCGTGATCCTGTACCAGATCCAGACCAAGTACCGGGACGAGGCCCGGCCCCGCGCCGGTGTGCTGCGCGGCCGCGAGTTCCAGATGAAGGACTCGTACTCCTTCGACACCACGGACGAGGGGCTCATCGAGGCGTACCAGCTGCACCGAGCCGCCTACATCCGGATCTTCGAGCGGCTCGGCCTCGACCACCGCATCGTCTCCGCCGTCTCCGGCGCGATGGGCGGCTCGGCCTCCGAGGAGTTCCTGGCCCCCGCCCCGGCCGGTGAGGACACCTTCGCCGACTGCCCCGCCTGCGACTACGCCGCCAACACCGAGGCCGTGACCTTCGGGGCCACCCCCGTGGACGGCTCGGCGCACGGCCCCGTCGAGGAACTGGACACCCCCGACACTCCGACCATCGAGACGCTCGCCGCGTACCTGGGCGTCCCGGCCTCCGCGACCCTGAAGAACCTGCTGGTCAAGGTCGACGGCGAGATCGTCGCCGTGGGCGTGCCCGGCAACCGCGAGGTCGACCTCGGCAAGCTCGGCGAGCACCTTGCCCCCGCCGTCGTCGAACTGGTCACCGCGGAGGACTTCGAGGGCCGCCCCGACCTGGTACGCGGCTACGTCGGCCCGCAGGGTCTGGAGAAGGTCCGCTACATCGCCGACCCGCGCGTCGCCGCCGGCACCGCCTGGATCACCGGCGCGAACAAGCCCGGCACCCACGCGAAGAACGTCGTCGCCGGCCGTGACTTCGAGGTCGACGACTACCTCGACGTCGTCGTCGTCGAGGCGGGCGACCCGTGCCCCAAGTGCGGCACCGGCCTCAAGCTGGACCGCGCCATCGAGATCGGCCACATCTTCCAGCTGGGCCGCAAGTTCGCGGACGCCTTCCAGCTCGATGTGCTCGGCCAGAACGGCAAGCCGGTCCGGGTCACCATGGGCTCCTACGGCATCGGCGTCTCCCGAGCCGTCGCCGCGCTCGCCGAGCAGACCGCCGACGAGCAGGGGCTGTGCTGGCCCCGCGAGATCGCCCCGGCCGATGTCCATGTCGTCGCGGCGGGCAAGGCGCTCCAGACGGAGCTGGCCCTCGATGTCGCCGAGAAGCTCGCCGCCGTCGGCGTGCGGGTCATGGTCGACGACCGCGCGGGCGTCTCGCCCGGTGTGAAGTTCACCGACGCCGAGCTGATCGGCATCCCGAAGATCCTGGTCGCCGGCCGTCGCTCGGCAGAGGGCGTCCTGGAGCTCAAGGACCGCCGTACGGGCGAGCGCGAGGAGCTCACGGTCGACGAGGCGATCGCCCGCCTGACCGTTCAGGGCTGACACCGCAACGCGAAACCGTAGGCCCCCGCGCACCGCGCGGGGGCCTACGGCTTCGCGAGGCGTTTACAGCCAGCCTGCGAACTCCAGCGTCAGCTCGCCCTCCTGGCGACGGCCGACCGCCAGCGCCCGGGTTCCCGACTCCACCGCGCGGAACAGCGTCCAGCCGTGCAGCCGCTCCCGGTCCACGTCCAGCGAATCGGCGAGCTTCTTGATCCGCCGACGGGCCGTCACCGGGCCGCCGGGGGAGGCGATCAGGTCCTCGACGCGGTCACGCACCAGGCGCGCCAGATCGTAGGCCCGCTCACCGACCAGCGGCTCCGGCCCGACTGTCAGCCAGGGCACCCGCTCGCCCGCGAGCACCTTGCTCTGGCGGAAATTGCCGTGCAGCAGCAGGAGTTCGGGGGAGTGGGCGACAAGCTCCTCACGCGCCGCGAGCGCCGCGGAGACCAGCGGTTCCAGGCTCGGGTCGGCTGCGGCACAGGCGCGCATCGGCTCCGTACGACGCCCGGTCCGCTCGGCGACCGTCTCGAATCCATGGCCGGCCGGCGGCTCGACCCAGAGCCGGCGCACCGTCCCTGCCGCCTCCAGCAGCGCCTTCGCCTCCGGCAGTGAGCGCAGCGACACCTCGGGATGCAGCCGTTCGAGCAGCAGTGCGCCGGGGCCGCCGTCGAGGAGCTGCACCGCGCCCCAGCCGTTCCAGTGAGCGAGCGCCGCCTGCTCCAGCTCGGGCGCGGCCGCGGACGGAGCGATCTTCAGCGCGGCCGGGGTGCCGTCGGAGCATGTCACCAGCAGGACCAGACTGCTGCGGCCCCCGGGCGCGGCGACCCGTTCCACGGTCAGCTGCCGCCCGGTCGAGGACAGCGCTTCCTCGGTCAGTGCGGGAAGCTGCGCGAGCCAGTCGGCGGCGGCCGCATCCCCGTACGACTCGCCGAGCGCTCGCACCAGACGCTGCGGCGGTTCGAAACCCATACGTGCTTTGTTCCCTTTCAGAGCTTCTTCAGTGCGCCGCGCCGGTCCCGTTCGCCACATCGGCCCCATGGACCGTGTCGGACCCGGCGCTCGCATTGGTCCCTGCCGTCGCGCCGGTCCCGTCGGCGGTGCGCTCGGCGAGCCCGGGAAAGGGTACGCCGCTGCCCCGCCAGCGGACCGCACGCACCGCGGCCTCTCGCAGCGCATCCGCGGCCTCCCGCCTGAGCGGACCCGCGGCGGCCCGTACGAGATCGGAGTACACGTCCGCGACCCGGTCCTCCAGCAGGGCGGCCAGTCGCACCGCCGCAGCCGGGTCCGGCACCGCGAACGGCAGAGCGTACGCGGCCTGAGCCGCCACAGGTTCACCGCCCAGGTCACGCACGGTCCGTGCCAGCGCATCGCGCCGGGCCCGGTGCGCGTGGTAGGCCGCAGTGGCCTCGGCCCGTCGGCCGTCGGCGACCCGGCCGCCGACCACCCCGTACCCGTACACCGCCGCGTGTTCGGCGGCCAGGGCCGCCTGAGCCGCCTTCTGTGTTCCGGCGCTCATGACGAGGTCTCCTTGGCCAGTTCGGTCAGCAGATAGGCATGGGCCGCGCCTGCCGCCGCGATCGACGCCAGCAGCCGGGCCAGCTCCGGCGGGGCTTTCAGCAGCGTCGCCGTGTGGGCGTCCGCGGTGCGGCGCTCCGCCGCTGCCAGCTCCTTGAGAGCAGCCTTGGCGTCGGTCCCGCGTGTCCGCGAGAACACGAGCGTCTTGCCGCCATCAGGCGCCAGCGCCTTGGCATGGGCCCGTACGGCGTCCCGCAGCGGCGAGAGCCCGGCGGCGGTCGCCGGATAGGCCCTGGCCACCTGTTCGTACCGGGCGAGCAGTTCCCTGCTGATACTCGCGGCGCCCGCCCGGAGCGTCTTCTCCGCCCGTGCGGCGGCGGCCTGCTCGGCCGAGGTCGCCGCGTCGGCCCGTGCGGAGCCCTCGCGGGGCCCGGTCCCGTCGCCGCAGCCGGCCAGCACCGCCCCCATGGCGATCGCCCCCGTCGCGGTGAACGCACCTCTGCGCGTCGTCCCCGTGCGCCGCACTTGTTCTCCTTCGGGCTTGGACCTGTCTTGACTGGATCTGTCCTGAAGTGATCACCGCAGGCGAGCGTACCCGCGGCAGCGGAGCAGGCGGACGGCAACACCCCTCGGGACCGGATACCCTTTGACCTGACACGCGAGATCCCCACAACAGCACACGCGGCCGAGGAGTCACCCGGATGAGCACCACCCAGAGCGAGAGGCTGCGCGGACTGCTCGAACCGCTCGTCAGCGCCGAGCAGCTGGATCTCGAAGAGATCGAGGTGTCCCGGGCGGGCCGCCGCCGGGTGCTGCGGATCACCGTGGACTCCGAAGAAGGCGTGGAGCTGGATACCTGCGCCGAGCTGAGCCGCGCGATCTCCGAGAAGCTCGACGAGACCGACGCGATGGGCGAGGGCGAGTACGTCCTCGAAGTCAGTTCCCCCGGTGCCGACCGTCCGCTGACGGAGCACCGCCACTACGTACGTGCCACGGGCCGCCTGGCCAAGCTGCACCTGCGCGAGGGAGACGAGCTGGTGGCTCGCATCCTCGCCGTGGACGAAGAAGGACTCGACCTCGAAGTGCCGGGCGTCAAGGGCCGCAAGCCCACGTCCCGCCGGGTCGCCTTCGACGAGATCACCAAGGCGCGCGTGGAGATCGAATTCAGCCGCAAGGACAAGAAGGAAGAGGAGGCGTAGCCGTGGACATCGACGTGAAGCTCTTGAAGGGCTTGGCACAGGACAAGGAGATCCCCTTCGACGTGCTCGTCGAGGCGATCGAGTCGGCCCTCCTCATCGCCTACCACCGTACGGACGGAAGCCACCGCCGCGCGCGCGTGAAGCTCGACGAGCGCGGCCATGTGACGGTGTGGGCGAAGGAGGACCCGGCCGACCTCGAACCGGGCCAGGAGGCCAAGGAGTTCGACGACACCCCGTCCGGCTTCGGCCGGATCGCCGCGACCACCGCCAAGCAGGTCATCCTGCAGCGACTGCGCGACGCCGAGGACGACAGGACGTTCGGCGAGTACGCGGGCCACGAGGGCGATGTCGTCACCGGCGTCGTCCAGCAGGGCAAGGACCCGAAGAACGTCCTGGTCGACATCGGCAAGCTGGAAGCGATCCTGCCTGTGCAGGAGCAGGTGCCGGGTGAGGAGTACACCCACGGCCTGCGTCTGCGTACGTATGTCGTACGGGTTGCCAAGGGCGTGCGCGGTCCGTCCGTGACGCTGTCGCGGACCCACCCCAACCTGGTGAAGAAGCTCTTCGCGCTGGAGGTCCCGGAGATCGCGGACGGTTCCGTCGAGATCTGCGCGATCGCCCGCGAGGCCGGTCACCGCACCAAGATCGCGGTCCGTTCGACCCGTTCCGGGCTGAACGCCAAGGGTGCCTGCATCGGCCCGATGGGCGGCCGGGTGCGCAATGTCATGGCCGAGCTGCACGGCGAGAAGATCGACATCGTGGACTGGTCGGACGACCCGGCCGAGATGGTCGCCAACGCCCTGTCGCCCGCGCGGGTGAGCCAGGTCGAGGTCGTGGACCTCGGCGCACGGTCCGCCCGGGTCACCGTTCCGGACTACCAGCTGTCGCTCGCGATCGGCAAGGAGGGGCAGAATGCCCGCCTCGCCGCCCGCCTCACCGGCTGGCGCATCGACATCCGTCCGGACACCGAGACCGACGCCGAGCGTGACGTCGCCGACCGGGAGCGGGCCGAGCGGGCCCGCGAGCGTTCGGAGCGCGGCTGACCGACCCGGCGGTCGCCGGGCTGCGGCCCGCACCGGACTCCCTGGCGCCGCCCCGGAAGGGGTGCCAGGGGCTCGGTCGCGCGGGCCGCAGGGAATACATCTGGGCGGCATGCCGCTGAGAACACGACAACATCCGTTCGATTTTTGCCCCAAACGGGTGAGGTCGGTGCGGGGAGGTAGACTTAAACGTGTCTGGCCGGACGCACGCCCGCGCTTGCCCTGAGCGAACCTGTGTGGGATGCCGGGAGCGGGCGGCCAAGAGTGAGCTGCTGCGCATCGTCGCGGACGAGGACGCCTGCGTCCCTGATCCTCGCGGTACGCTGCCCGGCCGGGGTGCATATGTACACCCCGTCTCTGTCTGTCTGGACCTGGCGGTTCGCCGCCGGGCATTCCCCCGGGCCTTCAAGGCCAAGGGGCCGTTCGACCCCGCCGCAGTGCAGCGGTTCGTCGAGCGGGTGACACCGTAAGAAATGAACGGCACGGGACCCCGTGCGGTCAGGTACCTCGCGAGTTGGAAGTAGGTCGAGATTGCGATGAGCACTCGATGAGTACGCGATGAGTACGCCCATGAAGTAGCGACGGTCCGGCGGTAACCCGGACCTAAAAGGAGCGAAGTGGCTAAGGTCCGGGTATACGAACTCGCCAAGGAGTTCGGCGTCGAGAGCAAGGTCGTCATGGCCAAGCTCCAAGAACTCGGTGAATTCGTCCGTTCGGCGTCCTCGACGATCGAGGCGCCGGTTGTACGCAAGTTGACTGACGCACTGCAGGGGCCCGGCGGCAACGCCGGCAAGTCCGCTGCAAAGCCTGGCGCGCCCCGCAAGGCGACGCCCGCAAAGCCCGCAGCGCCCTCCCCGGCCGCTGCGGCACGTCCCGCTGCCCCGAAGCCCGGCGCCCCGGCCCCCAAGCCGGCCGCAGCCGAGGCTCCCAGCAGCACCCCTTCCGCTGCCGCGCCTTCCGCGCCGTCGGCGGGCCCGCGTCCGGGTCCCAAGCCCGCGCCGAAGCCCGCTCCGGTCACCCCGGTGCCCGCAGCAGAGTTCTCCGCTCCGGCCCCGGCCCAGCCGGCCGCGCCGCAGCAGGCCCCGCGTCCCGCGGGTGCCACCCCCGGTCCTCGCCCCGCCCGTCCGGCTCCGGCCGGCGGTCAGCGTGACGGCGGCCGTGGTGGCGAGCGTGACGGTGGCCGTGGCGGCGACCGTCCGGCCCGTCCCGCAGGCCAGGGCGCCCCGCGCCCCGGCGGCGCCCGTCCGGCGGGTCCCCGTCCGGGCAACAACCCCTTCACCTCCGGCGGCTCGACGGGCATGTCCCGTCCGCAGGCGCCCCGTCCCGGCGGCGCACCGCGTCCCGGTGGCGGTCAGGACCGTCCGGGCGCCCCGCGTCCCCAGGGCGGCCCCGGCGGTGCTCCGCGTCCGCAGGGTCAGGGCGGTGCCCGTCCGACCCCGGGCGGCATGCCCCGTCCGCAGGCTCCCCGTCCGGGCGGTGCCCCCGGTGGTAACCGTCCGAACCCGGGCATGATGCCGCAGCGTCCCGCTGCGGGCCCGCGTCCCGGTGGTGGCCCCGGCGGTGGCCGTGGTCCCGGCGGTGGCGGCGGTCGTCCCGGTGGCGGTGGCGGCGCAGGTCGTCCCGGTGGTGGCGGCTTCGCAGGCCGTCCGGCCGGTCCCGGTGGCGGTGGCGGCGGTTTCGCCGGTCGTCCCGGTGGCGGTGGCGGCGGTGGCGGTGCGGGTCGTCCCGGCGGTGGCGGCGGCTTCGGCGGTCGTCCCGGCTTCGGTGGACGTCCCGGCGGCCCCGGTGGCCGTGGTGGCACACAGGGTGCGTTCGGCCGTCCCGGCGGCCCCGCGCGTCGTGGTCGCAAGTCGAAGCGGCAGAGGCGCCAGGAGTACGAGGCCATGCAGGCCCCGTCGGTGGGCGGCGTCATGCTGCCTCGCGGCAACGGACAGTCCGTCCGTCTGTCGCGCGGTGCCTCGCTGACCGACTTCGCCGAGAAGATCAACGCCAACCCGGCGTCGCTCGTCGGCGTGATGATGAACCTCGGCGAGATGGTCACTGCCACGCAGTCCGTCTCCGACGAGACGCTGAAGCTCCTCGCGGACGAGATGAACTTCGTCCTCGAGATCGTCAGCCCCGAGGAGGAGGACCGCGAGCTGCTCGAGTCCTTCGACATCGAGTTCGGCGAGGACGAGGGCGGCGAAGAGGCTCTGGTCTCCCGTCCGCCGGTCGTGACCGTCATGGGTCACGTCGACCACGGTAAGACCCGACTTCTGGACGCGATCCGCAAGACGAACGTCGTTGCGGGCGAGGCCGGCGGTATCACCCAGCACATCGGTGCGTACCAGGTCTCCTCCGAGGTCAACGGCGAGGACCGCAGGATCACCTTCATCGACACCCCGGGTCACGAGGCGTTCACCGCCATGCGTGCCCGTGGTGCGAAGTCCACCGACATCGCGATCCTCGTGGTGGCGGCGAACGACGGTGTGATGCCCCAGACGATTGAGGCGCTGAACCACGCCAAGGCGGCCGACGTGCCGATCGTGGTCGCGGTCAACAAGATCGACGTCGAGGGCGCGGACCCGACCAAGGTGCGCGGTCAGCTCACCGAGTTCGGTCTGGTGGCCGAGGAGTACGGCGGCGACACGATGTTCGTCGACATCTCCGCGAAGCAGGGCCTCAACATCGAGGCTCTTCTGGAGGCCGTCGTCCTCACCGCCGACGCCTCGCTCGACCTGCGGGCCAACCCGGAGCAGGACGCGCAGGGTATTGCGATCGAGTCCCACCTCGACCGCGGCCGTGGTGCCGTTGCGACCGTCCTGGTCCAGCGAGGCACCCTGCGGGTCGGCGACACGATGGTGGTCGGCGACGCGTACGGCCGAGTCCGCGCGATGCTCGACGACAAGGGCGAGAACGTCGAGGAAGCGGGTCCGTCGACCCCCGTCCTCGTCCTCGGTCTCACCAACGTCCCGGGCGCCGGCGACAACTTCCTGGTGGTGGACGAGGACCGTACGGCCCGTCAGATCGCCGAGAAGCGTGCCGCCCGTGAGCGCAACGCCAACTTCGCCCGCAAGGGTGTCCGGTTCTCCCTGGAGAACCTGGACGAGGCGCTCAAGGCCGGTCTGGTCCAGGAACTCAACCTCATCATCAAGGGCGACGCGTCCGGTTCGGTGGAGGCTCTCGAGTCCTCGCTGCTCCAGCTCGACGTCGGTGACGAGGTCGACATCCGGGTCCTGCACCGCGGTGTGGGTGCGGTCACCGAGTCGGACATCGACCTGGCGACCGGCTCCGACGCCATCGTGATCGGCTTCAACGTGCGCGCCGCAGGGCGTGCGCAGCAGATGGCCGAGCGCGAAGGCGTGGACGTCCGGTACTACTCGGTCATCTACCAGGCGATCGAAGAGATCGAAGCAGCCCTCAAGGGCATGCTCAAGCCGGAGTACGAAGAGGTCGAGCTCGGTACGGCGGAGATCCGCGAGATCTTCCGCTCGTCCAAGCTGGGCAACATCGCCGGTGTGCTGGTCCGGTCCGGCGAGGTCAAGCGCAACACCAAGGCGCGCCTGCTGCGCGATGGCAAGGTCATCGCGGAGAACCTCAACATCTCCGGTCTGCGCCGCTTCAAGGACGACGTCACCGAGATCCGCGAAGGCTTCGAGGGCGGTATCAACCTCGGAAACTTCAACGACATCAAGATCGACGACGTCATCGCGACGTACGAGATGCGCGAGAAGCCGCGAGGCTGACCCGTACCTCAACAGTCGGGGCCGGTCGACGGGTCGTATTTCCGTCGATCGGCCCCGGCCGTTCCGTGTACGGTTCTTGTGTCCCTGCCAAGCGCTGGCAGGGCACGAACCCGAACCGGCGGGACATCCGGACATACATGTATGTGGGGACACTGTCCTTCGATCTGCTTCTCGGCGACGTACGGTCGTTGAAGGAGAAGCGCTCCGTCGTCCGTCCGATCGTCGCCGAACTCCAGCGCAAATACGCGGTGAGTGCGGCGGAGGTGGGCGGTCAGGATCTCCATCGCAGGGCCGAGATCGGCCTCGCCGTGGTCTCCGGGGACACCGGACACCTCACAGACGTACTCGACCGGTGCGAGCGGCTGATCGCCGGCCGGCCCGAGGTGGAGCTGTTGTCCGTACGACGGCGGCTGCACAGCGACGAAGACGATTGAGCAAGGCAAAGAAGGAGACGGACCAGTGGCCGACAACGCGCGGGCGAAAAAGCTGGCGGACCTCATCCAGGAGGTGGTCGCCGAGAAACTGCAGCGCGGTATCAAGGACCCGCGTCTGGGTACGCACGTGACCATCACGGACACCCGGGTCACCGGTGACCTGCGGGAGGCCACGGTCTTCTACACGGTCTACGGCGACGACGAGGAGCGGGCGAGCGCGGCGGCCGGCCTGGAGAGCGCCAAGGGCATCCTGCGTTCGGCGGTCGGAGCGGCGGCGGGGACGAAGTTCACCCCCACGCTGGCCTTCGTGGCCGACGCCCTCCCGGAGAACGCCAAGGCGATCGAGGACCTCCTCGACCGGGCACGGGCCTCGGACGCACGGGTGCGCGAGGCGTCCTCGGGCGCCACGTACGCCGGTGGCGCGGACCCGTACCGCAAGGCGGAGGACGAGAACGACGAGGACACCGCCTCCGAATGACATCGCAGAACAAGACGCCGGACGGCCTTGTCATTGTCGACAAGCCGTCCGGCTTCACTTCGCACGACGTCGTCGCCAAGATGCGCGGCATCGCCCGGACCCGCCGCGTCGGCCATGCAGGCACGCTGGATCCGATGGCGACGGGCGTTCTCGTGCTCGGTGTGGAGAAGGCCACCAAGCTGCTGGGCCATCTCGCGCTGACCGAGAAGGAGTACCTCGGCACGATCCGGCTCGGCCAGAACACCATCACGGACGACGCGGAGGGCGAGATCACCTCGTCCACCGATGCGTCCGGTGTGACGCGTGAGGGCATCGACGCCGGGGTGGCGGCCCTGACCGGACCGATCATGCAGGTGCCGTCCAAGGTCAGCGCCATCAAGATCGACGGCAAGCGGTCCTACGCACGGGTGCGCGGCGGCGAGGAGTTCGAGATCCCGGCCCGGCCGGTGACGATCTCGTCCTTCAACGTCTACGACGTCCGCGAGGCGGTCGCCGAGGACGGGACACCGGTCGTCGACCTGGTCGTCTCCGTCGTCTGCTCCTCGGGTACGTACATCCGCGCGATCGCCCGCGACCTCGGCGCCGGGCTGGGCGTCGGCGGGCATCTGACCGCGCTGCGGCGCACCAGGGTCGGGCCGTACGGCCTCGATGCGGCGCGGACGCTCGACCAGCACCAGCAGGAGCTCACCGTGATGCCGGTGGCCGAGGCCGCCGCCTCGGCGTTCCCCCGCTGGGACGTGGACGAGAAGCGCGCCAAGCTGCTGCTGCACGGGGTGCGGCTGGACATGCCAGCCTTCCCGCCGGGACCGGTCGGGGTCTTCGGGCCCGACGGGCGGTTCCTGGTACTCGTCGAGGAACAGAAGGGCAAGGCCAAGAGCCTCGCCGTCTTCGCCTGACCGGCGACCCGGGTCCTGAGACCCCATCGTGGAGCGGGCAGGGCCCCTGTGCCCGCTCCACGATTCCCCCAACGGTTTCTGTCCATCGGACGCCATGAATTCACCCCAACGAGCAGGCGCTCGGAGTGAATCAGGGGTGCATTCGGGGGCGCCTTTACTCCGAGTGGTGTTCGCGCCGATCACCGTCGGCCTAACGTCGAACCATGGGAAGCGGGGACCGGGCAGCGCTGGTACGCATCTGCGATTCGACCGGCCGGTCGCGGGGGACCGGATTCGTCGCCGACGACCGGGGCACGGTGGTGACCAGCCACGAAGCGGTCGACGGCCTCACCCGGCTCGTCCTGTACGGAACGGACGGTCGCAGCTGCCCCGTCGAGGCCGCCGATGTCACCGCGCTGCCCGAACTGGACCTCGCGCTGCTGCGCACCTCGGGGCTCTCCACGCTCGGCGTGGAGCCGACGCCGATCGCCTCACGGGACCGGATCGACGCCGGTACGTATGTGACGATCGCCGCCCACGGCTGGCGCGAGGCGCGGGTGCTCGGCACCGCCCCCGTGACGTACACCGCGAACGGCGGCTCCCATCGGATCGGCACAGCATTGGAGCTGGCGCTCGGTACGGACGGCCAAGACGCGCTGCGGCTCGGCGGGGCGGCGGCGGGCGGGCCCGTCCTCGAACCGGAGAGCGGCGCGGTCATCGCCGTGCTGGGCACCGCGCTGCGCGCCGTGCATGCCGCCGCAGGGTTCGCGGTGCCGCTCAGGGGCGCGGGCACCTACGGTCCGCTGGACGAGCTGCTGCGGCGCAACGCGACGAGCGTTCCCGGATACGGACGCGACCTGAATCTCGCGGGCGCCCTGCACCTCACCGCGACATCGCTCGGCTCGCAGGGCGGGCCGGCCGACTGCTCCGATCCGGTGGAACGCCCGGACGTCATCGCAGAACTCAGCGCCTTCTCGGCCCCCGGCCACCCCTCGTCCGCACCGCACGGCCCCGCCGTGGTCCTCGGTCTCGTCGGAGCGCCGGGCACCGGCCGCACCACCGAACTGGCCGCACTCGCTGCCCGCCGGGCCCGCGGCGCCGTACCCGCACCCACCCTCTGGCTGCGCGGCGCCGATCTGCTGGCCGACGACGCCTCGGTCGCCGATGCGATCGCCCGTACGCTCCGGCGGGCCGGGCGGATCGTCACCGCCGCCGGTGCACGGGGCGACATGGCGAGTGCAACCCCCGAGCGGGTGGCCGGGCTGGCCGAGGAGTCCGGGAGCCCGCTGCTCGTCCTGCTTGACGGCCCCGAGGAGATGCCTCCCGTACTGGCCCACGGGCTGGCCCGGTGGACCGCGGGCACCGTCGACTGGCTGCGGGAGTGCGGGGCGCGGCTCGTGGTCGCGTGCACGCCCGAGCACTGGGAGACGGCCGGTGCGCTCTGCCGGCCCGGTGCCCTGCACCGCCCCGCCAGGCCTGCGAGGCGGCTGCCGTCCGCGGTCCGCCTCGGCGACCTCACCGCGAGCCAGGCCGAAGAGGCCCGGGAGCGGTACAACATCCCGCCCGATGCGCTCGCCCCCGGCCACAGCCGGCACCCGCTCACCCTGCGTCTTCTCGCGGAGGTGCGCGAGGCGCTGCCCGGGGACGTCGCCGGGCAGCCGGACGCGGAGGACGTCTTCGGCGCTCACCTGGACCTGATGTGCCTGCGCATCGCGGTCCGCATCGCAGCCGTATCGGGCCCGGCGCCCGGCGGCACCGCGGTCCGCCGGCTGGCCGCGCAGGTGGCGGGGCAGGTCCACGAAGCAGCGCGGCGCTGCCTGGGTCCCGGACAGGGAGAGCTGGACCGGGCGGCGTTCGAGGAGGTGTTCCCCTGGCGCACGGGCTGGGCGTCGGCGGTCCTCACCGAGGGGCTGCTCGTCCCGGCGGGAGCGGGCTACCGCTTCGCGCACGAGGAGCTGGGGGACTGGGTGCAGGGCGCCCACCTGGACCTGGATGCGGCGCTGTACGCGCTGGTCCACCGGTGGCATGCGGAGGAGGGACCGGGGGCGGTGGCGGCGGAGCTGCGTGTTCCGCAACCGAGGAGGCCGCATACCGGGCGCAGCCGGGCGCCCGTGCCCGAAGTGGCAATGGAGGCCGCGGTGACGACGGGGCCGCGCACCCTGCCCGTACCGCGCCATCGGATCGGCCCGGTGATCCAGGCCCTGCTGCTGCTGGGCCGCCGCCAGGGCCCTGCCGCGCCGGCGCACCGGCTGGCCGATCTGATCGAGGCCCTGGACCGGATGTCGCCGGGGCCGGGTGCCGAGGCCGCCCATGACGCCCACTGGTGGGCGGTGCACCTGCTCTCGGAGACTCTGCTCCGGGCACCCGATGCCCGGCCCCATCTCGGGGTGCTGCGGCTGCTCGCCGACCGTATCGTCCGGCGTGCGGCCACGGGCGGGCCGGGGGTGTACGCCGAGTTCGGGCCGTGGTTCTGGCGGCGGCTGAGGCTGCCCGAGGCGGACCGGATCGATCTGTTCCGGCGTCTCGTCCCCGCCGACGGCCCGCGCCGCGCCGACTCCCGCGTAGACGGTGACCGCTCCTGCGAGCCGTATCCCGAGGGCGAGAGCGGCGAGCGGTTTCTGGATGCCGTCGCGCGGCGGCTCGTGGCGCAGCCCCGGACCATGCAGCCGCTGCTCTGCGGCTGGTTCACCGACGAGCGCCCTCTCCCCGGCGATGAGGGCGTCACGATCCGTCCGACCGTGGCCGCCGCCGCTCAGGCGCTGCTCTACGCCCGTCGGGACCTGGCCGTCGACGATCTGACCGACGCACTCGTCTCGACCGCCCATCCCCGGGCCGAGGAGCTGCTCGCCGCCCTGGCCGAGGACGAGCCCTCCGCGCTCTGCCGGGCCGTCGACAGATGGGCCCGTGACGAGGACCAGCCCGCCCGCCGGACCGCCGCCGCCTCGTACGCACTGGTCACCGCGGCGCACGTCACCCTCGACGCCGACCGCGAGCTGCTGCGCCAAGCCGCCCTCGCCCTGCTGGCCCGCCCGGCCGACACCTCCCTGCACGGGGCCGCGCTCACCCTGCTCGTACAGGATCCGCAGACCAGGGACCGCTGCCTCCCGCAGGCTCTGCGGGCCTTCGTCGCGGGCGAGCCGCAGCTGTCCGCCGAAACGTTGGCCGTCGCGCTGCCCTCCCATGCGGAGCAGGTGCTCACCGCGCTCCGGGAGCGGCTCACCCGGCCCGACGAGGGGGCGGGCGAGGTGCTGTGCTCGCTCGCCGGGATCGATGCCCCCGCGCTGGCCCTGCATGCCGCCGGGCTCGTGCGGGCGTACATCGACAGCCACCCGGAAGACGCCGTGCACGCCGCCTCGTACATCGACCGGAGGCTGGAGCGCGGACCCGCCGCCCGCGCCCTGCTGCTGCCCCTGGTGACCGGACTGCTGCGGGACCGTCCCGTGCCGCCGCCGGTGCGCGGCGCGCTCGCCGGGGTGCTCGCGGCGCCCGGCAGCCCCGCCTCCGGGCAGCTGAGAGGCGAGCTGCTGGAGGTCCTGCTGGAATTCGAGCAGGACGCCCAACGCGACCCGGCCGTGCTCGACTCCTTGCTGCGGGCTGCCGCGACCGGCTCCGGCGGACGCGCACCGGCCCGCACCCGCGCCCTGGTCCACCGCACCGGGATGCTGCTGGTCCGGACCCCCGAGGGCGCGGTCCGCTTCGACAGCCGACTGGTCGAACTCGCTCGTGACGTGCCCGGATTCGCGGCCCTGGTCACCGGGTGGCTGGCCGACGCCCCGCAGGAGTGGGCGGCGCTCGTCGGCCCGAGTGCGCGGCGGACGGTGGAGGCGCTGGGAAGCCCGAAGACGATGCCGATGCAGGCCGCGGGGTGTGAGCATGGCAGTCTTAGACCTGCGTAACAGGCAATCTCACGTACACAGGTTCGGGCGAGGAGCGGTCACAGTGCAGCGCTGGCGTGGCTTGGAGGACATCCCCCAGGACTGGGGACGCAGCGTCGTCACCATCGGCTCCTACGACGGGGTGCACCGCGGACACCAGCTGATCATCGGGCGGGCCGTGGAGCGGGCACGCGAACTGGGCGTGCCGTCGGTCGTGGTGACCTTCGACCCGCATCCCAGCGAGGTCGTACGGCCCGGCAGCCACCCGCCGCTGCTCGCCCCGCACCACCGGCGTGCCGAGCTGATGGCGGAGCTGGGGGTGGACGCGGTGCTGATCCTGCCGTTCACCACCGAGTTCTCGAAGCTGGCGCCGGCCGACTTCATCGTGAAGGTGCTCGTCGACAAGCTGCACGCGCAACTGGTCATCGAGGGCCCCAACTTCCGCTTCGGGCACAAGGCGGCCGGGAATGTGCAGCTGCTCACCGAGTTCGGCGAGACGTACGACTACGGCGTCGAGGTCATCGACCTGTATGTGAGCGGTGAGGCGGGCGGTGGCCGGCCGTTCTCCTCCACCCTCACCCGGCGGCTGGTCGCCGAGGGCGATGTCGCGGGCGCCGCCGAGATCCTGGGCCGGCCGCACCGGGTCGAGGGCGTCGTGGTCCGCGGCGCACAGCGCGGCCGTGAGATGGGCTTCCCCACGGCCAACGTGGAGACCCTGCCGCACACCGCGATCCCCGCCGACGGCGTCTACGCGGGCTGGCTCAATGTGAACGGCGAGGCGATGCCCGCCGCGATCTCGGTCGGCACGAACCCGCAGTTCGACGGCACGGAGCGGACGGTGGAGGCGTACGCGATCGACCGCGTCGGCCTCGACCTGTACGGGCTCCACGTCTCGGTGGACTTCCTCGCGTACGTACGCGGGATGCTGAAGTTCGACTCGATCGACGATCTGCTCGTGGCGATGGCCGCCGATGTGAAGCGGTGCAGCGAGCTGATCTCCGCGTACGAGCGCGGCTGAACCTTTCCTCGTACACGACCGGGGCCGGGACCGTGGAGAACGGTCCCGGCCCCGGTCGTGTCGGAGTCAGCTGTTCAGCTCCTCCAGCGTCCGCCCCTTGGTCTCCACGGCGAACCACGCAACTACGGCACCGGCCACCGCGACGCAGCCCAGTTGGGTGAAGACCATCGCGAGGCTGCCGCCCGAGCCGATGATCGCGCCCACCACGATGGGCCCGAGGATGACGCCGAGCCGGTTCCACACCCCGCCGAACGATGCCCCGCGCGCCCGGCTGCGGGTCGGGTACAGCTCGGGTGTGTACAGGTAGAGGCTGACATTGGTGGCGAACACGAAGAGCGTCGCCACCGAGGCCCAGACCGCGACCTGGCCGCCCGAGGTGGCGCCGGAGACGGCCAGTGAGAGCAGCGCGACCGCCGCGCCGCCGAGCCCGACGGTGAGCGAGATCCGGCGTCCCACCTTGTCGATGACCAGGGCGACCAGCAGACAGCCGATCAGTCCGGTCACATTGGACAGCAACGAGTAGTTCAGGGCGGTCCGCAGATCCAGGCCGAATGTCTTGGTGTAGAGCGAGGGCAGCCAGGTCGCTATGCCGTGGTTGACGTAGTACGCGACGAACCACAGCGCCGAGACGACCAGCGTGCGCCGCAGGTAGCGGCCGGCGAAAAGATCGCGCAGCCCGCCGCGTGCGGTCTCGACGGGCGTCGCGGGACCGGGCTCCGGCAGCTGCGAGCCGATGGACTCGGCCACGTCCTTCTCGATCCGGGCGATGACCTCCTCGGCCTCCTCGACCCGGCCGCGCGAAAGCAGCCAGCGGGGCGACTCGGGGACCTGGCGGCGCAGGACGACTACCAGAAGCACGGGCAGAGCACCGATCAGGAACATGACCCGCCAGCCGAAGCTGGGCACCACCCAACTGGCGACGAGCGTCGCCGAGGCGAGACCGGCCGGGAAGATCAGCTCGTAGAGCAGCACGAACCGGCCGCGGTGGTCGGCCCGGGCGATCTCGTTGATGTATGTGGCGGCGACGGGCACCACACCGCCGATGCCGAGGCCCTGGACGAACCGGAAGGCGGTGAACAGGGCGAAGCCCGGGGAGACGGCGACGGCGAGGCTGGCCAGTGCGGTCACGGCGACGCCGAGCGCGACCGTTCGGACCCGCCCGATGCGGTCGCCGAGCCAGCCGGCGACCAGTGCACCGAGCAGCATGCCGACCGAACCACTGGTGACGATCATCGTGCCCTGACCGGTGCTCAGCTTCCACTGTTCGGTCAGGACGGGCAGTGCGGAGGCAGTCAGCAGCTGATCGAACGCCTCGAAGAACGTGACGGTGCCGATGAGCGTGCGGACCTTGATGTGCCAACGGGAGCTCGGCAGGCGTTCGAGCCTGGCCGAGATGGAGCTCACGGTGGGGCCGGTGGCCACGACTGACATGGGGATCCTTCCGCGAACAGAGGAGTTGCGGTGACCCTAGGAAGAAGTGTCTTAGGGGTCAATAACTAAGCACTTAGATTTCATAACGAAGTGGAACCCCGTTTGAACAGGGATTCTGGCGTCGGCGCGGAGGTGTGGACATGGCTCACCGGCCCGTGGCGGCGATGGCTACGGGCCGGTGGGCGATGCGGGATCAGGGCCGGTCTGCACGCTCCCCGGGCAGTGGGCGCATCGCGTCGAAGACCCGCTCGGGGGAGAGCGGCAGAGTGGTCACCCGGGCGCCCGTGGCATCCTGCACGGCATTGGCGACGGCCGCCGCGACCGGCACCATGGCGCCCTCACCGGCCCCCTTGGCACCGAACGGGCCGGGCCCGTGCCCCTGTTCCTGGGTGATCGAGACGAAACGTGCGGGCAGGTCCTCGGCCATCGGCACCCGGTACTCCAGCGCCTCGCCGTTCAGCAGCGCGCCGTCCTCGTACCGCATCTCCTCGAACATCGCCTGGGCCAGGCCCATCACGGCGGCTCCCTCGTCCTGGCCGCGACAGATCAGCTTGTTCACCGCGCGGCCGACATCTCCGCTGGCGACCAGTTGAAGCACCGTCACCTTCCCGGTGTCCGGGTCGACCTCGACCTCGACGCCGGCCCAGCCGATTTCCCAGAACAGACAGGGCGACTCCAGCGGGGCATCGGGGGTGAGCGGCGCCTTGAAGTGGCCCTCGCCGTGGAACTCGTACCCCGTACCGCCGAAAACCGCGGCCACCAGGCCCGGCAGTGGGACGGGTTCCTCCTTCCCGCGCCGTATCGTCCAGTCCCGCAAGGTGAGTTCGGCGGCGTCGCAGCCGAGCCGGCCGGCGGCGAACGCGAGCACCTTCGACCGGGCGTCCTCGGCTGCACGGAGCACCGCACGGCCCATCACCGTCATCCCGGACGAGGCGTTGGTGCCCTGGTCGTAGGGGGTGACATCGGTGTTGATCGGCGCGTAGCGCACCCGCTCCAGCGGTACACCCAGCACCTCGGCGGCCACCTGGCAGAGCGTGGTGGAAGCGCCCTGGCCGATCTCGACCGTGCCGGAGCTCACATAGACCGAACCGGTCGCCGAGATCTTCACCCTGGCCTGCGCGGGCTTGTTCACCCCGCCACCGTCCTTGAAACCGATGGCCAGCCCCATACCGCGGTTCGCCGTACGCACGCGCCCGTGATAGCCGAGCGCCTCCGTCACCGCGTCCAGGCCCTCGGCCAGATCGCTGTCGATCCCGCTCTCACCCGGCACGAACGGCTCCCCGAGCCGTTTGAGGTTCTTCACCCGCAGCTCGTACGGATCCATCCCGAGCCGCTCGGCGATCATGTCGACCTGGCTCTCGCTCGCCCAGGTCGCCTGCGTCGCCCCGAAACCGCGGAACGGCCCGGCGGGCGTGGTCGTCGTCATCACACAGGAGCTGGAGGAGCGGATGTGCTGCCAGCGGTACGGCCCCGGCATCCGGTAACAGGCCTTCTCCGCCACCAGCGGGCTGCCGTCGGAGTACGCGCCCGCGTCCAGCAGCACCTCGCTCTCCCGGGCGACGAAAGTGCCGTCGGCCATCACGCCCGCCTTCACCTTCAGTACGGCGGCGTGCTGGCTCAGCGTGAGGAACCCCTCCTCCGTGGTCAGGCAGTAGCGCACCGGACGGCCCGCCGCCCTCGACAACAGGATGGCGATCGGCTCGGTCTTGCAGTTGTGCTTCGAACCGAAGCCGCCGCCGACGAACGGCACATGGACATGGATCCGGCTCTCCGGCGTCCGCAGCACCCGGGCCAGCTCCTTGCGCAGCGGGAACGGGTTCTGGGTCGAGGTCCAGATCTCGATCTCCTCGCCGCGTACATCGGCGACCGTGACGAACGGCTCCAGATGGAAGTGGTTCATCCGGGAGAAGGCGAAGGTGTCCTCGAAGATGTGGTCGCAGTCGTCCCAGACGGAATCGGGACCGGTCTCGTACCGGAACTCGTAACAGACGTTCTTCCGCGGCCGCAGAAACCCGGACGCACCCGTTCCGTACGGCGGGACGATGCCCGGAGGCGCCTGTTCGAACAGCTCGGGGGCGTCAGGAGCCAGCGCCGCCTCGATGTCGGGGACGGCCGGCAGCGGCTCGTACACCACCTCGATCAGCTCCAGCGCATGCAGCGCCACCGCTTCGTCGTCGGCGGCGACGGCCGCCACCACATCGCCCGCGTACCGCACCAGGTCCATGGCGACGACCGGCTGGTCCTTGATGAAGTAGCCGTAGGTGGGGTCGAGCCCGTCGAGGTCGTCACGGGTCAGGACGGCATGCACACCCGGCAGCGCCCGGGCCCTGTCGGCGTCGACCGACACCAGGCGGGCGTGGGCGTGCGGGCTGCGGAGCACCTTGGCGTGCAGCATGCCGGGTAGCCGGATGTCGGCGGTGTACTGCGCGGCGCCGGTGAGCTTGAGCACGGCGTCGGTACGGCGGTCGCTGGTGCCGATGCGCGAGGAGGTCGTCATCGGGCGTCCTCGCCGGTACGGGCCGGTTCTGCGGCGCGGATCAGCTCGGCGGCCCTGTGCACCGATTCGATGATCATCCGGTAGCCGGTGCAGCGGCACACATTGGAGGAGATCCAGGAGCGGATCGTCTCTTCGTCAGGGTCGGGATGTTCTCGCAGCAGGGCCGTGGTCAGCATGATCATGCCGGGGGTGCAGTAGCCGCACTGGAAGCCGCCGCACTCCGCGAAGGCCCGCTGGACCGGCCCCAGTTCGCCGTCCGTGGCCTGTCCGGCGACAGTTTCCACGGCGCGTCCGTCGACACTGAAGGCGAAGACGCTGCACGAGGCGGACGGGGTGCCGTCGATCAGGGTGGTGCAGGCCCCGCAGACGCCGCGCTCGCACGAGGCCTTGACGCCGGTCATGCCGTAACGGTCGCGGAGCAGATCGAGGAGGACGGTGTTGGGTGCGATCCGCTCGGTGCGCGGACGGCCGTCCACCGCGAAGTCGATCGTGATCCGCCCGTCGGCCGCGGCCTTGTCCGTGCTCTCGGTCGTCATCGGGGGTTCCCTTCTCCGGTCCTGTACTGCTCCAGCAGCCGGCCGAGCAGCACAGCGGCGACATGACGGCGGTAGCGGGCGCTCCCGGCCGCGTCCCCGATGCCGTCGGGCAGTGCCGCCGCGATCTCGACGGGGTCGGTGCCCAGCGGGGCGGCGGCCGTGTGCGGAGCGGTGTACTCCGAGCCCACCGTCATCGTGACCGTCCCCGCGCGGACCGCCGCGGCCACCGTCATCAGCGGCCGCATCGACCGCTCGTAGCCGAACCACACCTGCCCCGCGCCGGCGATCCTGATCGTCCGCAGCAGGCCGCCCGACGGCTCGGCCCGGTCCCACAGGGCCGCCGGGGGCAGCGTGACCGCCCCGTCGGGCGTCAGGAAGTCCAGCTCCGCTCCGAGTGCGCCGAGCATCACCGGCATCTCGTACCGGGTACGCCGTGCCATCAGGTTTCCGCCGATGGTGGCCCGGCGCCGGATGCGCTGGGTGGCGATACTGCCCCAGCCGGCCGCCAGTCCCGGCAGGGCGGCCCGCACCCGGGCGTCGTGCGAGCCCGTGTGGTGGTCGACCCCGGAGCCGATCTCCAGCGTTGTGCCGTCCCACTCGATCGCGCCGAGCTCCGCGACCCGCTCCAGCGACACGAGGGTGCGGCAGCCCAGGCCCTCGCGGAACTGCGCGAACAGGTCGCTGCAGCCCTGTGCGTAGACCGCGCCGGGGAGCGTCCCCGCAGCCACGGCCTCTGCCGTCGTCGCAGGGCGTTCCAGGGTGAAAGCGGGAAGGGTGCGCTGGGTCGGCGCCACCATCCCGGTGGGGAGCAGGAGCATACGGACCGTGCCTCCTGGACTCTCGGCGTCACAACAGAGAGTTATTTAATGACTGAAACAGCTAATGCTTAGATTTCTAGCACCTAGGGAATATCTCCCACAAGGGTTCGACGACGGGTGCCGGTTGTATCGTGGGCACCCTCGACCGCACCGTCCGCGGCACTCCAGGAAGGAGGCGCGAGGTCCCGGCGCCGACGCCGCCCTCCCACCGCACATGACTCGTAGAGCCGCCGGCCGCCCCGACGCGGTCGACCTCATCCTGGAGCAGTGGAAGCGGGAGCTGCCCGAGCTCGACGCCTCCCCGATGGCGGTGCTCGGCCGGCTCCACCGCAGCTTTCTGCGCTACCAGGGCCTGCTGTCCGACCTCTTCGACTGCTTCGACCTGAACATGGCGGCCTTCGACGTACTCGCGGCTCTGCGCAGGTCAGGGCCTCCCTACCGGCAGACGGCCGGCGAACTCGCCGATATCGCCCTGGTCACCACCGGCGGCATCACCCTGCGGCTGGACCGTCTGGAGAAGGCCGGCCTGGTGACACGTGAACGCGATCCCGACGACCGCCGCGTGGTGCACGCACGGCTCACCGAGCGGGGGATCGAGATCGCCGATGTGGTCGCCGTCGCGCACTTCGCCAACGAACAGCGGATGCTGGCCGAGTTGAGCGAAAGCGAGCGCCGCCAGCTCGGTCGGCTGCTCGGAAAGCTGGAACGCTCCCTGGAAACGGCCGAACAGACCCCGCCCGACCCCGAGGCGCTCACAGCGGCCACACGGAAGGACCGCACCCGAAGCGCCTAGCGGTCAGTATCTGACTACTAAAGCATCGTTTATGGTGAGGCCGCATCGAGCCGGACCGCATCCGGCCGGGAGGAGGTCCGTGCCGTGCGTGAACTGCTGTCGGAGCTGCGTGCCTGGCACGACACCGGCACCCCCTTCGCCCTGGCGACCGTCGTCTCCGTACGCGGCAGCGCCCCGCGCGCACCCGGCGCCATGATGGCCGTGACCGAGTACGGCGCGGTGGCGGGCAGCGTCTCCGGAGGCTGCGTCGAGGGCGCGGTGTACGAGGTGGCGGGCGAGGTCCTCGCCACCGGGAGCCCTCAGCTGCAGACGTACGGGATCAGCGACGACGAGGCGTTCGGCGTGGGCCTGACGTGCGGCGGCACGATCGAGGTGTTCGTCAGGTCCTTCGCGTCGGCGGCCGACCGGGCGCTGCTGCGGGAGGCCGTCGACAGCATCGGCAGGGGCGAGCCCGTCGCCGTCGCCACCGTCATCTCGGGCGAGGCTGAGCCCGGCGCCTGTCTGGTCGTCCGGGCACGGACCACGCAGGGAACGCTCGGCGACGAAGGGCTCGACTCGGCCGTCACCGACGACGCCCGGGGACTGCTCGCTCAGGGTGCGACCGGCGCCCTGCGGTACGGGGCGCACGGCGAGCGCCGGATGCAGGAGGTGTCCGTCTTCGTCCAGACGTACGCGCCACCGCCCCGGATGCTCGTCTTCGGCGCCATCGACCATGCGGCCGCCACCGCACGCATGGGTTCCTTCCTCGGATACCGGGTCACCGTCTGCGATGCCCGCCCGGCCTTCGCGACCCGGGAACGCTTCCCCACCGCCGACGAGGTGATCTGCGCCTGGCCGCACACCTATCTGGGGGCGACGGACATCGACGAGCGGACGGTCATCTGCGTACTGACACACGATCCCAAGTTCGATGTTCCGCTGCTGGTGGCCGCATTGCGCACACCTGCCGCGTACATCGGGGTCATGGGCAGCCGGCGCACCCACCTGGACCGGGCCGCGCGGCTGCGGGAGGCCGGGGTCGACGCGGCCGAACTGGCGCGGCTCGCCTCGCCCGTCGGGCTGGACCTCGGTGCGCGCACACCGGAGGAGACCGCCGTCTCGATCGCCGCGGAGATCATCCAGAACCGGTGGGGCGGGACAGGCAGGCCGCTCGGCGAGCTGACCGGGGCGATCCACGGCCGGGCAACCGGCAGCCCGCCCGGCGACTGACGGCACGGTGTCCGCCGCACGAGCAGGGGCCCGTCCGGGGGTGAACCGCCGGACGGGCCCCAGTCCACCCCGCTACGCCCGCACCTTCGCGGCCGCGCCCGCCCAGTGGCACGCCACCTGTGTCCGCCCGCCGCCCGCGAGCACCGGCAGGTCCTTCGTACGGCACGCGTCCGCGACACCCGCCCGCTCGGCCTCGCCCGAGGCCAGCACCTGGCAGCGGGCATGGAACCGGCACCCGGACGGCACCCTGGACGGGTCCGGCGGCTCACCGGTCAGAATCACCGGATCGCCCACGGCCTCCGGCAGCACCGACAACAGTGCCTGGGTGTACGGGTGCTGCGGAGCCGTCAGGATCTGCTCCACCTCGCCCGTCTCCACGATCCGCCCGAGGTACATCACCGCGACCCGGTCGGCGATGTTCCACGCCAGGCCGAGGTCGTGCGTGACCACCAGGGCGGACAGACCCAGTTCGTCCCGCAGCCGCAGCAGCAGGGCCAGGATCTCGCCGCGCACCGAAGCGTCCAGCGAGGCCACCGGCTCGTCGGCCACGATCAGTTCCGGCTCCAGCACGAGCGCGCCCGCGATCACGACCCGCTGGCGCTGACCGCCCGACAGCTCGTGCGGATAGCGCAGGAAGAACCGCTCGGGAGGCCGCAGCCCCGCCCGCGACAGCGCCTCGGCCACCGCCGCCCGCTCGTCACCCGCGTACCCGTGGATCCGCAGACCCTCGGCGACGGCGTCGTACACCGTGTGCCTCGGGTTGAGCGAACCGCTGGGGTCCTGGAGCACCAGCTGGACCCGCTTGCGGTACGCCTTCAGCGCCCTGCTCGCATAGTCGAGCGGCTGCCCGCCGAAGGTCACCTGCCCGGACGTCGGCGGGACGAGGCCCAGCAGCGAACGCGCCAGCGTCGTCTTGCCGCAGCCCGACTCGCCGACCAGGGCGACGATTTCGCCGGGCCGGATGTCCAGGTCGACGCTGTCCACGGCACGCGCCGGGGCAGCCCCGCGCCGGCCCGGGAAGGTGACCTGCAGCCCCTGGGCGCTGAGCAGGGGAGTGGTGGTGGTCATGATGTGCTCCTTGCTTCCTCGGCACCCGGCCGGGCCAAGGCCGCGGCCGCCCCCGGCTCCACCAGCACACAGGCGACCCGCCGCTGTGGCCCCGCGTCCCGCAGCTCCTGGTCCCGCGTCGTGCAGGAGTCCAGGGCCACCGGGCAGCGCGGATGGAAGGTGCAGCCGCCGGGCAGCGCCGACGGGTCCGGCGGATCGCCGGGCAGCCCGCGGGGCGCGAACCGGGAGGCCGGGTCGCCGATGCGCGGAAAGGCGCCGGACAGGGCTTTGCCGTATGGGTGGTGCGCGTTCTCGTAGACCTCGGACGCCGGGCCCTCCTCCACGACCCGGCCCGCGTACATCACCGCGAGCCGGTCGCAGGTGTCCGAGAGCACCGCGAGGTCATGGCTGATCATGATCAGGCCGAGGTCCTGCTCGGACACCAACTGCTCGATCAGCCGCAGGATCTGGGCCTGGATCATCACATCGAGAGCCGTGGTCGGCTCGTCCGCGATGATCAGGCCCGGATCGCAGGCAAGCGCCATCGCGATCATCACGCGCTGCCGCTGCCCGCCGGAGAGCTCGTGCGGATAGGCGTTCGCGCGGGCGGCCGGCAGCCCCACCTGTTCCAGGAGTTCGCCGGCCCTCTTCGCCGCCCCGGCCTGCGTCGCCTTCTTGTGCAGCAGGATCGGCTCGGCGATCTGCTCCCCGATGCGGTGCACCGCGTTGAGCGAGTGCATCGCGCCCTGGAACACGATCGAGGCCCCCGCCCAGCGCACCGCCCTGACCTGGCCCCACTTCATGGTGAGGACGTCCTCGCCGTTCAGCAGGATCTCGCCGGATACCTTCGTCCCGGCGGGCAGCAGCCGCAGCAGCGCGAGCGCCAGCGTCGACTTCCCGCAGCCGGACTCACCGGCGATGCCGAGCTTCTGCCCCGAGTCGACGGTGAGGTTCACGCCACGGACGGCCTGCGCTCCACCGGCGTACGTCACCGTGAGGTCCCGTACGTCGAGAAGCGGCGTCTTCCGGATGCTCGTCGTACTCAACGGGCCACCCCCAGCTTGGGATTGAGGACGGACTCGATGGCGCGGCCGCACAGCGTGAACGACAGGGCCACCACGGCGATGGCGATCCCGGGCGGTGCCAGATACCACCAGTCGCCCGCGCTCACCGCGCCCGCCTCGCGGGCGTCCTGGAGCATGCCGCCCCAGGAGGTGGTGGTCGGGTCGCTCAGGCCGAGGAAGGCCAGTGTGGCCTCGGTGAGGATCGCGCTGGAGATCACCAGTGTGGTCTGCGCGAGTACCAGCGGCATCACGTTCGGCAGCACGTGCCGGACCATGATGTGCCCGTGGCCGCCGCCCAGGGCGCGGGCGCGCTCGATGTACGGGCGGGACTCCACGGCAAGGGTCTGGGCACGGACCAGCCGGGCCGTGGTCGGCCAGGTCGTGACGCCGATCGCGATGATGACCGTCCACATCGAGCGGTCCATCACGGTGGCGAGCGCGATCGCGAGGACCAGGGTCGGCATCACCAGGAACCAGTCGGTGACCCGCATCAGGACCGTCGAGTACCAGCCGTGGAAGTGCCCCGCGACGATGCCGACGACCGTGCCGATGGCGACGCACAGGAACGCCGCGAGCAGACCGACCGTCAACGAGACCCGGGCGCCCCACACCAGCAGGGCCAGCACACTGCGTCCGAACTGGTCCGTGCCGAGCGGGAATTCACCGCTCGGCGACTCCAGCGCACCTCCCGGCGCGCCGGTGACGCTCTGCGAGTCGACGCCGACGAGCTGCGGCGCGAACAGGGCGATCAGTGCGATCAGGGCGAGCGCGGCCAGACCCCACAGTCCGCTCCTGTGGCTGCGGTACTCCCGCCAGAAGCGGGCGACGGACCGGCGCTTGCGCGCCCGGGCCAGAGCGCGCGGGTTCTCGGCCGCTTCGGCCTTCGTGGGCGTGGGCATGGATTCGGTCGTCATCGGCCCACCCGGGGATCGAGCAGCGGATACAGCACATCGGCAAGTGTGTTCGCCAGGATCACCGCAGTGGCGAAGACGAAGAACAGCCCCTGTACGAGGGGGAGATCGGGCACGCTGAGTCCCTGGTAGAAGAGACCGCCGAGGCCGGGCCAGGAGAAGACCGTCTCGACCAGGATCTGCCCGGCGACCACATGCCCCAGGTTCACGAACATCAGCGTGAACGTCGGCAGCATCGCGTTCGGTACGGCGTGCTTGCGGCGTACGACATCGTCCCGCAGCCCCTTCGCGCGGGCCGTCGTCAGATAGTCGCTGCCCATCTCGTCGAGCAGCGAGGAGCGCATCACCAGAAGCGTCTGCGCATACCCGACCGCGACCAGCGTGATGACCGGGAGGACCAGGTGGTGCGCCACATCGAGGATGTACGCGAACCCGCTCTCGCCGCCCGATTCCATACCGCCCGTCGGGAACATCCCGGGGATCGGACCGATGCCCACCGAGAAGACGATGATCAGGAGCAGGCCCAGCCAGAACGACGGCACCGAGAAGAGCGTGAGAGCGAACGCGGTGTTGAAGCGGTCGCTCATGGAGCCGTTGCGCCAGGCGGTACGGGTGCCGAGCCAGATGCCGAGCGCGGTGTAGAGGACGTACGACGTGCCGGTGAGAAGCAGGGTTGCGGGGAGTGCCTCGGTGATCTTGTCGATGACGGGCGCGTGGAACTGGAACGAGGTGCCGAAGTCGCCCGTGAGGGCGTCGCCGACGTACGTGGTGAACTGCCGCCACATCGGCTGGTCGAGGCCGAACTGATGCCGGAGCGACTGGAGCTGTTCGGCGGAGACGGGGCGGCCGCCCGTCATCTGCTTCACCGGATCGCTGGGAATGAGCCGGAACAGGAAGAAGCTGGTGACCAGGACCGCGAACAGGGAGACGGCCGCTCCCGCGATCTTGGCCGCCACGTACTGGAGATAGGCCTTGGTGTTACGCGCCCGTGGACCGTGGGCGGCCGACGGGCCGGCCTGAGCCGGGCCTTCGGTGTCCGCATCCGCGATCTGCACGAGCGCCGGAGTGCTTTCAGCTGTCATGGGGAACTCTCGTTACTCGTGCTGCACTGAGACCGACCGGCAATTGGGGGCCTCATACCCCCATTTGCCGGTCGGTCCTGGAGAAGACCCGCGGGGCGGCTTCGCGCCGCCCCGGCCCGCCCCTCTCAAGCGGTCCGCGTGATTACTCGCGGTCGTCCGCGGTGGTGCGGCGGCGCATCGCGAAGAACAGACCGCCACCGGCGAGCACCACGACCACCACGATGATGCCGATGACGACTCCGGTGGAGCTGGACCCGCCGGAGCTGTCCGAACTGCTGCTGCCCGCCGGAACGGCCGACCACCAGCTCCAGTACCCGTCCTGGCCGTAGATGTTGCCTGCCGCCGCGGGCATGGTCGTGATCGACTTGATCTGGTCGGTGCGGTACGCCTCGACCGCGTTCGGGTAGGCGATGATGTTCATGTACCCGGAGTCGTACATCCACGACTGCATCTGCTTGACGATGTCGGCGCGCTTGGCCGGGTCGTACTCGGCGAGTTGCTTCTTGTAGAGCTCGTCGTACGTCTTGTCGCAGATGAAGTTGTCGGTGGCGGCGCTGTCCTTGGCCTTGACCGGCAGGGCGTCGCAGGTGTGGATGCCGAGGACGAAGTCCGGGTCCGGGTTGACGGACCAGCCGTCGAAGGCGAGGTCGTACTCACCGGCGTACCAGGGCACCGAGACGTCGTCGAGGCAGTCGACCTTGAGACCGACGCCGAGCTTGCCCCACCACTCCTTGAGGTACTTGCCGATCGCCTTGTCGTTCGGGTCCGTGGCGTGGCAAAGGATGCGCAGGTCGAGCGGCTTGCCGTCCTTGCCGACGCGCTGGTCGCCCTTGAGTTTGTAGCCCGCCTCGTCGAGGAGCTTGGCCGCCTTGGCCGGGTCGTAGGCGAGGCTCTGGTCGGCGGACGGCTGCCAGTGGTACGCGGAGAAGCGCGGCGGGATGTAGCCCTGGCCCTCGACGGCGTGGCCCTGGAAGACCTTGTCGATGATGGTCTTGCGGTCGATCGACAGGAAGAGGGCCTGGCGCACCTTCTGGTCGAGAAGGGCCTTGTTGCCGTTGCCGAACTTCTTGCGGCCCTTGGTCTGCGCGCCCGGGTTGGTGGCCAGCGCGAAGAAGCGGCGGCCGGGGCCCTCGTTGACCTTGATGTTCTTCTCGCCCTTGAGGGACGCGGCCTGAGCGGGCGTCAGCGCGGGGGAGCCGGCGACGAAGGAGACCTCGCCCTTGCGCAGAGCGGCGACCGCGGCGTCCTGGTCCTTGTACGTCTTGAAGACGACCTCGTCGAACTTCGGTGCACCGCGCCAGAAGTTCTTGTTGGCCTTGAGCTTCACATACTGGTCGACCTTGTAGTCCGTCAGGATGAACGGCCCGTTGCCGACGATCGGGAACTTCGTGTCGTTGTTGAATTTGGAGAAGTCACCGACCTTCTCCCAGACGTGCTTCGGGACTATCGGCACGTCGAGCGCGGCCATGGTGGCCTGCGGCTCCTTGAGCTCGATGACCAGCTGCGTGGGGCTCGGGGCCGTCACCTTCTTGAAGTTCGCGACAAAGTTGCCGTTGGCCTGCGCGGCGCTCTCGTCGGTCATGATCTTGTTGAACGTCCACGCCGCGTCCTCGGCGGTGGCCTGCCGGCCGTCCGACCACTTGGAGTCCGACCGGATGGTGTACGTCCAGGTCAGCTTGTCCGCGGACGGCTCCCACTTGGTGGCGAGGCCGGGGACCGCGTGGTTGTCCTTGGGGTCGTAGTTCGTCAGGAAGTCGTACATCAGCCGGCTGATGCTCGTGCTCATCAGCCGCTGAGCGAGGAACGGGCTCAGGGAGTCGACGCTCTGTGCGACGGCGACGGTCAGCGTCGACTTGCCGCTGTCGGCGGCCTGTGCCTGCGGCGCGGCACCGAGGGGCACGCCCGGAACGATGGATCCGGCGGCCAGCGCCAGAGCAGCGGCCCCGGAGGCCAGGAGGACACGCAGGCGTGAGCGTGGCTGGGCAGAGGGTGGTGGAACTCTTTCGACCATGGTCGGTGACCTCGCGTCATGACTCGCACGGAGAAGGCGGGTTGATCTGTGGTTCGCCAGCTGGTGAAGCGAAGGTTTATCAGCGGGGGTCGAGCCGCGTCAACGGTCACCGAAACGGCGTGTGGTCTGCGGGAATGTGCAGAGGGCCCGCACCGTGGAGACGGTGCGGGCCCTCATTGGTTTAGACCTCTGTTGCCTTACTGCTGAGGCGCTGGCGGCGGCTGCTGCGGCCAACCCGCGGGCGGTACGGGACCCTGCAGTTCGGGCGGGATCGGCTGTCCGGGTTGACCCGGCTGACCCGGCTGACCGGGCTGCTGCTGGTGAGGCGGCGGCGGTCCGGCCGGGCTCGCCGCGGACTGGGCCTGGGAGGGCAACGACTGCTGCCAGCCGTTCTGTTGCACTCCGGGGCCGGGGTGCGGGGGGTACGGCTGCGGGGGCTGCTGCCCGCCGTACGGCTGTTGCTGCGGCGGGTACGGCTGCTGCGGCTGCTGCGGGGCGTACTGCTGCTGGCCGGGCATCGGCGGGGCGTACTGCGGGGGCGGGTTGGAGCCGTGCGACGTCCAGAGCCCCTGCTGCTGCTGGGCGCGCGAGAAGTCCTCGGCGACCATCGCGGAGAGATTGAAGTACGCCTCACGGGTCTTGGGCCGCATCATGTCGAGGTCGACCTCCGCACCGGCCGACAGATGCTCGTCGAACGGCACGACGACCACGCCGCGGCAGCGCGTCTCGAAGTGCTGCACGATGTCATCGACCTTGATCATCTTTCCGGTCTCGCGGACACCGGAGATGACGGTGATGGAGCGCTGCACGAGATCCGCGTACCCGTGCGCCGACAGCCAGTCCAGTGTGGTGGACGCACTGGACGCACCGTCGACCGACGGCGTCGAGATGATGATCAGCTGGTCGGCGAGGTCCAGCACTCCGCGCATCGCGCTGTAGAGCAGACCGGTGCCCGAGTCGGTGAGGATGATCGGGTACTGCTTGCCCAGCACATCGATCGCGCGCCGGTAGTCCTCGTCGTTGAACGTCGTGGAGACCGCCGGGTCCACATCGTTGGCGATGATCTCCAGGCCGGAGGGCGCCTGCGAGGTGAAGCGGCGGATGTCCATGTACGAGTTGAGGTACGGGATCGCCTGGACCAGGTCACGGATGGTGGCCCCGGTCTCCCGGCGCACCCGGCGGCCGAGCGTGCCCGCGTCCGGGTTGGCGTCGATGGCGAGGATCTTGTCCTGCCGCTCGGTGGCCAGGGTCGAGCCGAGGGCGGTGGTCGTCGTGGTCTTGCCGACGCCGCCCTTGAGACTGATGACCGCGATCCGGTAGCAGGACAGCACGGGCGTACGGATCAGGTCGAGCTTGCGCTGTCGCTCGGCCTCCTCCTTCTTGCCACCCAGCTTGAAACGGGCCGCGCTGGACGGCGTACGGCTGCTCTTCGCCTTCTGCTTGTTCCGGAGCAGCCGGTCGGAGGAGAGCTCCACGGCCGCCGTGTACCCGAGCGGGGCGCCGGGCACGGAGCGCTCGCGCTGGTCGTGGGTGACCGGGGTCGGCCAGGCGGTGCCGGTCCGCGGGTCGACGGGCTGTCCCTGCGGCGGCTGCTGCTGCGGGTGGGTCGGCTGCTGGTGCGCGGGCGGCTGCGGGGCGACCTGCGCGGGCAGATTGGGCGCGCCCTGGACCGGCTGCTGGGTCGCCTGGGGGACCTGCGGCGGCAGCGGCACGCCCTGCTGCGCGGGCCACTGGGGTGTCTGGGGTGCCTGCGGCGGATGGGGTGCGTAGGGCGCCTGAGGAGACTGCGGGAATCCGTAACCGCCCTGGACAGGTGCCTGCGATGGCTGGGGCGCCTGAGGAGGCTGTGGGAACCCGTAACCGCCCTGTACAGGTGCCTGCTGCGCGGGGGGAGCGGGCTGCTGCGGGAATCCGTGACCGCCCTGCGGCGGCTGCGGTGCCTGTGGTGGCTGAGGCGCTCCGGCATGCGGGAATCCGTAGCCGTCAGGTGCCTGGTCGGCCGGAGTCCGGGCGGGCCACTGCGGGGCCGGCTGGGGCGCGGAGGGCTGCGGCGTGGCGGGCTGGAAGGCGGGTGGCAGCGGCGGCAGACCGCCCTGCGGCGGCGCCGGGGTCCAGGGGGTCGGCACGGCGGGCGCCGGGGCGTCCTGCGACGTGTTGGGGGGCGGTACGTCCTGGGGTGCCGCGTCCGTGACGGCGTCCGAGGGCGCGGCGCCCTCCGGTCCGTCGGCAGCACCGCTCGTGGCGTCGCCCGGAGTCCCGGCAGGCGCCTCTGCATCGGCGCCGGAATCCGCGGCGACAGCGCCGTCCGGCTCATCAGCGGAGTCCGTCGCCTGCGCGGAACCGGAACTGGGGGCCTCGCCCTCGTCCGCACCGGCCCCCACGGAACCGGATCCCGAAACCGAGCCGTCCCCGTCCGCGTTCCTCGACGCCTCCTCGCGCTCCGCGATCTCCCGCTTCAGCGCGGCCGGTGAGAACCGCATGGTCGCGCCGCTCTCCACATCACCGCCCCCGAACGGGTCCGTCATCCCGTCGGGAGCCCCTGCCCCTGCCCCTGCCCCCTCCGAAGGAGAAGGAGCGGAGTCCCCCGCCGCGGAATGAACAGGAGCCGGAGCCGGAGCCGGGTCCGGTGCGGGAGCCGGTGCCGGAATCGGAGCTGGTGCCGGAGCGGGTGCGGGTGCGGGCGGCGCCGGGGCCCAGTTGGGGTCGAAACCGCCCCCGGCCGGCGGCGCGGGCACGGACACAGGCGCCCCGTTGGGCGGCGGAGGCGGCGCCAGATGCGATCCGGCACCGCCCGACGAGTCCCCCGGCGCGTTCTGCGTGTACCAGGCGGGCGGGGTGTAGTCGATGGTGAACTCACCCGTCATCTCGGCGGGCTCCGCGTCGGACGACTCGTCGACGGGCAGGTTCCAGCCCCCGCGGATCTCGTCCCGATCGCCGTTCACTTTGCCTCCTGGTGTGGTCGAGCACCCTTGTGCCGTGGTGGGTGGGGGCGACCGTTCCCGTTGTCTGATCCGCCCGGCTCTCCCCCTTGGGACGCGCATCGCCTGCCCGCAGGTTCTTCTGCTGCGCCCCGACCCACCCTAATCGTCATCGGGCTCACTGCGGCAGGCCGTACCGCACGGCAGAAACTGTCCAGTAGGTCATGCACAGCCCTCAAGTGCCCCGAGTACGGCAGAGCACACAGACCGAAGCGGTCAATTCGATACATATCCAGGCGCGATGAAAGGGTGGCCGCCGTGTTCGGACAGCCACCCTTTCGCCTGACCGTTGTCTACGTGAGGTCGAACTCACCGTCCCGTGCGCCCAGTACGAAGGCGCGCCACTCGGCCTCCGTGTACCGCAACACGGTCTCCGGGTCCAGTGACGAGCGCATGGCGACCGCACCGCCCGGCAGATACGCGATCTCGACCCGTTCCTCGACGCTCTCGGTCCCCGGTGCGCTCAGCCACTCCACATCCGAGATGTCGAGAGCGTAGAGCTCTTCCTTTTCCTGCTGGGTGCCCATGTCGGCGTCCCTTCGATCGAACCGTGTCGTTCCCCGGCCATCCTCCCCGGAAGCGGCAGGCCCAGGGTCGCGAACGAAACAGTATTCAGCGGATTCTCGCGATGAACCCCGGGGGCCCGGGAGGAATCGCATCCTTGGTGGGTGGCGCGGAGCGCCGCAGTGTCGTGCCTGCGGGCGCGAGTGACCACATGGCCGCCTGGTGGTGCGGGTCAAGCTGCTGCCGACGCCCATGCAGGCGTCGGCGCTTGAGGCGACCCTGACCGCCTGCAACGAGGCCGCGACCCGGGCCGCACAGGTGGCGTTCGACGAGGGCGTGCACAAGAACCTGCCGCTGCTCAGGCTGACCTACTAGGAGATCAAGTGCCGGTGGGGCTCGGGGCGCAGGCCGCCCGGCATGCGGCCAAGAAGACCTGCGACGCCTACACCACCCTGGTTGCGAATCTACGTAACGGCCGTTACGGCAGGTCCGGGTCGAAGCGCCATGCCCGGGCTTCGGACAAGCCGGTCGCCTTCCGACCCCAAGCGGCGCAGCCGTACGACGACCGGATGCTGTCCTGGCAGCACGCGCGGCGCACGGTGTCGCTCTGGACCACCGGCGGCAGCATGAAGAACGTGGCCTTCACCGGACAGGCACAAGAGTTGGAGGTCCTGGCCCGGAACTGGCAGGGCGAGTCCGACCTGCTGTGTGAGGGCGGGCAGTGGTATCTGCTCGCGACCTGCGAGATCCCCGAGGCCGTGCCGAACGCGCACCCGGCCGTGTTCATCGGTGTGGACCTCGGGACCGTGAACATCGCCCCCACGAGTGACGGCGTCAAATACTCCGGGCGCCGGGTCAATTGAAGGCGGGCCAACGACCGGAAGTTGAGCTCCAAGCTGCAGAAGAGGGCACAAAGTCCGCTCCACTCCTGGCCGTTCGCGCAGCTCGGAGTGTTCATCGGTTACAAGGCCAAGAGGGCCGGGGTGCCGGTGGTGTATGTCGATCCGGCGTACATCAGCCAGGAGTGCTCGCGCTGTCATCATGTCGAACGCGGCAACCGGTCCTCTGACCAGGTGCGGGCCCGTATGGACTGGAAGTTCCTCCTCGGCCTGGAGCTAGATGACCCGGGGTTCGATTTCTCCGTCCTGAGTGACTTCCGCACCCGACTGATCGGGCACGGACTGGAGGAGCGCGTCCTGGACCTGGTCCTGGCCAGGTGCTCCGAGTTCGGACTGCTGCGCGCGGGCGGTCGGCAGTGCACCGACTCCACCCATGTCCTGGCCGCGGTGCGGACGCTGAACCGGATGGAGTTCGTCGGCGAGACCCTGCGCGCGGCGCTGGAAGCCCTGGCCGCAACCGCCCCGGCATGGCTGTCGTCCCCGGTCACCGCCGACTGGGTCAAACACTACGGTGCCAGGATCGACTCCTACCGTGCCCCCAGAGGCGACAACGTGCGCCAGGAGTGGGCCGAGCAGGTTGGCCGCGACGGCTTCACGATCCTTGAGGCCATCCACGCGCCCGGGGCCCCGTGCTGGCTGCGGGAGGTCCCGGCCGTCCAGGTACTGCGCCGGGCCTGGGCGGAGCAGTACCACCGCGACGGCGAGGGGGTGCGCTGGCGGGAGGGCAAGGACCTCCCGCCAGACAGATTCAGGCTCTCCTCGCCCTACGACACCGACGCCCGTTACGGGACCAAGCGGGGCTCTGGCCGGTGCGGCTACAAGACCCACCTGAGCGAGACCTGCGACCCGGACGCCCCACACTTGATCACCCACGTGGCCACCACCGACGCTACGGTCACAGACACCGAGATGACCGAGATCATCCACCAGGGCCTGGCAGAACGGGAGTTGACGCCAGACGAGCACGATGTGGACGCCGGCTATGTCACGGCCGCACGCATCGTCACCGCACGCGACGAGCACGGCATCGACCTGCTGGGACCGGTCGGCCTGGACACCCACCACGGCGAGCCGGACGGCGATGCCCCGGATCTCTCCCGGAGCGCTTTCGCCGTCGACTGGGGCCGGCGCAGGGTGACCTGCCCACGCGGCGCGGTCAGCATCAGCTGGTCCGGCCAGGTCAAATCCAGCGCCACCCCGATCACCCGGGTCCAGTTCGCCGCCACCGACTGCCGTCCCTTTACTTCTTCGGTCGGCCTACACCCGGGCCTCCGAGAAGGGCCGCTACGGACGCAGTCTGACGCTGCTCAACCGCGAGCAGCAAGAAACTCTGGACCAGCGCCGCCAGGAACAGCAGACCGAACAGTGGAAGAAGCGGTACGACATCCGGGCAGGCGTCGAAGGCACCATCTCGCAAGCCGTCCGCCGCACCGGCATCCGCCGCACCCGCTACACCGGACTACCCAAAACGCACCTCGGCAACGTCCTCGCCGCCATCGCGATCAACATCATCCGCCTCGACGCCTGGCTCACCGGCACCCCGCTCGGCACGACCAGAACCTCCCACATGGCCCGCCTCGAACTCACCGCTTGAATCCGCAGACACACAACCGGTTTGCGGATTTCCCAACGAAGTCCTTCAGTCCCGGCTCGTTGACTCCATCCGGCGAGCAGCGCCCAGCAGGCCGCTCTCGATATCCGTCGCACTGGTCATCACCCAGTGGCGCTTGCGGCCCGCCACCCAGAGCGTGACACCGTCCGCCAGGGTGGGCAGGGCCTCGCTCTCGGCCCGCGCGAGCCCCAGGATCCGGCCGATCTGGTCCGCCTCGGCGGGCGATACCCGCTGGATACCCACGAGTGTCGACGCCCGCATCAACCGGGGCGCCACAGGGCTCGGACAGGGCAGCAGCGTCAACACCGACTGCCATGGCGAGGACACCACCCGGCCGCGGGGCGGGCGCATGCCACAGTCGCGCACCACCACCGGGCTGCCCACGGTCGCTCCGGTCGGCGGAACCCGGCCCACGTCATGGAGGGAGACGCACTCAAGACCGGCACCCGCTCGCGCTCGCCTGCGTACGTGCGCGCGTGTACGACGACCGGGGATCGTCCACGGCTCTGGGGATCGGCGCACTCGCGAACGCGGCGGTCGCCGGTGCCGGGCTGCTGCCGCTCGGCGAGGGCCAGGGCATCGGCAGGCTCCAGTTCCTGCTCGCCGCCCCCGGCGGGGACGGCCTCGGCCTGTCCCTCGATCCGCCGATCGAAATGCTGCGCGGGGCCGCCGCGGGGGACAGCCTCGCGCTCGACATCCGTACGATCTGGCTCACCGCGGCCGTCGCGGGCGGCGCCGCCCTGATCACTGCCATTGGGCTGATCGTGCCGCGCAAGGGAGTCACTCCGTTCTGGGGGCGCTTCCTGGAGATCGCCGAAGCGTGTGTGCTCCTGACGCCGATGCCCTTGTGCCTCGCCATTTTCGATCTTTACCACTCGATCCGCGCCCTCACCAGCTGACCCTGCGGGCCCGGACGAACCCGGCCCGGCCGGGCAAGGCCGAGCCCGTCCAGCGATTGAGGGCAAGCTGCTGCCGGCCGCCCCCGGCCCACCACACCCTCGGCCGAACCGGCTGCGCCGGACTGGTACGCTGTGTGACGGCCGTTTGTGTACGCGCTCCCGGATCATCCTGGGAGCTGCGCTCATCGGACCTTCGCCCCCGAGTAACGGAAGATCCCCTGAGATCAAGACCAGGGGCACTCGTGGACGCATCGAACATCAAAGAGGAGTACGCGTGCCGCTCGACGCCGCTACGAAGAAGCAGATCATGTCCGAGTTCGCCCAGAAGGAGGGCGACACCGGTTCCCCCGAGGTCCAGGTCGCGATGCTCTCCCGTCGCATCTCGGATCTGACGGAGCACCTCAAGACGCACAAGCACGACCACCACTCCCGCCGTGGTCTGCTGATCCTGGTCGGCCAGCGCCGCCGCCTTCTGCAGTACCTGGCCAAGAAGGACATCCAGCGCTTCCGTGCCCTGGTCGACCGCCTCGGCATCCGCCGCGGTGCGGCCGGCGGCGCCAAGTAATACGCCGTGAAGGGAGCGGTTCCCACGACTGAGGGGGCCGCTCCCTTTGTTGTACGTACGGTTGTGCGTACGTATGCATGTACGGGATGTGGCGGGCCTGCCCGCACGACCGGATGCCAAGCTGAGCCGAATCTCAGTAACCTGGTCGCAGAACGTCCCACAGACGAGCGAGAAGAAGACTCCCCGCCGCCGGTCCTCGGTAGTGGCCCCCGGACACAGCAACCCGGGTGCTTCGATCGAAGACCGGCCCGCCGATGGAGGGCTTCTCCGCAACCGTCCCCCGCCACACGGGCGTGGGGGCGAGAAGACGATATGTATCGGAGAAAACGCTAGTGGAGAACGAGACCCACTACGCCGAGGCCGTTATCGACAACGGAACCTTCGGCACCCGCACCATCCGCTTCGAGACGGGCCGCCTGGCCAAGCAGGCCGCCGGCTCCGCCGTTGCGTACCTGGACGACGACACCATGGTGCTGTCGGCCACCACGGCTTCCAAGAAGCCCAAGGACCAGCTCGACTTCTTCCCCCTCACGGTGGACGTCGAGGAGCGGCAGTACGCCGCAGGCAAGATCCCCGGCTCCTTCTTCCGTCGTGAGGGCCGGCCCTCCGAGGACGCGATCCTCACCTGCCGCCTGATCGACCGCCCGCTGCGCCCCTCCTTCAAGAAGGGCCTGCGCAACGAGATCCAGATCGTCGAGACGATCATGGCGCTCAACCCCGACCACCTGTACGACGTGGTCGCGATCAACGCCGCCTCCTGCTCCACGCAGCTGGCCGGCCTGCCCTTCTCCGGCCCGGTCGGCGGCACCCGTGTCGCCCTGATCAAGGGCCAGTGGGTCGCCTTCCCGACGCACACCGAGCTCGAGGACGCCGTCTTCGACATGGTCGTCGCCGGTCGCGTCCTGGAGGACGGCGACGTCGCGATCATGATGGTCGAGGCCGAGGCCACCGAGAAGACCATCCAGCTCGTCAAGGACGGCGCCGAGGCCCCGACCGAAGAGGTCGTTGCCGCCGGTCTCGAGGCTGCGAAGCCCTTCATCAAGGTCCTCTGCAAGGCCCAGTCGGACCTCGCCGCCAAGGCTGCCAAGCCCACCGGCGACTTCCCGGTCTTCCTGGACTACCAGGACGACGTCTTCGAGGCGCTCGCCGCCGCCGTCACGTCCGAGCTGGCCCAGGCGCTGACCATCGCCGGCAAGCAGGACCGCGAGGCCGAGCTGGACCGCGTCAAGGAGATCGCCGCCGAGAAGCTTCTCCCGGCCTTCGAAGGCCGCGAGAAGGAGATCTCCGCCGCGTACCGTTCGCTGACCAAGAAGCTGGTCCGCGAGCGCGTCATCAAGGACAAGGTCCGCATCGACGGCCGTGGCGTCACGGACATCCGTACGCTCGCCGCCGAGGTCGAGGCCATCCCGCGCGTGCACGGCTCGGCGCTGTTCGAGCGTGGCGAGACCCAGATCCTGGGCGTCACCACCCTCAACATGCTCCGCATGGAGCAGCAGCTGGACACCCTCTCCCCGGTGACCCGCAAGCGCTACATGCACAACTACAACTTCCCGCCGTACTCCGTCGGTGAGACCGGCCGCGTGGGCTCGCCCAAGCGCCGCGAGATCGGCCACGGCGCGCTCGCCGAGCGCGCCATCGTGCCGGTGCTGCCGACGCGCGAGGAGTTCCCCTACGCGATCCGCCAGGTCTCCGAGGCGCTGGGCTCCAACGGCTCGACGTCCATGGGCTCGGTCTGCGCCTCCACCATGTCGCTGCTGAACGCCGGTGTGCCGCTCAAGGCCGCTGTCGCCGGTATCGCCATGGGCCTGATCTCCCAGGAGATCGACGGCAAGACCCACTACGTCGCCCTCACCGACATCCTCGGTGCGGAGGACGCCTTCGGCGACATGGACTTCAAGGTCGCCGGCACGAAGCAGTTCGTCACCGCGCTCCAGCTCGACACCAAGCTCGACGGCATCCCCGCCTCGGTCCTGGCCGCCGCGCTGAAGCAGGCCCGCGACGCCCGCCTCCACATCCTCGATGTGATGAACGAGGCCATCGACGTCCCGGACGAGATGTCCCCGAACGCCCCCCGGATCATCACCGTCAAGATCCCGGTGGACAAGATCGGTGAGGTCATCGGCCCCAAGGGCAAGATGATCAACCAGATCCAGGAGGACACCGGCGCCGACATCACGATCGAGGACGACGGCACCATCTACATCGGTGCCGCCGACGGACCGGCCGCCGAGGCCGCCCGCGCCACGATCAACTCGATCGCCAACCCGACCATGCCGGAGGTCGGCGAGCGCTACCTGGGTACGGTCGTCAAGACCACCACCTTCGGTGCGTTCGTCTCGCTCATGCCGGGCAAGGACGGCCTGCTGCACATCTCGCAGATCCGCAAGCTCGCCGGTGGCAAGCGCGTGGAGAACGTCGAGGACGTGGTTGCGGTCGGAGCCAAGGTCCAGGTCGAGATCGCCGAGATCGACTCCCGCGGCAAGCTCTCCCTCATCCCCGTGATCGAGGGCGAAGAGGACGAGAAGAAGGACGACGCCGCCAAGTGACGTCCCGTAGTTCCGTGACGACGGCCCGCACCTCCTCGGAGGCGCGGGCCGACGCCCGTACCCAAACGCTTCTCAAGGGCACCAACGGCATCGGTACGGTCCGCCGCACCGTCCTTCCCGGCGGTCTCCGGGTCGTCACCGAGACCCTGCCCTCCGTCCGCTCCGCCACCTTCGGGATCTGGGCCAACGTCGGATCACGCGATGAGACCCCCACCCTGAACGGTGCGACGCACTACCTCGAACACCTCCTCTTCAAGGGCACCGCCAAGCGCAGTGCCCTCGACATCTCAGCCGCCATCGACGCGGTCGGCGGCGAGATGAACGCCTTCACGGCGAAGGAGTACACCTGCTACTACGCGCGGGTCCTCGACACCGACCTGCCGCTGGCCATCGACGTCGTCTGCGACATGCTGACCGGCTCACTCATCACCGCCGAGGACGTCGACGCCGAGCGCGGCGTCATCCTCGAAGAGATCGCGATGACCGAGGACGACCCGGGCGACTGCGTGCACGACCTGTTCGCGCACACACTGCTCGGCGACACCCCTCTCGGCCGCCCGGTCCTCGGCACCGTCGACACCATCAACGCGCTCGACCGCGGCCGGATCGCCCGCTTCTACAAGAAGCACTACGACCCCACGCACCTGGTCGTCGCCGCCGCGGGCAACATCGACCACGCCACGGTCGTACGCCAGGTCCGCAAGGCCTTCGAGCGCGCGGGCGCCCTGTCCCGCACCGAAGCCGTCCCGGTCGCGCCGCGCCAGGGCTCCCGCACCCTGCGCACCGCAGGCCGCGTCGAGCTGCTGAACCGCAGGACCGAGCAGGCCCATGTCGTTCTCGGCGTGCCCGGCCTGGCCCGCACCGACGACCGCCGCTGGGCGCTCGGCGTACTCAACACCGCCCTCGGCGGTGGCATGAGCTCCCGCCTCTTCCAGGAGGTACGGGAGAAGCGCGGCCTCGCCTACAGCGTCTACTCGTACACCTCGGGCTTCGCCGACTGCGGACTCTTCGGCGTGTACGCGGGCTGTCGTCCCAGCCAGGTCCACGACGTCCTCAAGATCTGCCGCGACGAACTCGACCGGGTAGCGTCCGAAGGGCTGAGCGACGAGGAGATCGGCCGCGCCATCGGGCAGCTCTCCGGCTCCACGGTCCTCGGCCTGGAGGACACCGGCGCGCTGATGAACCGTATCGGCAAGAGCGAACTGTGCTGGGGCGACCAGATGTCGGTCGACGACATGCTGGCCCGGATAGCGCAGGTCACCCCCGATGACGTCCGCGCGGTGGCGGGCGAGGTCCTCGGACACCGCCCCTCGCTCTCCGTCATCGGCCCGCTCAAGGACAAGCAGGCCGACCGCCTCGACGAAGCGGTCTCCTAACTCCACCCGTAAGGAAGCAGAGCAATGAGCAAGCTGCGCGTGGCCGTTCTCGGCGCCAAGGGCCGCATCGGATCCGAGGCGGTACGAGCCGTCGAGGCGGCCGACGACATGGAGCTGGTGGCCGCCCTGGGGCGTGGCGACAAGCTGGAGACCCTCGCGGAGTCCGGCGTCCAGGTCGTCGTCGAGCTCACCACCCCCGCGTCGGTGATGGGCAATCTCGACTTCTGTATCCGGCACGGCATCCACGCCGTCGTCGGTACGACGGGCTGGTCCGACGAACGGCTCGCGCAGCTGAACACCTGGCTCTCCGGCTCCCCGGAGACCGGTGTGCTCATCGCGCCGAACTTCTCCATCGGCGCCGTCCTCACGATGAAGTTCGCGGAGCAGGCCGCCCGCTACTTCGAGTCCGTCGAGGTCGTCGAACTGCACCACCCCAACAAGGCCGACGCGCCCTCGGGCACCGCCACCCGCACTGCCCAGCTGATCGCAGAGGCCCGGAGGAAGGCCGGCTGCGCCCCGCAGCCGGACGCCACCACCACGGCCCTGGACGGCGCCCGCGGCGCGGACGTGGACGGAGTCCCGGTCCACGCGATCCGGCTCCGAGGTCTCCTGGCCCACCAGGAAGTGCTGCTCGGCGGTGAGGGCGAGACGCTCACCATCCGCCACGACTCCCTGCATCACAGCAGCTTCATGCCGGGCATCCTGCTCGGCACACGCCGCGTGGTGACCACTCCCGGCCTCACGTTCGGCCTGGAACACTTCCTCGACCTGAACTGACTGAGCCCTGCCATGCGCGCAAAGATCACTTACTTCGTCACCGCCGCCGTCCTGGTCTTCTACTTCGCACTGGTCGGCAGCCGTGGTGTCCTGCTCATCCAGCACGGCACGCTGCTGACAGTCACCTTCGGGGTCGCGGTGCTGATCCTGCCGGTGATCGGGATCTGGTTCCTCTGGAAGAACACCCAGTTCGTGGCGCGGGCCAACGCGCTGGCGGCGGAACTGGACGCGGAGGGCGGCCTGCCGGTCGACGAGCTGGTCCGCACCCCGTCCGGCCGCATCGACCGCGCCTCGGCCGACGTCGTGTTCGCACGCCGCCGCGAGGAGACCGAGGACTCGCCGGACGACTGGCGCTGCTGGTTCCGCCTGGCCGTCGCCTACCAGGACGCCAGGGACACCCCCCGCGCCCGAAAGGCCATGCAGCGCGCCATCGCCCTGCATACGAAGCCCACCCGGCCCAGCACGCCCTGACCCGGGCAGACGGGCTGTCCGACCGAATCATCGAGCCCGTCCGGCCGGATCAAGCCAGTCCGGCGCCTGAGGACAAAACGGCTACCCGGCGGCCCGGGCAGCCGGACGCCTCAGCCCCGCCGATACTCGTCCCCCCACGCCTCGACAGCGTCGGCAGCACGGTCGAACGCCTCACCCCGCGCCAGGAAATCCGCATTGCTGTCGGTGAACAGGGGCTGAATCGCCTCGCCCCCCTGACGTACGACGATCAACGCCTGCCCCTGCACCGTGCGCGGAAACCCGAGCCACTTCACCGGCTGCTGCACCGTACGGACGGCCGCGATGCGGTTCCACGGCACGGTCGTCGTCGTGAAGAAGCCGACCCGGCGCACGCCGTGACGGCTCACCCAGGCGCCGACCCGCAGCAGCCGCAGGGCGCAGCCGATGACCACGACGGCGAGCGCCAGACATACGGCGGCACCCGGCACCGCCCCGGCGAACGCGATGATCATCCCCGCGAGCAGAATGAATGACGCGAGCAGCAGCAGGGAGGCCGCAGCCGCGACCCGCCAGGGTCCTGGGCGGTACGGACGCCGCCAGCTGTCGTGGTCGTCGAACGGCAGCGCGATGTCCTCAGCGCTCGCGTCAAACGCGCGGTCGGCCGTCAGAAAGGGCAGGGGCACGACTGATCCTCACTCACAAGCACGCTCGATTGCTGTGCCCGGTGAGGCTACCGAGGAGGCCACTGACCAGACCACCCCAGGGGGCCCGTAGGAGTCAGCGCCCGTGGGCAGCTTCGGTCTGCTGGGCGTGCGACGGCCCCTGGGCGGGGCTCAGGGCGGGCAGGCCGAGGATCAGCGACCCGACGAGACCTGCGACGACCGTCAGCCCGACAAGGGAACGGCCGGCCAGCTGGGAGACGGTGGTGCGCTCCCGCGGGGGCGGGGTGACGTTACTGCGGAATCGGTCGGCCTCGGCTACGAACGAGAACGGGACGGATTCACGCCGGCGGAACATGAGGAAGCTCTCCTTGAACTCTGTTACGGATGCTGCTATCGGGTCAGACGTATGGCAGACCCGTTCGGTGCCCCGAATCGCCGAATTCGTCGAAGAAATCCCTGCACGACCCTTCCGGCCCTCGTTGTCAGCGGCGGCCCGTAGAGTGGGCGCCGCCCGAGCGACGCAATTGGAAGGACCCCGCCGGTGACCGAGACCCCCGAGCCCGCAAAGCCCAGCTTCCGCAGTGATGTCACCGTTGACCTGGTGAAACACGCCGCAGGCGACTCCGACGTCCTGTTCGCGGCCCGTGTCTCCACGGCCGGTGAGCAGTCTCTGGAGGAGGTCACCAAGGACCCTGAGCGCTCCAAGGGGCTCATCAACTTTCTGATGCGTGACCGGCATGGCAGCCCGTTCGAGCACAACTCGATGACCTTCTTCATCAGCGCCCCGATCTTCGTGTTCCGCGAGTTCATGCGCCACCGCGTCGGCTGGTCGTACAACGAGGAATCGGGCCGCTACAGGGAGCTGGAACCGGTCTTCTACGTTCCGGGGGAGTCCCGCAAGCTCGTCCAGCAGGGCCGCCCCGGCAAGTACGAATTCGTCGAGGGCACCCAGGCCCAGCAGGAGCTCACCGGCCGCATCATGGAGGACTCCTACCGCCAGGCGTACGAGGCGTACCAGGAGATGCTCGCCGCAGGAGTGGCCCGTGAGGTCGCCCGCGCGGTACTCCCCGTCGGCCTGTTCTCCTCGATGTACGCCACATGCAACGCCCGCTCGCTGATGCACTTCCTCGGCCTGCGCACCCAGCACGAGCTGGCGAAGGTGCCGTCCTTCCCGCAGCGGGAAATCGAGATGGTCGGCCAGCAAATGGAGGAGCACTGGGCCCGGCTCATGCCGCTCACCCATGCAGCCTTCAACAAGAACGGACGTGTAGCCCCGTAAGCGGTGTCCGTATTGCGGCGTTTCGTGAAGTTCATCTAGGCTGATCAAACGGACCCGGCACTGCTTGAACCCCCGAGCAGGCAGTGCCGGGCTCCTACTGTGTGTCCCCCCGAGGGGGCATTGGGCGCTGAGCAACGAGTAGCGTGTTACCCATGGCTCCGATCTCCACTCCGCAGACCCCCTTCGGGCGGGTCCTCACCGCTATGGTCACGCCCTTCACGGCGGACGGTGCACTCGACCTCGACGGTGCCCAGCGGCTCGCCGCCCACCTGGTGGACGCAGGCAATGACGGCCTGATCGTCAACGGCACCACCGGCGAGTCCCCGACCACCAGCGACGCGGAGAAAGACCAGCTCGTAAGGGCCGTACTGGAAGCAGTGGGAGACAGAGCCCACGTCGTCGCCGGCATCGGCACCAACGACACCCGCCACAGCATCGAGCTCGCCCGCACGGCCGAACGCTCCGGTGCCCACGGCCTCCTCGCGGTGACGCCGTACTACAACAAGCCGCCGCAGGAAGGCATCCTCCGCCACTTCACGGCCATTGCCGACGCCACCGGTCTGCCGGTGATGCTCTACGACATTCCGGGCCGCAGCGGTGTGCCGATCGACACAGAGACGCTGGTGCGGCTCGCCGAGCACCCGCGCATCGTCGCCAACAAGGACGCCAAGGGCGACCTCGGCCGCGCCAGCTGGGCCATCGCCCGGTCCGGCCTCGCCTGGTACTCCGGCGACGACATGCTGAACCTGCCGCTCCTCTCGGTCGGGGCCATCGGATTCGTCTCTGTCGTCGGCCATGTCGTCACCCCCGACCTGCGTGCCCTCATCGAGGCGTACCTCGGCGGCGACGTCCAGAAGGCCACGGAGATCCACCAGAAGCTCCTGCCGGTCTTCACCGGCATGTTCCGTACCCAGGGCGTCATCACCACCAAGGCCGCGTTGGCCCTCCAGGGCCTCCCCGCAGGCCCTCTGCGCCTTCCCCTGGTGGAACTCACCGCACAGGAAACGGCGCAGCTCAAGATCGATCTCGCCGCCGGTGGGGTAGAGCTGTAACCACAGACTTCACAACTGAATAAGCGAAGAACGCTCACAAGAGCGACAAAACAGACAACAGTAAGTGCACGAATGACATGCGCGCCACGTGCCCAAGCGGTACGTGGCGCGCGTGGTAAGGAGAGTCTTTTGAGTCATCCGCATCCCGAACTCGGCACCCCGCCGAAGCTCCCGAAGGGCGGCCTCCGGGTCACCCCGCTCGGTGGCCTCGGCGAAATCGGCCGCAACATGACGGTCTTCGAGTACGGCGGCCGCCTGCTCATCGTCGACTGCGGAGTTCTCTTCCCGGAGGAAGAGCAGCCCGGAATCGACCTGATCCTGCCGGATTTCACCACGATCCGGGACCGTCTCGACGACATCGAGGGCATCGTCCTCACGCACGGCCACGAGGACCACATCGGTGGTGTCCCGTATCTGCTGCGTCTGAAGCCGGACATCCCCCTCATCGGCTCCAAGCTGACCCTCGCGCTGATCGAGGCGAAGCTACAGGAGCACCGCATCCGCCCGTACACCCTTGAAGTCGCGGAGGGCCAGCGCGAGCGCATCGGCGTCTTCGACTGCGAGTTCATCGCGGTCAACCACTCCATCCCGGACGCTCTCGCGGTCGCCATCCGCACGCCTGCGGGCATGGCCGTCGCGACCGGTGACTTCAAGATGGACCAGCTTCCGCTGGACGGCCGGCTCACCGACCTGCACGCGTTCGCCCGGCTGAGCGAGGAAGGCATCGACCTTCTCCTCTCCGACTCGACCAATGCGGAGGTCCCCGGCTTCGTACCGCCCGAGCGGGACATCTCCAACGTTCTGCGCACGGTCTTCGCCAACGCCCAGAAGCGCATCATCGTCGCGAGCTTCGCCAGCCATGTGCACCGCATCCAGCAGATCCTCGACGCGGCACACGAATACGGCCGCAGGGTCGCCTTCGTCGGACGCTCGATGGTCCGCAACATGGGCATCGCCCGTGATCTCGGCTATCTGAAGGTGCCCGCGGGCCTGGTGGTCGACGTCAAGACCCTCGACGACCTGCCGGACGACGAGGTCGTGCTGGTCTGCACGGGATCCCAGGGCGAGCCGATGGCCGCACTGTCCCGTATGGCCAACCGCGACCACCAGATCCGCATCGTCCAGGGCGACACGGTGATCCTGGCGTCGTCCCTGATCCCGGGCAACGAGAACGCGGTGTACCGCGTGATCAACGGCCTGACCCGCTGGGGCGCCAACGTCGTCCACAAGGGCAACGCCAAGGTCCATGTCTCGGGCCATGCTTCGGCCGGCGAGCTGCTGTACTTCTACAACATCTGCAAGCCGAAGAACCTGATGCCGGTCCACGGCGAATGGCGCCACCTCAGGGCCAACGCCGAACTGGGCGCCCTCACCGGTGTACCCAAGGACCACATCGTCATCGCCGAAGACGGCGTGGTCGTCGACCTCATCGACGGCAAGGCCAAGATCGTCGGCAAGGTCCAGGCGGGCTACGTATACGTCGACGGCCTCTCGGTCGGCGATGTCACCGAGACCTCCCTCAAGGACCGCCGCATCCTCGGCGACGAGGGCATCATTTCGGTCTTCATCGTGGTCGACAGCACTTCCGGCAAGATCACGGGCGGTCCCTACATCCAGGCCCGTGGCTCCGGTATCGACGACTCGGCATTCAACGCCGTAGTACCGAAGATCGAGGAAGCGCTCAACAAGTCCGCCCAGGACGGCGTGATGGAGCCCCACCAGCTCCAGCAGCTCGTCCGCCGCTCGGTGGGCAAGTGGGTCTCCGACACCTACCGCCGGCGCCCGATGATCCTTCCCGTCGTCGTCGAGGTCTGACCCCGACAGACGCGAACTCCGGAGCGGGGCCCCCGATTTGCATCGGGGCGCCCCGCTCCAGTACGTTTACGGCTCCGCCTGACCGGGAAGCACCGCGCACGCTCATGTGCAGTGGGCGCCCCGAGCGGGGCGGGAATTCCGACTCAGAACTTCTGATAAAGTCGGATCCGCCGAAAGGCAAGGCCACTCCAAAGGCCACCGGAATTCAAATTCGGACCGGAAACGGAACGAAAAAGAATCTGGTAAGGTTGGAACCGCCGGAAAGGGAAACGCG
>NZ_JBHVWS010000064.1:0-9335 GCF_042882185.1 Streptomyces sp. NPDC058239
CCGCAGGCGCGATCAAGGAAATCACCGCCGAAGCCGGCGACCTCAAGGCCACCATCCTCGAAAAACTCACCAGCTACCTGATCCCCACCGTCATCATCGCCGGGATCACCTGGATCATCTCCCTCCTCAACCCCGCCTCCGCCTTCGTCCGCGCGGTCAAGGGAATCATCGACATCATCACGTTCATCGTGAACCAGGGCGCCCAGATAGTGGAGTTCGTCAACGCCGTCCTCGACTCCGTCATCGCCATCGCCAACGGCGGCACCGCAGGCGTCCCCAAAATGGTCGAAACAGCCCTCGCCGCCAGCGTCCCCCTCCTCATCGGCTTCCTCGCCTCACTCCTCGGCATCGGCAACCTCGCCAACAAAGTCAAATCCGTCTTCCACACCGTCGCCAAACCCGTCAACCGCGCCATCGACAAAATCGTCGACTTCATCGCCAAAGCAGGAAAGAAACTCTGGGCAAAACTCAAGGGCCGGTTCGGCCGGGACGACAGCCCGGAGGGGAAGCGCAAGCGGCTCGACCAGGGTCTGGCCGCCGCGGTGGCCGCCATGACCAGATACCGCGGGCGCAAAGTGGGGAGTCATATCCTCAGGCCCCTCCTTGCCGGCATTCGCGTGAGGTTCGGACTGAAGACTCTCGTTCCGGTCCCGAACGGCGAAAAATGGTCGGTCCGAGCCAAAGTGAACCCCGAAGACGAACGGACCACAGATGCCGGCAGAAATACTACGGAGCAGGCCGGGAACGAATCGGGGAACAGTAACGAGAGCGCGGAAGAGAAGGAGAAGAGGCGAAGGAAGGAAGTTGCGGATCAGCTCCCGGTCTACGGGGAGGGCCGCATCGAAGCGATTCATTCGCACTGGTGGACAAGACAACTCAAGAATACCGGAATCTGGCAGGAAGGCATATTCAAGGGGGCCAGCCTAAAGGCAGATGGGGAAAAGTATCTCAAGGAATCGACGACAGCGAATTCTGTTTACGCGGACCACTTTGACGGGAACAACAGAGACGCGTCGGCCGATTGGGTCTACAAGCAGCACGCGTTCGCATCCGGCAGTAAGACTCGTGCGCGACTGGTCGAGATTCTCGGAGAAAGCGCGAAGGAAACCGTCCGCGAAGAAGGCCTCAAGAAAGTATCGGCCGAGAGTGAGGCCGCCACCCGCCTGGAGAAGATGAATTTTCTACCGGCACAGGGTACGTACGGTGAATTCCAACCGTTCCCCGAGGGGAGCAAGGACCCGGACCCGGAACTGGTGGACGCCGTGGACAAGGTCGATCTCGGCGGCGAGCAGTACAAGATCATTGCTTTCCTTCGCCAACTTGTGACCGCGGGGAAAGTTGGCACCATAACATGGGCAAAATTCCAGACAATATGGGGCGGCGATTCAGGCTCGAAGGAATGGCTCAAGGGACGTTTCCGCGCGGTGAACACCGGGAAGCATGAGTGGATCCCGACCAACTACATCGGCGATGTCCTGCAGGCGGCGATGCATCAGAAGCCGGATCTCACACAGGCTCTGAATTGGGTGACACTGCATAATGAATTGCGATCCGACACCAACAGGGTCATATGGCAGATCGTCGACGAGCAAGGGGCGGCCGTATCCCCAGGAGGTCACGTCGGGTCCTTCTACCGGGCCTACGAGGACGAGCGTGGCGATACCCGCCACAAATCGACGATGACAAAAGGAACGGATGCCTTCCACAACGCTCTGCGCGCGGTCTTCGATGCATACCGGAGGCGGACCGCAGGGGAGTTCATCGACGCACTCACCGCCAAGCTCGGCGGACCGGAAGGACTCATCTGGGACGGTCAGATACGAGAACTCTCCTCCGAGATTCGGGCAACAAAGATAGGGGCACTATACAACGCACCGAATGGAGCCCTCAAGGAACTCACCGTGGAGGAACTTGCCGCCGAGCAGCGGGCTAACTTCACGGAAATACAGGCGGATTTTGATACAGCGAAAGGAAAACTGAAATAATGGCACCCTTCGGAAACGCAGCCGAGTCGTTCGAAATCGACCCGGCCGTGGAGAAGGCGATCGCGAAAAGGGTCGGCCGATCCCTTCCGTGGACCGACGCCGAACTTGACACAGTGACCAATCTTCACATTTCCCACGCGCGAGATCTGAGCGGGTTGCTGCGGTGTCCGAACCTGAGAATCCTTCTGTTGATCGGCTGCGATCCCGTTGAGCTGGAGTCGTTGACTGCGCTCTCCTCCATCGTGTCGCTCACCGTCGAAGACAGCGCACTTCGCAGCCTGAACGGCGTGACAGAATTCCCTCTGTACACTCTGGACCTCAGCTTCAACTTTCTGAGCGATCTGACCCCCGCACTGAGGGTGGAGCCCCTCAAGCGGATAAACGTCACGGGAAATCCGATTTCGCCGGATTCTTATCACTCGGTCATCCCTGAACTCCGGTCGCGAGGAATTGATGTAACCGCTTCCGGAGAGACGGAGTGGGAGCTCACAAATCTGCTTCACGAGGCAGGCCTGCCCTACTCCTGCTATCGGGATGACCAAGGCGGATACCGGCTCAGCCGCCCCGGCCTGGCTCTTACCGACCGTCCAGAGGTGAGCCACCCTGTCATCGACCCCGAGCACCTGCGAGACCTCCTCACGCATCACCCTGCCGAGATCCCCGGTCTCTTCGACCCGGCCGGCTGATTCAGCGGGCGGTTGAACGGCGCGGCGCGCTCGACGAGGAGCGCGGAGGACCGGCCCGATCAGCCATGCCGGCCCCTCCGTGCACAGCCTGATCCCGGGCTAGGGTCGTCCCATGACCGACAGCTCGCACGGAAGCAGCGTCCACGAGCCAGGCCATGCCGGCGCCTCCCTCCGTGAGCGTTGGCAGGAGGCCCTCGTCGGTGCCCGAGGCGGGGCGGCCGGGCCCGATCCATTGCCGTACGCGGACAATCTGCTGGCACGCTGGGCCGAGCCCCAGCGGCGGTACCACACCACCGCGCACCTGGTCGCGGTGCTCGACCGCATCGACACGCTCGCCGGGTACGCGGCCGATGCGGATGCCGTACGCCTCGCCGCCTGGTTCCACGATGCGGTCTACCGGCCCGACCGGTCCGAGAACGAGGAACGCAGCGCGGCCCTCGCCGAACGTGCCCTGCCGGAGGCAGGCGTACCCGCCGACGTCACGGCCGAGGTCGCCCGGCTCGTACGTCTCACCGTCACCCACGATCCGGCGGACGGTGACACCAACGGCGAGGTGCTGTGCGATGCCGATCTGGCCATCCTGGCGGCGGCCCCGAAGAAGTACGCGGCCTACACGGCGCAGGTGCGGGAGGAGTACGGCTTCGTGCCCGACGACGCGTTCCGGGAGGGGCGGGCGGGGGTACTGCGTCAGCTGCTCGGGCTGCCGCGACTGTTCCGTACGCCGCACGGGGTGGCCCGGTGGGAACCGCGGGCCCGGCAGAACCTGTTGACCGAGCTGGAGCTGCTCAGCCGCTGAGAGTGCGGTGGCCGGAAGTCGTCGGCGGCCGAAAGGCAGCGGGAGAGCAGTGGGAATGTAACGCCCGTGGTCGCTGTTGGCAGCTGTCATGCCCGACTCTGCCGCTCGCCGCTCACGCATGCCACTCGCCGTATACATTCTGGGCCTCTCGGTCTTTGCCCTGGGCACCAGCGAGTTCATGCTCTCCGGGCTGTTGCCGCCCATCGCCGACGACATGAACGTGTCCATTCCCCGCGCCGGACTTCTCATATCCGCCTTCGCGATCGGCATGGTGATCGGCGCCCCGCTGCTCGCCGTGGCCACGCTCCGGCTGCCGCGCCGCACCACATTGATCGCCCTGATCTCCGTCTTCGGCCTCGGTCAGGTCGCGGGTGCGCTGGCTCCGACGTACGAGGTGCTCTTCGCGTCCCGTGTCGTGAGCGCCTTCGCCTGCGCCGGATTCTGGGCGGTGGGGGCGGCAGTCGCCATCGCAATGGTGCCGGTGAACGCGCGGGCCCGTGCGATGGCCGTGATGATCGGCGGTCTGTCGATCGCCAATGTGCTCGGCGTGCCCCTGGGGGCCTTTCTCGGTGAGAACCTCGGCTGGCGGTCGGCGTTCTGGGCGGTGGGTGCGGCGTCCGCCGTGGCACTGGTCGGGGTGACGACGTTGATTCCGCGCATTCCGCTGCCGGAGCAGAAGCCGCGGCTCAAGCAGGAGATGAGCATCTACCGGGACCGGCAGGTGTGGCTGTCGATCGTGATCACGGCGCTCGCGGCGGGCGGTGTCTTCTGCGCGTTCAGCTATCTGGCCCCGCTGCTGACGGATGTCGCCGGGCTGGACTCCGGCTGGGTGCCGACGGTGCTCGCGCTGTTCGGGGTCGGTGCGCTGGTCGGTACGACGATCGGCGGCCGGGTCGCGGACGCGCATCTCTTCGGAGTGCTGATGAGCGGTATCGCGGCCTCGACGGTCTTCCTGGCCGCGCTGGCGCTGTTCGCCTCGAACCAGGTCGCCGCGGTCGGGCTCTCGTTCCTGCTCGGACTGTCGGCGTTCTACACGGCTCCGGCGCTGAACGCCCGGATGTTCAATGTCGCGGGCGCCGCTCCGACGCTGGCCGGTGCCACGACGACAGCCGCGTTCAACCTGGGCAACACGGGCGGCCCCTGGCTGGGTGGCACGGTGATCGACGCGGACTTCGGTTTCGCCGCGACCGCGTGGGCGGGGGCCGCGATGACGGTACTGGCGCTGGTGGCCGTGGTGTTCTCGCTGCGGCTGCAGGGCCGGGGCAGGTCGCGACGGGTGACCGGATCGCCCGCCGCGGCGTCGTCGGGTGTGTACGAAAAGGCGTCGTCGGAGGCGGGTACCCCCGCAGTCTGACCCGCCGCCGTCAGCCGGCGGGCGCCGGACGCCCCTTCGGCCGCCGCAGACCGGCCGCCGTGATCCGGCGGACGAGCTCCTTCGAGCCGATCTGCCGGGCCCCGGCCCGCACCGCGTCCTTGTACCGCGATTCCGGTACGTCGTAGTGGTCCCGCTCGAACGCGCGGGCCGGGCAGCCGATGGATGCCGCGAAGGCGTGCAGCTCCTCGAAGGACACATCGCTGACCAGGTGCGACCAGAACCGCCCGTGTCCCGGCCAGTCCGGCGGGTCGATGTAGACCGTCACCGCCGCAGTATCCCGCTCAACAAACCGACCGGTGCGACGGCCACGGCGGCCTTGGTGCACACCCAGTGCGGGTCCGGGCCCAGCTCCGGTTCGACGTCCAGTGCGTGCGGGTCGCCCGCGTCGCAGACCGGACAGAGCGGCCACCGCCCGTACCGTTCGAGCAAGGCGTCCTGCACGTCCTGAGCGACGAGGCCGACGACGAACGAGGCGCCGTCGGGCCACTGTTCGACCCACCACCGGCGGTGGGTCACCGCGTCCTCGACCAGCGAGACGATCCCGGCCTCGGCGACGTCACCTGCGGCGAGATCGGCCATGACCAGCGCACGGGCCGTATGCAACGCCTGTTCCAGGCGGTTCATCTCCATGGGCCCATTGTCACCCCGCCCGCGAACCCGCTTCTCGCGCCCACCCCTGCCGTTTCCGCGCTGTCGGAGGTGCTGTCGGATGCGGTCCCGGAAGTGGTGTCAGAGGTAGGGACCAAAGGGGGGTTGACGGGCAACCCGGTTGAAAATATCTTTCAAAGGTGACCAATGACCTGAAGGAAAGTTTCAGCGCTGATTCACCGCCCGCCCCGGCGGCTCTCGCGGCCAAGGTGCGCACGCTCGCGCCGTCCATGACCCGCTCCATGCAGCGCGTCGCCGAGGCCGTCGCCGGTGACCCCGCAGGCTGCGCCGCCCTCACGGTCACCGGTCTCGCCGAGCTCACCGGCACCAGCGAGGCGACCGTGGTCCGCACGGCCCGCCTCCTCGGCTATCCCGGCTACCGCGATCTGCGCCTGGCCCTCGCCGGGCTCGCCGCACACCAGCAGTCGGGCCGGGCTCCCTCCGTCACCGCCGACATAGCGGTCGACGACCCGATCGCCGATGTGGTCGCCAAGCTGGCCTACGACGAGCAGCAGACCCTCGCCGACACGGCCGCAGGGCTCGACACCGTCCAGCTCGGTGCCGCGGTCGCCGCCGCCGCCACCGCCCGGCGCATCGACATCTACGGTGTGGGCGCCTCGTCCCTCGTCGGCCAGGACCTGGCGCAGAAACTTGCCCGTATCGGCCTGATCGCGCACTCCCACACGGACCCGCACCTCGCGGTGACCAACGCCGTGCAGCTCCGCTCCGGCGACGTGGCCATCGCGATCACGCACTCCGGCTCCACCGTCGATGTCATCGAGCCGCTGCGGGTCGCCTTCGACCGCGGTGCGACGACGATCGCGATCACCGGCCGCCCCGACGGCCCGGTGACGCAGTACGCCGACCACGTACTGACCACATCCACCGCCCGGGAGAGCGAGCTGCGGCCCGCCGCCATGTCGAGCCGTACGAGCCAGCTGCTCGTCGTCGACTGCCTGTTCATAGGCGTCGCCCAGCGCACGTACGAAACAGCGGCACCGGCGCTCGCCGCCTCCTACGAGGCGCTGGCCCACCGCCACACCCCACGCCCGCGCTGACCCCGACCCGGGCCGAACCGGCCCTCACCACCCGCACCCGCGCCCGCTGAACCGTACGAGACCGAGAAAGCAGAGCCGCTCTCCATGACCTCCACCACCGACGCCGACACCACCACCCCCGACGGATACGGGGAACTGCGAGCCCAGCTCGAAACGCTCACCACCGAGGCGTTCCGGCCCGAGCTCGCCGAGATCGACCGTCTGGACACGCTCGAGATAGCCCGGATCATGAACGGCGAGGACCGGTCCGTCCCGGCCGCCGTCGGCGCCCGGCTGCCCGAGATCGCCGCCGCGATCGACGGCACCGCGGAGCGCATGGCCCGCGGCGGCCGGCTCATCTACGCGGGCGCGGGAACCGCCGGCCGGCTCGGCGTGCTGGACGCCAGCGAGTGCCCGCCCACCTTCAACACCGACCCCTCCGAGGTCATCGGCCTGATCGCGGGCGGCCCGTCCGCGATGATCAAGGCCGTCGAAGGCGCCGAGGACAGCAAGGAGCTGGCCGCCGCCGACCTCGACGCCCTGGACCTCACCGCCGACGACACCGTGGTCGGCATCTCCGCCTCCGGCCGTACGCCGTACGCGATCGGAGCCGTCGAGCACGCCCGTGGCAAGGGCGCGCTGACCATCGGGCTCTCCTGCAACGCGGACTCCGCACTGGGCGCCGCGGCCGAGCACGGCATCGAGATCGTCGTCGGTCCGGAGCTGCTCACCGGCTCCACCCGGCTCAAGGCGGGTACGGCCCAGAAGCTCGTCCTCAACATGCTCTCGACGATCACGATGATCAGGCTCGGCAAGACGTACGGAAACCTCATGGTCGACGTCCGCGCCTCCAACGAGAAGCTGCGCGCCCGCTCCCGCCGGATCGTCTCGCTCGCCACCGGAGCGTCCGACGAGGAGATCGAGGCCGCCCTCGCCGCGACCGACGGCGAGGTGAAGAACGCCATTCTCACCATCCTCGGCCAGGTCGACGGCCCCACCGCCGCCACCCTGCTGACCGCGTCCGACGGCCACCTCCGCGCCGCCCTCGCCGCCGCCCCCCGCACCACCTGACCCACCGGCTCCACCCCCGCACCCCCGCACAGCAAGGCACCACGCACCATGGCAACAGAAGACAAGAACCGCGCCACCGCCGCCGCGATCCTTCCGCTCGTCGGTGGCGCCACGAACGTCAGCTCCATCGCCCACTGCATGACCCGGCTCCGGCTGGGCCTGCACGACCGCTCGCTCGTCGACGACGAGGCCCTGAAGGCGGTACCCGCCGTCATGGGCGTGGTCGAGGACGACACGTACCAGATCGTCCTCGGCCCGGGCACCGTCGCCCGGGTCACCCCGGAGTTCGAGCAGCTGGTGGAGGAGGGCAGGGCAGCAGCCCCTGAAGCGGCGGCTGTTTCCGCCTCGGCTTCCGCTTCCGCCTCCGCTTCGGCGGACGAACTGGCCGCCCAGGGTGCGGCGATGAAGGCAGCGCGGAAGGCGAAGAACGCCACCCCGTTCAAGCTGTTCCTGCGCAGGATCGCGAACATCTTCGTCCCGCTGATCCCGGCGCTCATCGGCTGCGGCATCATCGCCGGCCTCAACGGCCTGCTGGTGAACCTGGGCTGGCTGACCTCGGTCACGCCCGCCCTGGCCGCGATGGCGTCCGGATTCATGGCGCTGATCGCTGTGTTCGTCGGCTTCAACACGGCGAAGGAGTTCGGCGGTACGCCGATCCTGGGCGGTGCGGTCGCCGCGATCATCGTCTTCCCGGGCGTCGCGAACATCGAGGCGTTCGGCCAGAAGCTCTCCCCCGGCCAGGGCGGTGTGCTGGGCGCACTGGGTGCGGCAGTACTCGCGGTGTACGTGGAGAAGTGGTGTCGCCGCTGGGTGCCCGAGGCGCTGGACGTACTGGTCACCCCGACCCTCACGGTCCTGGTCTCCGGCCTGGTGACGATCTTCGGCCTGATGTACGTGGCCGGTGAGATCTCCACCGCCATCGGTACGTTCGCCGACTGGCTGCTCTCCAACGGCGGCGCGGGCGCGGGCTTCGTGCTCGGCGGTCTCTTCCTGCCCCTGGTGATGCTGGGCCTGCACCAGGCGCTCATCCCGATCCACACCACCCTGATCGAGCAGCAGGGCTACACCGTCCTGCTCCCGATCCTCGCGATGGCGGGCGCCGGCCAGGTCGGCGCGGCCGCGGCGGTCTACTTCCGTCTCCCCCGCAACGAGTCGATCCGCCGCACCATCAAGTCCGCACTCCCGGCCGGTCTGCTGGGCGTCGGCGAACCGCTGATCTACGGTGTCAGCCTCCCGCTCGGCCGCCCGTTCATCACGGCGTGCGTGGGCGGTGCGTTCGGTGGCGGCTTCATCGGCCTGTTCAACCAGCTCGGCGACAAGGTCGGCTCCACGGCCATCGGCCCGTCCGGCTGGGCCCTCTTCCCCCTCATCGACGGCAACCACGGCCTGGGCACCACGATCGCGATCTACGCGGGCGGCCTGCTGGTCGGCTACCTCGCCGGATTCCTCGCGACGTACTTCTTCGGCTTCAGCAAGGACCTGCTGACGGAGTTCAACGTCTCCCAGCAACCGGCCGAATCCACGGTCGCGGCAACGGGCGGCCCGGCGTCCCCGACGACCGGCCCCGGCAGCCCGGCGAAGGAACCGGCCGGGGTCTGATCCCCGCATCCGGATACGAAGTGAGGGGCGGGGGCCCAGGTCCCGGGGCCCGCCCCAGGCTGTGGCGTTGTAACCCCGGGCAAAGTAGCGGTGGGGGGTGGGTCACGCACGCGGCCGCCCCCAGGGCGGGGTGGGGCA
>NZ_JBHVWS010000064.1:9345-48537 GCF_042882185.1 Streptomyces sp. NPDC058239
GGGGTATGATCCCCCCAGCCGTATTGGTCTTGTGGGGGGGGGCAGGTGTAGGGGGCGCCGCCCCTTCTCTTTGCCTTCTCAGACCGGGAATTCGTCCGTGAGGAGGGTCGTACCGAAGGGCTCCGGCAGCGTGAGCGGCTTGCCGAACGGCACCAGGTCGGAGCGCTTGTACGTCCCGTCCTCGTTCGGCTCCGTGAACAGAGTGGCCATCGCTCCACGGGTGTCGAACCGGTCGATCAACAGGTACATGGGTACGCCCGCGCGTGCATAGGCGCGGTACTTCTTCGTCCGGTCCTCCCGGGCGTTGCCTCTCGACGTGATCTCGACGATGAGCAGGGCTTCCGACGCGTCCATCGGATCGCTGGTCTCCGGGTCGGCGGCATCGATGAGCTCCGAGGGCATGACCACAAGATCTGGCACATAGAGCTTGTCGAGCGGGGCCACGTGGATGCCGAGGGTCTGGTAGATCTCCAGCGCTTCGGGCAGATGTCTGTAGAGCCTGCGCTGCACTTTGGCGGCAATGCCGTTGCGATGCGCATGGGGCGGAGGTACCAAGACGATCTGCCCTTCGTCGATCTCGGCGCGCCACCCCTCGGGCACGTCGAGTTCACGCCATGTCTGCAGCAGGTAGTCCCACGGGCGGCCCTCAGAGGCCTGGTCGTTCTCGACCATCGCGGCAGTCATCGCGAGTCCCTTCTTCTGTGGCCTGTCAAAGGAGCGTAGATCGTCGGTTCTGCGGCAGTTCGCCGCTCACACCAACGTCCTACGATCGTGTGACGTACGCAGCGACCCTCCGCCGTCCGCCCGGTCACCACCTGAACCTGAACGCGCTGGGGTGCCCGGCACGGGTCGGGTAATACTGGCCCGGTGACCGCTGCACGCATTCTTGTCGTCGAGGACGACCACGGCCTGCGCGATGTCCTGGCCCGTGGCCTGCGCGACGAGGACTTCGACGTCGTGACCGCCGTCGACGGCGCGACCGCCCTGAAGACCGTCGACGAGTCGGTGCACGCAGTCGTCCTCGATGTGGGGCTGCCGGACTCCGACGGGCGTGATGTGTGCCAGGCGATGCGCGGTGCGGGGTTCACCGCTCCGGTGATCTTCCTGACCGCCCACGGCAATCTCACCGACCGGCTCTCCGGTTTCGCCTCCGGCGGCGACGACTACCTGGTCAAGCCCTTCCACCTCAGCGAGCTCGCGGCCCGCGTCCGGGCGGTCCTGAACCGGGCCGGTCACCACGGCAGCACCCTCGCCGACAGCGCGGGTGCCATGCGGCTGAACCCGATAAAGCACGAGCTGACGGTCCACGGCCGCCCCGTGGCCCTGACACCGACCGAGTTCCGCCTGCTGGCGTGCCTGATGGCGGGCCCCGGGAGCGTGGTGCGCCGCCGGGCCCTGCTGCGGGCGGGCTGGCCGGAGGGGGCGCAGGTCAGCGACAACACCTTGGACCAGTACCTGGCCCGCCTGCGCCGCAAGCTTCGCGAAGCAGACAGCCCGCAGACCATCAGCACCGCCCGCGGCATCGGCTACCGCTTCGGCTGAGAACCAGAACGGCAACACATCCGCCGCGTCCGACCAGAGGCCCCGATGCACCGATGAAACGCCCCCTGACCCTCCGCGGCCGCCTCGCACTGATGGCCCTCGCCACCAGTGTGTTGTGGATCGGCGTCCTGACCACCGTCTTCAACATCGCCCTCGACAAACGGCTCCACGGACAGGCCGACGACGTCCTGCGCACCCGCGCCGAGGCCGTGGCGGCGACGGTGGACGTACGACCGGACGGCCGGCTGGTCGTCCGGGAGCCGACCGAGGACCGGGCCCTCGATGCCGGGGTCTGGATCTTCCAGGGCGGCACGGTGGTCGAGAAGCCCCCCACCGCACCCGCCGGCCTGGAGGCGCAGGCGGCCCGCCTCGCGGGCCGGCGCGAGACGTTCGCCGACACCGACGGCCCCGGGTCGTGGCGGCTGTACGCCTTCCCCGTCGCCGCACCCGCCCGGCAGGGTCACATACCCACGCAGGCCGGCACCGTCGTCGGCTCCGTCAGCCTCGACCCGTACCGCAGCACGGCGGACACCGCCCTGATCGGTTCGATCGCGCTGGCGGTGCTTCTGCTGGCCACCATCTATCTCCTGACCCGCCTCGTCGTACGACGGGCCCTGCGCCCGGTCGCCGCGATGAGCGAGCAGGCCACGCGGTGGAGCGCCGCGGGCGCTCCCGAACGGTTCGGTGCGCAGGGCAGACCCGCCGAGCTCGCCGCGTTCGCCACCAGCCTGGACGCGCTGCTGGACCGGCTGGCCGCCGTCCTGCGCCACGAGCAGCAGCAGGCCGCCGAGCTCTCCCACGAACTGCGCACACCACTCGCCCGCATCGCCGCCGAAACCGAGTGGCTGACGGGACGCCCGCGCAGCGCGGAGCAACGGGAAACCTCCCTGGAGGCCATCGCGGGCGCCGCCGCGACCATGCAGCAGATCTGCGACTCGCTACTCTCCGAGGTCCGTACCCGCAGTGCGCAGACCCCCGGCCGCTCCCGCTTCTCCGACATCGCACACTGCCTGGCGGAACGCAACGCGGCCCTGTTCCCCGACGCCCCGCCGGTGACCGTCGCGGCGGGCAGTGGCACCCCCGTCGGCACACCCGAGGTCGGCATCGGTGTCTCGGAGGACGTCGCCGAGCGCATCCTGACGCCGCTCCTGGACAACGCCCGCCGCTACGCGGCCCACTCGGTCACTCTCACCTGCGAGGCGAGCGCGGGCGAGGTCACGGTGTGCGTGTCCGACGACGGACCCGGCGTGCCGGAGGACTTCGTCGCCTCGCTCTTCGAACCCGGCCGTCGCGCCCGCCCCGAGGACGGACACGACGGCGCGGGACTCGGTCTGGCCCTGGCCCGGCGACTCGCCAGGGCAGCGGGCGGCGACATCGCACTGGACGCTGCGGCCCCCGGCGCGCGCTTCGTCGTCACCCTTCCTGCGGGCTGACCTCGACGGTGCGGGCCTCCGCCACATCGCGCCGCGTCCGGGTCAGGAAGACGACAAGACCGAGGATGACGACGAGGAACAGGATGCTGGTGCCGACCGTGCCCAGTCCCAGCCCGCCGTCCGCGGTGGGCTGCGACAGGTAGTCGCCCATCGAGGCGCCGAGCGGCCTGGTCAGGACGTACGCGATCCAGAACGACCACACCGCGTTGAAGTCCAGCGTGCGGTGTGCGAGGGCCACCGCCGCGATCAGCGCGGCGAACACGACCGCGGAGAGCCAGTACCCCAGATCCAGCTTCTCCGCCGTGAGGTCGCCCGCGGACGTACCCAGAGCGAATGTGAACAGGATCGCCAGCCAGTAGAACGCCTCGCGGCGCGTCGTCCGGATCGAGTGGATGGACAGCGTCCGCTCACTCGCGTACCAGGCGGAGAACGTGACGACGAGTACCACCGCGAACACCACGGTCGTGGTCTGGAGCGGAACGCCGAGGTTGTCGGTCAGGTTGTCGCTGATCAGCGTGCCGACCACGCTGATCAGTACCACGGAGAGCCAGTACAGGCCGGGTACATACCTGCGCGCCCGGAACTGGAAGACCAGGGTGACGACCAGCAGCGCACTCATCAGGTACGAGGTGTTGGTCAGCCCCATGCCCAGGTTGTCGTTGAGCAGATCGGCCGCGGTTTCACCCACGGTGGTGCACAGCACCTTGATCACCCAGAAGTAGACGGTCACTTCCGGGACCTTGTTCAGCATCTGCCGTGCCCGGGAGCGCGTGCCGGACGCATACGTGTCGGTCATGTCGGTTGTCATGGAACGGCACGCTGACAGGGCCTCCCTGAAATTTTCCTGACTGCGCTCAGCGCCGGAGCCGCCCCTCCCTCATCGCGTCGGTCTGCCGTTACCCACGCAGGACCGCTTCCGCGGTCTCAGTGCTCCCGGTAGTGGTCGGCGACGGCGGTGAACGCGGCCTTGGGTTCCCATGGCACGCCGGAGCAGGTGGTTCCCAGACGGTCCTCGAAGACCTTGACGATGCCGTAGCTGGCCAGGTCCAGGTCTTCGCGGGGGTCTCCGTCGGGGCGGTGCACGTGGTCGTACAGCGCAAAGGTGAACACAAAGGTGCTGTCGATGCCTCCGGCGTCGAAGGCCTCCAGCAGTTCCCGCACATACGCGGCCTGACCGGCCTCGTCGCGGGCGTACACGCCGTTGAGCCGAAGAGGACCGCCGTCCTTGTCGTACTCGACGATCTCCAGACCGTGAGCTCCCCGGTCACCCGCACCCCGGTAACCGGCCGCGCCGAACTCGGTGATCGCGACCGGCTTTCCCTGCGCGACGAGGTGATGGACGCCTTCGGCGAACCGGTCGGCGATCTCGGCCGACCGGTAGAGATCCACGGACATGATGTCGAAGGGGGCCCAGTCGACACCTTCAAGCGGTGCGGACGCGTAGGTCACCTTGCCGCCGAAGCGCTCGCGGACGAGTGCCACGGCCTTGTCGAGGAAGTCGTTGACACGCGCACCGACCTGCCCGATGTGCTCGCGCACGCGATCCGGCCGGCTCAGCAGCGCGACCCGGTCGTCGATGCTGTCGCCGGGCAGGAACCCCTGGTTCATCAGGCTCAGCTCGGCGCCGGCGACGAACACGACCTCCGCTCCCCGCCGCCTGATCCGCTCCGCGCGCTCGGCGCAGTCGGCGAACAGCAACAGCATCTCGTCGGCGGTCAGTTCGAGCGGGTACGGGGAGAACCAGACCTCGAGGCCGAGATCGGCCGCGTACCCCGCCGCGAGCTCCACCCGTTCCGGATCACCACCCATGACGCGGACCGCGTTGCAGTGCAGGTCATCACGGATGATGCGCAGCTCGCGCCTGACCACCTCCGGGTCGAAGAGCTTTCGGGAGACCGCTCCGTTCTTGACGAAGCCGGTGTCGTAGCTGATGCCTCTGGCCCGCATGCGCCGCACCCTCTCTCAGTCGAAGCATTTACGGTACTAGCCGTACCCTAATTGCCGCTGCCCAGGGATGGCAACCACAATGGGAAGGTACGAGCGGTACCGCTTGCGAGAAGGAGCCATGGCGGAGAATCCGATGAGACAGCCGAGTGCCGGGCAGACGCGGCGCCGCGGAGCCGTCCTGGAGGAGGCGATCCTGCGCGCAGCGGTGGACGAACTCACCGAGTCCGGATTCGCCGGGTTGACCATGGACAAGGTCGCCGCCCGCGCGGGCACCAACAAGAACGCCATCTACCGCCGCTGGCCGAACCGCCTCGCACTCGGCATCGCCGCCTATCGGCAACTGGCCACGACAGTCCAACCGCCCGACACCGGCGATCTGCGCAGCGACGTCCTTGAGCTGCTACGTGGAGCCAACCGCCACTGGAGTTCCCCCCTCGGAGCAATCCTGCGCGAACTGCTTTCCGCGGCCGGCGGCACGTCGGAACTCCTGGCACAGCTGCAAGAACAGTCCAGCGACGCCGCAGCCGCCCCCTGGCTGACCGTCCTGGGCCGCGCGGTCGCACGCGGTGAGGCTTCCCCCGAAGCGCTCCATCCGCGGGTCGCCGCCGTGGCCATCGTCCTGCTGCGCAACGAATTCGTCGTGCGCGGAGCCCCTACGGCACCCGACGACGTCCTCGTCGAGATCGTCGACGAGGTGTACCTGCCCCTGGTGCGGCGACGCGGCCCGGCCCGGAGCTGACCGTTCGTCCCGACGCCCGCCCGGAGCGTCGGACATGACTTTACGCAATCACTCCATTACGTTGCGCCACGAGCGGCCATGATCATCACGGTCTGCCATGCATCAATGGAGATCCTTGTGCGACACATGTTCACCAAGGCCGGAAGCCTCGCCGCCGTCGCGATGCTCGCCTTCGCCGTGGCTCAGCCGGCCCAGGCCACCCAGCACAGCGAGGGGGCGCAGCGCGCCGCCGTCGCGCCCGCCTACTTCGAGATGACCGACATCACCCGGAGCACGTTCATCGTGAAGCTGGTGAAGGAGCGCGAGATCCATCACGCCAGGGACCTGGTGAGCGGCGCCACGAACGACGAGCCCCACGTCATCGGCAGGATCAGCAAGTCCCCGGCCTGGTACAACCCGGGCTGGAGCTTCCACTACGCCCCGGAGACGGTCCACTTCTTCGACTATGCATTCGAGGTCTGCGACGCGACGCTACCGTACGTGGAGGAGCACCTCGACGAGGCCGGCGGCCCCTTCCTGCCCGGCCTCATCTTCTGCCCCTGGACTTCAGAGCTCGTACGCGAAGTACCCGCTCCATAAAGTGAGTTGACCGGACCGACCGGCCCGATCGAAGGGCGGCACCCCCCAGGGCGTCGCCCTTCCTCACGTCCACCGCCGCATCAGGCCCGGCACCCTGACACCATCACGGCAGCCGCCCCTCCCGGTTGACCTCCCTGACCCAGGCCCGCAGCACTTCCCCGAGCGGGGCCGGCCTCACCGACTCCGGCGGGCAGTCCCACTCGGCCCCACCGCCCGGCGCCCGCAGTTGTACGTACGGCCCGACGCACCCCATCACGCGCCCCACCCGCCCGTCCCGCGTGTCCACCGCGAACGACCCGGGCTCGGGCGCACACGGCTCAAGCCCCTCACCCGTCATGACCGGCCAGCCCCTGAGCCTCCAGGACCATGCTCAGCCGCAGCGCCGTGTCGAGGTTGCACCGGCCGAGGTCGACCAGCGGCGACGCCGGGTCGTTCCCCGCGCACGACACAGGGTCGATCCGCAGCGAGGGCAGCGTGATCCCGACCCCGGAGAACCCCTCCTTCAGCCGCGACACAGCGTCCTCCGCCGTCCGCACTCTGCCCTCTGCCGTCCTGCGCCGTTCCGTCGTCGTCATGATCCATCCCTTTCCACGCTGAGTAATGACAATGCATACCCAGCGTGTCCAACACGTCGCCGGCCCGGAAGAGGCGCAGAACCAACAACCGCACGTGTGTCACAGGGAGTTGTCATGCCAGGCCCCAAGAACGTCGGCCCCTCCTCCGGAGGCCGAGGAACAAGCCGAGCCCTCGTGAGCGCTCATGGTCTGCTCGGGCCCGGCGCCGGAGCAGGTCCGGACTCCACACGGACTCCACACGGACTCCACACGGATTGCGCACGGCCCTGCGCAGGAGACCTTCCCGCACGGTCTCCCACCGGGCGGCCTTCCGTACGGGCTTCCGTTGCCCCGCGTGGCCTCCTCACGCCGATGGCACCGGTCCTCGTGGTGAGGGCCGGTGCCATCGTCCAGGTGGCGCGCTCAGGCACCGTCAGCGCGGGGCGCGGACCCCGGGCGTCAGCCCTGGCGCGCGTCCGTGACCTTCCCTGAGAGGAGGGGGCCATCCATCCACTCGTCCTCCTTGAGGACGTACACCTGCATCCGCAGGGACTCCTCCGACTCGGTCAGCGCGTCGGTGACCGTGGGCACGGACACTTCGGTGCTCGTCTCGCCCTTGCGGACGGACACCCAGAGGGAGGGACTGTTCGTGGACAGGGGCCGCTCCGGGTCGGCGGCCTCGCCGAGCTCGGAGAGCCATTCCTTGTCGACGTCCTTCGTGGACAACTCCGTGCCCTCGCGCACCGGCAGGAGGTCGAACCGCGTCTCGATGTCGGTGTCGGCGGGCTGGGAGAGCTCCACCTTCCAGGTGAGCTTCTGGCCCTCGGTGACCGAGTCGGCGACCGGGGTCACGGTGACCGTGGGCCTGGGGTCGTCGTTCTCGACGAGCACGCCCCCGAAGCCGCCGCCGACCGCCGTGCCGCGCACGGCCTTGGCCGCGACCTCGTGGCTGAGGTCGTAGTTGTAGCGGGAGTTGCCCGTGACCGTGATCGGCACGTCCACGGAGCCACCGGCCTTCACCGTCACGGTGCGGATGGTGGACTTGCGGGTTTCCGGGTCGCGGACGGCGAGCTTGATCACGCCGGTGCCCTTGCCGGTGACTTGGACGGGCACGCGGTAGGTGCGGGTGCCGAAGTCGCCTTCCTTGACCGTCAGCCGGCCGATGTCGACACGCGGGAGCGCGACGGGGCGTACCGCCGGGGTGCCGGGGCGCCAGCCCCAGGCGTCCATCAACCAGAGCTCGCCGGAGCCGCTGCGTGGGGTGAGCTCCAGCGACTGCGTCCGCTTCAGGTCGACACCGGCGCTGACGGCGGCCTTCAGCGGGACGCGGACCTCACGCGCCCAGTACGCGGCCGTCGAGTCGGAGCCGGGAAGGCCGTCGACAGTGACCTGCCCGAGCCCCACCCGCTTGCCGGAGGTGTCGGTGAGGGCGACGTCGAGCCGGGTGCCCCGGGTGTTCGGCGGCACCATCACCCGCAGGGCGAGCGCGTCGGAGCCCGCCAGCGAGAAGGCGCGCTCCGGCGTCAGCCGGACCGGGGTGCCCGGTTTGGTCCAGCGGGCCGTGACCGCGTTTCGGCCCGGCTCACTGGTGGTGTCCGCCCAGGACGCGAAGTGCGGCGACCTACCGGGGTCGGAGTCCGGCCTGCAGGCCCGGGTGGTGCTCGTCGTGATCTGCTCGCACACGCGCCCGTTCGTCACCGAGAGCGGGGTGTCGGGCCGGATCGCCGGAGTACGGTTGCCGCCGACGGCGTGGGTCAGCACCCGGGCGGGATCGGCCGAGGGCGCGCGCCGGCCGGAGCCGTCGAGCAGCGGGCGGACCCGGTCGTCGCCCGCGAGGAAGAGCCGCGCGGCGGCGGCGATGTAGGTGGCGCCCGCCGTCTGCTGCTGCTCGGCGCTCAGCCGGGTCTTGGCCCGTGCCGAGCAGACCGGGTCCGGGTTGTCCTTGTCGTCCCAGAAGTCGTCGGCGGCCGGGGCCTCGGCCTGGCCGGGCGTCCACTCCGTGTTGAAGAAGTTGTGGTTGGCGCCGACCATGTACACCGCGCTGTGCAGCGCGGTGCCCCGGCCGATGCCCCGGGTGCCGTCGAGGTAGATCTGGCCCTGAAGATCGCTCACATCGCCGTCACAGCCCGGCAGAATGGTCATGGAAGGCACGTCGGGCGTGGGGTTCTGGCCGAAGATGGTGGGGCCGATCAGGACAGTGCCGCGGATCCGCCAGCCCACCGGCCCCCGGTAGCCGTCCTCGGCGGGCGGCGGCGGGGAGACGCTGTCGAGGGCCGCCCGGTTGACGCCCTCGCCGCCCCGGGAGTGGCCGACCAGGAGCACCTTCGAGAGGTCCGCGGGCTCCGTCGCGCGCACGGCCTCGGGGGCGTTCGCGGGGTTCACGCCCCACTCCGCCCAGCGGGCGAGGTGCTGGCGCACCAGGGACGAACGGGCCTGCGCCCCGAAGTCGGCCGCGCGGCCGTCCTGCGCGTTGACACCGTTCGCGGAGATGGAGACCGTCACATAGCCCTGGGATGCCAGGAGCTTCTGGTCGTGCAGAAAGCCGCGGTAGCTCGGGACCTCCTTGTTGCCCGGCTTGCACGGCCACTCCATGCCCGCGCTGTTCTTGCCGGGCTCGTAGCAGGTGGCGCCACGGCCGTGGAGGAAGAGCGCCAGCGGTCGCTTCCCCGGCGCGTCCGTCGGGCCGACGACCGTGGCGCGCATCTCCACGGGCTCGGCGTAGCCCGGCAGCCTCACCGACTTCAGGACGTACTCACCGCTGCTGGTGCGGTACTTACCGGCGACACCGGGGTCGACCGGGTTGGCGGGGAACGGGTCCTGGGGCGCCGCCGCGGCCGACGAGCGCCGCTGACCGGGTGCCTGGTCGGCCCTTGCGGCGTCCAGCCGCCGCGAACCGGCGACCACCTGGAGTTCGCTCACCGGTCCGACCCTCGCCCCGCCGAGGCGGAGCCGGAAGGTGCGTTGGTCGGGGGAGGGCTTCGGGACACCGAGGGTCCGCTCCCCCGAGCGGAACTCGACCAGGGCGCCGCCCATGCCCACGGGCTCGGGCGAGCTCCAGATCAGTTCCCCGCCCTCGACACGCCACCCCTCCGGCAGCCGCTCCCCGGAGGCGCCCGGCGGCGCGCCGGGTATGGACTCGGCGGCCGGTTGCGCGTGCGCCGGCCCTGGCGCACCCGCCGCCAGCGCCACGACCGCCAAGGCAGCCGTCAGTGCGCGTGAGACCTGTCTCACGATGGTGTCTCCTCGTCGTTGGTCGTGCTTCAGCGCCCCAGGAATCCCAGGAGCACCCCCCGCACCGGGAGAGGATGACGTGTCGTCACCGGTTGTCCACCTCGGGAAATCTGACAGGAATCTGACAGGAGCCGAACAGGAGCCGAACAAGAGTCGGGGGCCGGTCCGCTGAACGAGGGGTTCTGGCCCGGAGCAGCGGTCCGACGTCCGCGCGGGGGCCCGGCAAGCACGTCCCGCCCGAGCACCCGCTGCGCCGGCAGTTCGCGAACTTGCGCACCGGCGAGGTGAGCGGCCGGGGCGGCGCAGGCGCGCAGCAGATGTCAGAAGCTTGTTCTGTCTCGCTCTCCGGTCCACCGCGTCCGGGCCTGACGTCCGTGAGAGGTGCCCTTGCCTTCTGAGGCTCGCCCGATCTGCGCGGAACACCGCGCCATCCGAGGGCGCGCGGCCCATACCGCGTGCCCGCCGCGGCGGCTGTGAAAATCGCTGTCCGATTGTCGGAACGCGGTGATGGAGAGTCAGTGTGACAACGACACTTGAGTTCGCCGCCGTGCTGCGACTGATCGACGAACGGTCGGCCGCCTTCCGCGCCGCGGTCGCCTCCGCGCCCAGCCTCGACGTGCAGGTGCCGAGCTGCCCCGAGTGGACGCTGTTCGACCTGGTGCAGCACCTGGGCGAGGGGCGCCGCTCCTGGGCCGCCACCGTTGCCGCAGGGCCTGCCGCCGCCAAGTCCGCACCGGAGGGCGCCCCGGCTGCGCCGCGCGAGCGCGAGGCCCTGCTGGCCTGGTTGGCCGCATCGACGCAGGAGCTGCTGGACGCGCTGCGGGAGGCCGGCCCGGATCGCGGTTGCTGGACGTGGTGGGGTACCTCGGAGTCGCCGCAGACGTCCGGTGCCGTCGCTCGGCACCAGCTCCAGGAGATCGCGGTGCACACGTACGACGCCCAGATCACCGTGGGTGCCCCGCAGCCGCTGCCGGACGAGGTGGCACTCGACGGTGTCGACGAGTTCCTGTCCACCTGCTGTGCGACGACGAGTGCCTGGCCGCACAAGCCCGCTGCCGTCGACTTCCACGCCACCGAGGGCCGCTCCTGGCGCCTCTCGGTCTCCGCCGACGACGCACGGATCACCCGTCTCCCCACACCCGGCACAATGCCCGCCACCGCTGCCGGCGAGGGCCCGGACGCGGTCGCCGCCTCTGCCCGGGGCACGGCCGGTGAGCTGGTCCTCGTCCTGTACGGCCGTATCCCGATCGACTCCCTGCAGCTCGACGGCGACCGACGTCTCTTCGACCGGCTCAGCGCCTGGGATCCGGACGAGTAGGACGTGACGAAGCGCCACCTCGTACGCCCCGAGGCATGCCTCCCGCGAACGGCTGCAGCCACGCCGTGGTGGCCTCGGGGCCGCTGAGGGAGCAGACCGCCACGGCGTCGAAGCGGCTGATCGAGGATCTTCCGCAGAACCCCGGCGCCCAGGCCGATCACCCGTGCCAGGGCCTGTCCGGCGGGTCTTGCCGGACAGGCCCTGGTCCCGAGGAGAGCTCAGCGCTTGAGCGTGAAGGTGAAGTCGCCGGAGAGCTTGCCGCTCAGCCGGACCGCCGAGACGAGATTCCCCTCCGTGATCAGTCTCTCGACCTCGGCCCGCGAAAGACCGCAACCTTCAGCGATCAGTCGCACCGGCCGGACAGGGATCCGCGCCGCGAAGCGGACCGAGATGTCGATCACCTCGCGGTCCAGGTGGTCCGATCCGCCGGTGTCGAGGCGCCAGGCGTTGTCCCAGTCGAGGGCGATGCGATTACGGCGCTGCACGACCGGATCCTGGAGCAGCTCGGCTGTCAGACCGAGGTCGTTGTCATGCAGCCGGTCCAGCAGCTCAGGTCGTATGGAGCGCACATTCATCCGCTCCAGGACCGTGAGCTTTGCAGTTTCCCCGCAAGCGGTACAGAGCGCGAGGAGCCAGGCGTCGATGAGCTTGTGGTTTGCGTTGACGCGGAATTTACCGCTTGCCCGGAAGCGCTCGGACGCGCACGCGTGGCAACGGCGGAGAACGAGCGGCAGGCAGGTGGGCGCGACCACTCAGCTATTGAGCACAGAAGTACACCGGTTTCAGTGAGAAGTCCGCAGCAAAAAGGAGCGCGGCGCACATGCGCGACGCGCGACGATTCAGCACTCGGGAGGTCTCACAGGGTGTACAACGGAACGTCCTTGACCAGACGACTTGGTTCGGCAGCACGGTAATGGCGCACAGCGGTGCTGCTCCACCGGTTTTCGAGCGCCTCACCGCCAGGCTCTGTCCGGTGGATCACGGACGAAGCCGGAGCCGGATCGCGGCGACGGTGACGGTGCCAGGGAAGATGCGGGCCCGCTTGTCGTACCTCGTGGCCACGACCCGGATGTTCTTGAGCCTGTTGACCGTCCGCTCCCCCGCAGATCAGGCGGTGCCGGACGGCTCGCGCCAAAACCGGAACCAGGCCGTCACGGCTTCAGCCTGTCAGCCTCCCTGACTTCGTGCAGGTGGATGAGGACGTCGAAGGACTTGGCGAGCGCGGTGTCGTGCGGCTCCACGGGGAACAGTGTGCCGACGTTGAGCGTGGGCCGGGCGGAGTTCAGCCAGTCACGCGCGGCGGCCGGGGCGGTGCGGACGTCGAGGTAGAAGTCCCGGTAGCGGACCTTGTCGAGGGTGGCCTCGTTCCGGTCGGACTTGGCGGCGGGAACGGTGAACTTCTTCCACTCTCCGCCCAGCGCGGCGTCCTTCGACAGGAAAGAGCCCTGGTTGAAGGTGAAGCCGATGGGGAGGTAGTCCTTGCCCATCGTGTCGCGCAGGAACGCCCCCTGCGTCTTGGGGTACATCTCGGGATCGCCGGCTACGTAGGCGACATGGTCGTTGTGCGCGGACAGCAGCACCTTCTGGCCGGTGCGCTGCTGCCACCAGGAGACGTTCTGGGCCATCACCTCGTCGCGGAAGCGCTGGGAGGCGGCGTTCGACTCCGGGTCGTCGGGGTTCAGGGTGAGGAACTTGGCGGTCTGGGCGACGGACCGGGCGTTCTGCTCGGCCCAGTCGAACGTGTCGCCGCCGGAGCCCTTCAGACCGCTGACCAGCTCCAGGGCCTGCTGTGCCTTGACGGCGAGTTGCTGCCGTTCCGCGAGCGGCTTGCCCAGGTAGGCGAAGACGTCGTCGATCGGGCGCAGGCCGGTGTAGAGCTCGTTGAGCCGCGGCAGCGCCTCCGGGTGGTTCTTCTGCACGTAGCCGGACACCCGGCCGAAGAACTCGTCGCTCAGTGAGGGTGCGCCGATGTCGTCGCCCATGAAGTGGACGGGGCGGCCGGGGTGGTGGCGGTTGTAGTTCCGCATCCACTCGATGAGGCTGACGAACTCCTCTCGATCCCAGGGCGAGTTGGTGAGCGTCTCCTTGGCAATCTTGCGGGCGTCGCCCTTGCCGGTCTGGAGGTAGTCGTCGATCTGGAGCCCGGCGGACCAGCTCAGCTCCAGGGCGAAGGTGGTGAAGCCCTTCTTCTCGACGAGGTGGCGGAAGACCCGCTCCTTCATGGTGAAGAACTCATGGGAGCCGTGGGTCGCCTCGCCGAGGCCCACCACCTCGGCGTCGCCGATCATCGAGTCCAGGGCTCGCAGGTCGGCCGTGTTCCCCCCGGGCTCGGTCGAGCGCAGCGGGTGGGCCGCCTGCTCCAGTGCGCGGACCGGGTTCTGCTCCCTGCCGGCCTTGTCGGCCGAGGCTGCTTGGACCGCCACGGGAGCGAGGACCGCTCCCGTCGCAACCGCCGCCGTCGCCAGCAGTACCCGTCGACTGATCCGCTTCCGGTGCTTAGCCATGCTGTTGCCTCTCAACTTGCGTATTGCAACTTGAGAAAGATCATTGCCTCCGATTGCATTGCCGCGCGCTGGGAGAAGCCTCCGACTCTTCCGGGGGGTATCCCCCGGAAGAGTTGGAGGGCAGCGCCCGCCCACGCACTCGATCGGGTGGACGTTTCAGGCCATAGATGCAGTTTGGGTGAGAAATGCCTTCGCCGAACGCGATCATTCGGCCGTGATCTCAACAATCCGGACGGCCCACCGTCCCAAGTCCCTGCTCCCGGCCGGGCTCGGCGTACTCGCCGTACTGTCCCTGCTTCCCGCGGTCCCGGCGACGGCGGCACCGGTCGGCGACGCGTCGCCCCGCGCGGTGACCCCGGCCGAGCGCAGAACTGCCGCGTACCTCGACTCGTTGCAGAACAGGCCCGAGAGGCTGAAGGCCTTCTTCAAGGCGCTGCCCAAGGGGGGCGACCTCCACAACCATCTGTCGGGCGCGGCAGAGACCGAGTTCCTGATCAAGCTCGCGGGCGAGAACGGGCTGTGCATCGACGCGACGACGACGGCTGTCGCGCCGCCGTGCGGACCGGGCAAGAGGCCCGCCATCGACGCACAGACGGACGCCGCCTTCCGGCAGCAGATCGTCCGGGCCTGGTCCATGCAGGACTTCCCGTCCGATCAGTCCGGTCACGACCACTTCTTCGACACCTTCGGCAAGTTCAGCCTGGCGACATGGGACCGCGGCAAGCTGCTCGCCGATGTGGCCGACACAGTGGTCGAGCAGAACCAGTTCTATCTGGAGACCATGGTCACCCCCGCGTCGGAAAGCACCAAGCAGCTTGCCGACGCCGTGGGTTACGACGCCGATCTGGCGGCGTTCCACCGCAAGCTCCTGGCCGGCGGGCAGCTCGACCGGGTCGTGGACGATGCGGTCCGGGAGGCCGACGCCGCCGACGCCCAGTTCCGGGCGGCCGCGCACTGCGACACCGCGCGCCCCGACCCGGGCTGCCGGCTCCCCGTCAGGTGGATCTCCCAGGTGTCCCGGGGCAGTTCACCGGCGCGGGTGTTCACGCAGATCGCGGTCGGCATGCGACTGGCGGAGCGCGACCCGAGGTTCGTCGCGGTCAACCTCGTACAGCCCGAGGACGGGCAGAGCGCGCTGCTCAACTACAGCCTCCAGATGCGGATGCTGAATTATCTGCGCGGCCAGTACCCCGGCGCCCACCTCACCCTGCACGCCGGGGAGTTGGCCCCCGGACTGGTCAAGCCCGAGGACCTGACGTTCCACATCCGCGAGGCCGTACTCGTCGCCGGAGCCGAACGCATCGGACACGGCGTGGACCTGGTCCACGAGGACGACTGGCGGCAGCTCGCCCGGACGATGGCACAGCGCAAGGTGGCCGTCGAGGTGCCGTTCTCCAGCAACAAGCAGATCCTCGGCATCGCGGGCGACGACCACCCGTTCAACGCGTACCGCCGCTACGGCGTCCCGGTGGTCCTGTCCACCGACGACCCGGGGGTCTCGCGGATCGACATCAGCCACGAGTACCAGTACGCCGCCAGGACGTACGACCTCGGCTACACCGAGCTGAAGGACCTGGCCCGCGCCTCGCTGGAGTACGCGTTCCGCAACGGCCGCAGCCTGTGGGCCACCGGCTCCGCCCCCTCCGGCTACCGCCTGGTCACCGCCTGCCGCAGCGACCGGCCCGGCGCCGACCACCCGAGCGCGCGCTGCGCCCGCTACCTGGCCGACAACCCGAAGGCGGCGACCGAGTGGCGCCAGGAGGCGGCCTTCGCCACCTTCGAGAGCCGTCACCGGTAACCGCGCGCAGCACACGTCCGGGTCCGGGGCCCCGGGTCCGGGCCCGGACGTGTCTGCGCCACTCCGCCGGAGCCGGCCAGAGGTGCCTGCGCGTGCCCGGCACTAGACGGCACACGCCGTCCGGATCGGCCCCGGCCGGCGGCTCGCGCGACGACCGTGAGTGAGAAACCGCCCCGTGCCCGGAAGGACGTTCCAGGCACGGGGCGGGTCGCGTGACCGATCGAACAGGTACTAGCCGAGCCGCTCCAGGATCCACTGGGGCCCGCCGTCGTAGCTGACGATCGCGCGGCTGCCCTGCGTGGTCAGGCGGCCCAGCTCGCCCCGGCCGAGGGCGATGGCGACCGGCCCTCCGTCGGTCGAGTCCTGGATCGACCACTGGTCGGGCTGATTGCCGCACTCGTCGACCCACACCGCCGGCGGGTAGATCCGGACCGGCGAGAGTGCCAGGCAGCGGCCCTCACCGCGTGCCTCGATGATCTGGGCCAGACCGTTGTCCTGGTTACGGATCTCCCACACGGTGCCCGGGTTGCAGGGCTCGATGTGGCCGCCCAGCGGGCCTTCACCGCGCGCCAGACACGCGCCGCTGCGCACGTCACGGATGAAGTAGGCGCCGTCGTCGGCGGCCAGGGACGGGGTGGCGAGCGCCAGGACCGCAACGGCGGACGCGGCCGGCGACAGGATCGAGCGAATACGCACGGGACTCCTCATACGAGTTCGGGGCGGGAATTACGGGCCACTTGACCCAGCACCAAGATCACAAGAGCTCGCCCCCCTTGCCCCGCTTCCCGCATCGCGCCCCCACCGATCCACCCTCTCAGCAGCGGCGCATTCGGAGTACACCCAGCGCATTCAGATCAACGCGCACGCCCCCTCACCAGGGGGCATTCCACCCGGAGCTCAAGTCGCGAAGTCCGAGCGCTCTTTCCGAGGAACAGGAGGTGGGCCACTACCCACCCGCCCTCCCCACCCGGCGAGTTGACTTCTCGTGACCGGCTTGCCACGGATGGTGGCGACGCTCTGGCGTTCCGAATAACGAACGACCCCTGCCGGTGCTGGAACACCGAAACAGGGGTCTGACCACTTCGATCGTCAGGAGCGATCTCATGGCTGTCAGCCAGCTTAGTGCCGCCCCACGCGCGTCGCACGTACCCCCGCACCCCATGGCCAATCCGGGTTACGGCAAGCGCTCCGCACCCTCCCAACACCCCCGCACCGACCGCGACTTCGCGCATCTGCCGCCCCGTGAGGCATCCATCGCGGCATACATCGACCGGCTGCCCGACGGCGCCGACATCTCCGTGAAGACGCTGGCCAAGGTCCTCCCGTACGGACAGTGCGCGCTGCGGACCGCCCTCAACCAACTCCAGGACGCCGGGCATCTGCGGCGCGGCAGCGAGTGCGTCGCCAATGGCGAGGTCCTGCTCTGGGTGACCCGCACATTCTTCTCCCGCACCGCGCGGGACGACGACTGGTGGGCGGCGTTCACCCGGGGCGACGTACCGCCGGAGCAGCGGCACCGACACCCCACCCGCTCCCGGGCGTTCGTACTGCTGGCCGCGCTGGGTCGTACCGCTCCCTCACTCACCCTCTCGGCGGCGGACTGTGCGGCGCTGGAACCGCAGGTCACCGAATGGTTAGAGCGCGGCGCCACAGAGGCTCAGCTGCTTCACGCCCTCACCGACGGCCTCCCCGCCCCCATCCACCACGCGGCGGCCCTCGTCCGCAGGCGGCTGGCCGACAAGATGCCACCCGAACGGATCACTCCGGCACAACAGCGGACGGTGTTGCGCACCCTCGAATGCAGCGAGTGCCGCGCACCCGGCAGCGCGGAGAGCCTGATCGGGGGCCGGTGCGGACCATGCCGGGGCACCCCCGTCGTACCCACCGGACCGGCCGGAACCGTCCCGGCGATGGGCGTACGCAGCCGCATGAGCGAGGTCCGGGCGGCGATGACCCCACGATCCGAACGGATCGGCCGGCCGATCCGTTCTCGCCTGTCATGATCGCCGGATGTCCGAAACCGGCTCCCACCTGGGAGTGGTTTGATCCACTTCTCCCTCCCGGTCACTACTCTGTGTGTTCCTCTTGGCACTCGTTGTAACGAACCGGCCCAAAGGGGAACGAACCATGTCCGAACCGACTCACGAGCAGATCGTCTCGGAGCTTCACAGCAAGCCCCCCATCACCCTCGCCCCCGGCCCCCGCCTGGACGCCGAGAAGCACGGTGCCCTCCCGCTGCCGCCGAGCACCGTATGGGACCTGCCGGGCGGCACCGCCTGGGTCTACTACGGCGAGGGGCACTCGGGTCTCACGCGGCCCGTGATCTTCGCCGACGGATTCAACACCGGTCCGAGCAGCCTGGACTTCTCCTGGGAAATCATGGAGTTCGGCGACTACGCGCTCATCAGCGAACTGCGCCGCCGGGGACACGACGTCATCATTCTCGGCTTCCACGAGCGCAGTGCGTCGATTCTGGACAACTCCCGGACCGCGCAGGCCGCGATCCTGCACGCCATCGCGGAACGGCAGGGTGACGCGCCGCTGGCTGTCGGCGGGTTCAGCATGGGCGGGCTCGTCACCCGGCACGCGCTGGCCAAGATGGAGAGCCAGAGCATCGACCACCAGACCTCTCTCTACTTCTCGTACGACAGCCCGCACCGCGGCGCCTGGATCCCGATCGCGCTGCAGGCGTTCGCGCACTACATCAAGGATCTCGACAGCCGGTTCTCCGACCAGATCAACAGCCCGGCCGCCCGTCAGCTGCTGTGGCGGCACATCGAGAAGTGGGACGGGACGCCGGACCAGAGCGACGAGCGCGCCACGTTCCTCGCGGAGATGGAGGCCGTCGGCCAATGGCCGCGCCGGCCGCGGCTGATCGGTGTCGCCAACGGCGTGGCCGACGGCACCGGCACCGATGTGCAAGCCGGCGAACTGGCGCTGGAGGGCAAGGGCCTGTCAGTCGTGGGCACCAAGCTCTACACCCAGTCCCCGGGCGAGAACGAACTCGTCGCGAAGCTGCGGGTGGTGACACTGAAGACCAACCAGGTACATACGTCCGGACTCCCGTCGATCGACGGCGCACCCGGCGGCTCGCTGGAAGGGTTCGGCATCCTCGCCGACGGGCTCAACGCCCTCAACCCCCTTCTCGGGTTCAAGACCGACGTACGCATCCGCTCGCACTGCTTCGTGCCGGCCGTCAGCGCCGTCGACGTGGGCGATCCGGACACGGACGAGGAGCTGTACAAGGACATCTCCGCGCTCCCGCCGAATGCCGGCGGGCTCGACGAGTTCAAGCTCGCGTCCCGCAACGAGGGGCACACCCTTGTGACGGAGGAGCTCTGCACCTGGCTCCTCGACCGGCTTCCGTAGTTCCGCGGTCCCGTCGCGCGGGGTATCGCGCGCCCACGGTGCTCCGGCGGGCATCGTGGGCGCGCCCACCGCCCCACCCCGTACAGAAACGACATCGGCCCCCGGGACCAGCTGGTCCCGGGGGCCGATGCGGCAAAGCTGTACAGGAACTACCGATCCGTCAGGATCAGAAGTCCATGTCACCGCCCGGCATGCCGCCCGGAGCAGCCGCAGAGGCCTTCTCCGGCTTGTCGGCGATGACGGCCTCGGTGGTGAGGAACAGCGCGGCGATGGACGCGGCGTTCTGCAGGGCGGAGCGCGTGACCTTCGCCGGGTCGAGAATGCCCTCGGCGATCATGTCGACGTACTCGCCGGTCGCGGCGTTCAGACCGTGACCGATCGGCAGGTTGCGCACCTTCTCGACGACGACGCCACCCTCGAGACCACCGTTGACGGCGATCTGCTTGAGCGGAGCCTCCAGCGCCAGCTTGACGGCGTTGGCGCCGGTCGCCTCGTCACCCGAGAGCTCCAGCTTCTCGAAGACGGCCGAGGCCTGGAGCAGAGCCACGCCACCACCGGCGACGATGCCCTCCTCGACGGCGGCCTTGGCGTTGCGCACCGCGTCCTCGATGCGGTGCTTGCGCTCCTTGAGCTCGACCTCGGTCGCGGCACCGGCCTTGATGACGGCCACGCCGCCGGCCAGCTTCGCGAGGCGCTCCTGGAGCTTCTCGCGGTCGTAGTCCGAGTCGGAGTTCTCGATCTCGGCACGGATCTGGTTGACGCGACCCTGAACCTGGTCGCTGTCACCGGCACCGTCGACGATCGTGGTCTCGTCCTTGGTGATGACGACCTTGCGGGCACGGCCGAGCAGGTCGAGACCGGCGTTCTCCAGCTTGAGGCCGACCTCCTCGGAGATGACGGTGCCACCGGTGAGGATGGCGATGTCGCCGAGCATGGCCTTGCGGCGGTCACCGAAGCCCGGGGCCTTGACGGCGACGGACTTGAAGGTGCCACGGATCTTGTTGACGACCAGGGTCGACAGGGCCTCGCCCTCGACGTCCTCGGCGATGATCAGCAGCGGCTTGCCGGACTGCATGACCTTCTCCAGCAGCGGAAGGAGGTCCTTCACGTTGCTGACCTTGGAGTTGACGATCAGGATGTACGGGTCGTCGAGGGACGACTCCATGCGCTCCATGTCGGTGGCGAAGTACGCCGAGATGTAGCCCTTGTCGAAGCGCATACCCTCGGTGAGCTCCAGCTCCAGACCGAAGGTCTGGGACTCCTCGACGGTGATGACGCCTTCCTTGCCGACCTTGTCCATGGCCTCGGCGATGAGCTCGCCGATCTGGGTGTCGGCGGCGGAGATGGAGGCGGTCGAAGCGATCTGCTCCTTGGTCTCCACGTCCTTGGCCTGCTCCAGGAGGGCGGCGGAGACGGCCTCGACGGCCTTCTCGATGCCCCGCTTGAGGGCCATCGGGTTGGCACCCGCGGCGACGTTGCGCAGGCCCTCGCGGACGAGAGCCTGGGCGAGAACGGTGGCGGTGGTCGTACCGTCGCCGGCGACGTCGTCCGTCTTCTTGGCGACCTCCTTGACCAGCTCCGCACCGATCTTCTCGTACGGGTCCTCCAGCTCGATCTCCTTGGCGATGGAAACACCATCGTTGGTGATCGTGGGGGCGCCCCACTTCTTCTCAAGGACGACGTTGCGACCCTTGGGGCCAAGGGTGACCTTGACGGCGTCGGCGAGCTGGTTCATGCCGCGCTCGAGACCGCGCCGGGCCTCCTCGTCGAACGCGATGATCTTGGCCATGTGAAGTGGTCCTCCCGGACAGGGGTGGATTTCTCCGGACCGAGTGGCGCCCGCGACGGACGGCCTGCGTGTCCGGTGGTTCCTTGCCCCACCGGACCTGCGGGCCTCACCGGCCCGGTCCAAGTTCTGTCACTCTCACCTGGAGAGTGCTAACGCCAATGATTAGCACTCGACCCCCTGGAGTGCAAGCGCCTTCGAAGAAGGCTCGCTGAGGGGCGGCGGTCGGACGGCGGGAGGGCCAAGCTCGACGACAGCCGCTCACGGGCGGCCGCGGACGCAAGCGCACGGAGGGCCCGTACCCCAGGGGTACGGGCCCTCCGTGCGTGAGTAGTGTCGTTGGCCGACCGCGTCGAGCTCAGCCGACGGCGAGCTTGACCATGTCCGCCTGCGGCCCCTTCTGGCCCTGCGAGATCTCGAATTCAACTCGCTGACCCTCTTCGAGGGTGCGGTACCCGTCCATCTGGATCGCGCTGTAGTGGACGAAAACATCCGCACCACCGTCGACCGCGATGAAGCCGTACCCCTTCTCCGCGTTGAACCACTTGACGGTGCCCTGAGCCATGCCTAACTCCCCTATTACTGGCCCTTGCACAGGACCGCACTTCGCGGACCCGGGTCAGAACTCACCCCCCGACAGGAGAGGGTGCGTGCGCCGGAACGCGTCGACCGCGGCCGAATGTATCTGCCCAACTGCCCTCTGCAACAGGTCAATCGGACGAGAATTCTGGGCAGCACCGAACGCCCTAATATGAGGAATTCATAAGATTCCAGGGCAAGTCGGGCCAGGCAAAGGCGACTTATGGCGCAAGGAGATCCAACACTTTGGCTGCTTCTTGTCGCGGCCGGGCGCATTCTCATATGCGGGCGGCACGGGCAGCTGGGGGGACTTCCCACACTGTACCGCGCTCAACCATGCAGAATTGCCCCCTCCGCTTCTCTCGCGGAGGGGGCAATACAGATAACGCTGTGAAGTCGGACGGACGGTCAGCAGCCGCCTGCGACTGCCGGGATGATCGAGATGCCCGCGCCGTCCGGCGTCGCCGTCTCCAGGCCGCCCTCGAAGCGCACGTCGTCGTCGTTGACGTACACGTTCACGAAGCGGCGCAGCTTGCCCTGGTCGTCCAGGACGCGGGCGGCGATGCCCGGGTGGTTCTGCTCCAGGGACTCGATGACCTGGGAGAGGGTCGAGCCCTCGGCCGGGACCTCGGCCTGGCCGCCCGTGTAGGTGCGAAGGATGGTGGGGATGCGGACCTTGACGCTCATGAGGGGTGCCTTTCTTCGGTCTCGGGTGGTCAGCTGGCGGCGAGGCCGGCGGCGCGGAACGCGTCCAGGCTCGGGCGGATCGTCGCGGTCGCCTGCGAGGTGGCGGCCACCGCGTCCAGCGTCTTGAGGCCGTCACCGGTGTTGAGGACGACGGTGGTCAGCGCCGGGTCGAGCAGACCGGCCTCGATGAGCTTCTTCGTCACGCCGACCGTCACCCCGCCTGCCGTCTCCGCGAAGATGCCCTCGGTGCGCGCCAGCAGCTTGATCGCGTCGACGACCTGCTCGTCGTCGACATCCTCGACCGCGCCGCCGGTGCGGCGGGCGATGTCCAGGACGTACGGGCCGTCGGCCGGGTTGCCGATCGCCAGGGACTTGGCGATGGTGTTCGGCTTCTGGGGCCGCACGACGTCGTGACCGGCCTTGAAGGCGGTGGAGACCGGGGAGCAGCCCTCGGCCTGGGCGCCGAAGATCTTGTACGGCTTGTCCTCGACGAGACCGAGCTTGATCAGCTCCTGCAGACCCTTGTCGATCTTCGTGAGCTGCGATCCGGAGGCGATCGGGATGACGATCTGGTCGGGCAGCTGCCAGCCGAGCTGCTCGCAGATCTCGTACGCCAGGGTCTTGGAGCCCTCGCCGTAGTACGGGCGCAGGTTGACGTTGACGAAGCCCCAGCCCTCGCCGAGCGGGTCGCCGATGAGTTCCGAGCAGAAGCGGTTGACGTCGTCGTAGTTGCCCTCGATGCCGACCAGCTCGCCGCCGTACACCGCGGCCATGACGACCTTGCCCTGCTCCAGGTCGTGCGGGATGAACACGCAGGAGCGGAAGCCGGCGCGGGCGGCGGCGGCGCCCACCGCACCGGCGAGGTTGCCGGTGGAGGAGCAGGAGAGGGTGGTGAAACCGAAGGCGCGGGCGGCCTCGACGGCGATGGCGACGACGCGGTCCTTGAAGGAGTGCGTCGGGTTTCCGGAGTCGTCCTTGACGTACAGGCCGCCGGTGACGCCCAGCTCGCGGGCGAGGTTGTCGGCCTTGACCAGCTTGGTGAAACCGGGGTTGATGTTGGGCTTGTCCGCGACATCGGCGGGGACCGGCAGCAGCGGCGCGTAACGCCAGATGTTGTCGGGTCCGGCCTCGATGCGCTTCTTCAGCTCGTCGGGGGAGCCGCTCGGCAGGTCGTACGCCACTTCGAGCGGCCCGAAACAGGACGCGCAGGCGAAAATGGGGCCGAGCTCGAAACGCTCGCCGCACTCGCGGCAGGAAAGCGCCGCGGCGGGTCCGAGGTCGACAGCTTCGGCGGAAGAATTGGTGCTTGCTGCAACAGTCTGCACGGCCATGATGGCGGAGGCCCTTTCTCCTCATCTTCCTTGCGACGCATTTCGCCACAAGACGGAATTGGCACCTTCCCCACCGTGACCTCGCGGTCGGCGGGAGGGTTGCCGGGACTTCAACGGGCCGTTCCCTCAGTCCCTCTGGATGAGCGCTGTGGCACTGGATCATCGATCCAGGCATTTATTGGCGGACTGACCCCGACATGCGACGGCCATCCGCGTTGTTCAAGACTGTAACCGAAGCACCGGACAGTTGAGATAGTCGTCCGAACCGCGAGATGGATCACATACAGGGAGTATCGACCGTGCTGGAAGAGGTCGAACGCTGGCTGGCCAGGCGTTCCTGGTCGGCCGCCGACCGCCCGCTGGACCGCGTCCTGGCCGCCAAGGCCAGGGACCCGCGCCGCGGGAGCGTGAGCGTCGTACTGCCCGCGCTGAACGAGGAGGCGACGGTCGGCCGGATCGTTGCGACCATCCGGCGCGAGCTGATGGAGAAGGTCCAGCTGGTCGACGAACTCGTGGTGATCGATTCCGGTTCCACGGACGCCACCGCGAAGGTGGCCCGGGAGGCCGGCGCCCGGGTGGTGCACCGGGACGAGATACTCCCCCGGATACCCGCCGTGCCCGGCAAGGGCGAGGTGCTGTGGCGGTCGCTCCTGGTGACCGGCGGTGACATCGTCTGCTTCATCGACGCCGACCTGAAGGACTTCTCGGCGGACTTCGTCTCCGGCATCGTCGGCCCGCTGCTGACCGACCCGAACGTGCAGTTCGTGAAGGCGATGTACGACCGCCCCCTCGGTGACACCGCAGGTCAGGGCGGTCGCGTCACCGAACTGGTGGCCCGTCCGCTGCTCAATCTGCACTGGCCGCAGCTGGCCGGTTTCGTTCAGCCGCTGGGCGGGGAGTACGCCGTGCGCCGCTCCCTGCTCGAACGGCTGCCCTTCCCCGTCGGCTACGGAGTGGAACTGGGCCTCCTGGTCGATGCGCTGCACACGGTGGGTCTGGACGCGCTGGCCCAGGTCGACGTAGGGGTGCGCAAACACCGCCACCAGGACGGGCAGGCGCTCGGGCGGATGGCGGCGACGATCTACCGGACAGCTCAACTCCGGCTGTCCCGCGGTCACTTGGTACGGCCTTCGCTCACCCAGTTCGAGCGTGGCGAGGACGGCTTCGTACCGCACACCCATGCGGTGGACACCGAGGAGCGGCCCCCGATGCGCGAGATCGAGGAGTACGTTTCGCGCCGGGCGGCCTGACTTCGCACGTTTGGGCGGTTCGTGATCGGGCTAGATTCCGCAACATGGTCTCCGAGCACGAAGCCCAGCCCGCTGCCCAAGTCCTCGTTGCGTCCAACCGCGGCCCGGTGTCGTACACCCTCGCCACGGACGGATCACTCGACGCGAAGCGCGGCGGCGGCGGGCTCGTCTCCGGGCTGAGCGCCGTCAAGGACAAACTGTGGGTGTGCGCCGCGCTCGGTGACGGGGACCGGGAGGCGGTCCGGCGCGGGGTCGGTGAGCAGGGCGTACGGATGCTCGACATCGACGCGGCCGTCCACGCGGACGCGTACAACGGCATTGCGAACTCGGTGCTCTGGTTCGTCCACCACATGCTGTACCAGACGCCGCTGGAGCCGGTCTTCGACGCGGAGTTCCGGCGGCAGTGGGCGTCGTTCGAGACGTACAACCGGGCCTTCGCCGAGGCGCTCGCCGAGGAGGCGGGCCGGGGTGCGGCGGTGCTGGTGCAGGACTACCACCTGGCGCTGGTGCCCGGCATGCTCCGCGAACTCCGCCCCGACCTGCGGATCGGCCACTTCTCGCACACCCCGTGGGCGCCCGTCGACTACTTCCGTCTGCTCCCCGACGACATCGCCGAGCAGCTGCTGCACGGCATCCTGGGCGCGGACCGGGCGGCCTTCCTGACCCGGCGCTGGGCGGATGCGTTCATCGGCTGCTGTACGGAGATCCTGGGCGGCACCGGCCGGACCAGGATCGGGGTGCACGGGCTCGGCGCGGACGCGGACTTCCTGCGCGCACGCGCGCACGAGGCGGACGTGGACGAGCGGATGGCGGCGCTGCGGGAGCAGGTCGGCCCGGGGCGGAGGACGATCGTACGAGTGGACCGGACGGAACTGTCCAAGAACATCGTGCGCGGCCTGCTCGCGTACCGCGCGCTCCTGGAAGAGCGGCCGCAATGGCGTGAGCGCGTCGTCCATGTCGCCTTCGCATACCCCTCTCGGCAGGACCTGGCGGTGTACCGCGACTACACGGCCGAGGTGCAGCGGGTCGCCGACGAGATCAACGCCGTGTACGGCACGGCGGGGTGGACGCCGGTCGTGCTCCACGTCAAGGACGACTTCGCCCGCTCGCTCGCCGCGTACCGGCTGGCCGACGTGGCGCTCGTCAACCCGATCCGCGACGGCATGAACCTGGTCGCCAAGGAGATCCCGGTCGTCTCCGACCACGGCTGCGCGCTGGTGCTGTCGCGGGAGGCGGGGGCGTACGAGGAGCTGGGCAGCGACGCGGTCGTGGTGAACCCGTACGACGTGTCCGCGACGGCGGCGGCGCTGCACGAGGCTCTGACGATGGCGGACGACGAACGGGCCGCGCGCACGGAGCGGCTGGCCGCGGCGGCGGTGGCGCTGCCGCCGCAGCAGTGGTTCCTGGACCAGCTGGACGCGCTGCGGCGGGAGTGAGCCGGCGCGGGCTAGAGCTGTCGCGCCAGGGCTGCCAGGAAGCCGACGACGGCTCCCGGGCCGTTCAGCAGCAGATCGGCCCGCTCGGCCAGTTCGGGCACCTCCGCGCTGCCGCTGCAGACCAGCAGTCCCGGGATGCCGTCGGGGCCCTCGGTGCGGAGCTTCTCCACGGCGGCGTACGCCGCTAGGTCACCCAGGTCGTCACCCGCGTACAGAACGGACTCGGCGTCCAATTCCCCTACGTACTGCGTGAGCGCCACGCCCTTGTCCGTGCCCGGCGGGCGCAATTCCAGGACCAGGCGACCCGGTTCGACGATCAGCCCGTGCCGGGCGGCGAGCTCGCCGAGGGGGCCGCGCAGGACCTCGAACGCGGCCTGCGGGTCGACGGCGCGGCGGGTGTGGACGGCGAGCGCCTGGCCCTTCTCCTCGATCCAGGTTCCGTGCCACGAATCGAACCGGTCGAGCACGCCCGGGAGTTCGGCGCGGACCGCAGCCACGCCGGGGTGCGGGGCGGGGGCGTGGACGGTGCCGGAGACGGCGTCCCAGCGTTCGGCTCCGTAGTGGCCGAGGACGACGAGATGGTCGAGTCCCGGTACTCCGGCGAAGCCGCCGTGCCGGACCGCGACGCCGGCCGGGCGGCCGGTGATCACGGCGATGGAGGCCACTTTCGGGGCGAGCGCGACGAGCGCGTCGACGGCGCCGGGGTGGGCGCGGGCCTGTTCCGGGTCCGGGACGATGTCGGCGAGGGTCCCGTCGAAATCGAGCGCGACGACGGCACGGTCCGGGCGCGCGAGGATCGCGGCCAGGGCTTCTCGGCCGGGTGGGGTGGTGGGGGTCGGGAGCTCGGACGGGATCTCGCTCGGCACGGGTACGTGCGGATTGCTGCCCATGGGGCCGAGCCTATAGGCGTACCGCCGGGCACAGCCATGGGCGACGTGGCATACGGGCGGCGTCATGATCACCGTCTCCCGCCGAGCGGGTGCCGGTCAGCGACGCCCCCGTTTCGCGTCGCGGACCCGGCGCAGGCGGTTCACCGTCACCGGGTCCTCCTCCAGCGCGCGGCGGTCGTCGAGAAGCGCGTTCAGCAGCTGGTAGTAGCGCGTGGGCGAGATGCCGAGCTGTTCGCGGATCGCGCGCTCCTTCGCCCCGGGCCCGGCCCACGACTGCCGTTCGACGGCGAGCACGGCACGGTCCCTGGCGGAGAGGCCGACGGGGCCGTCCGTGTCGTCGGGGCCATTCGGGGGGGCGCTCATATCAGCCAACATATCGCCCGGACGGAGAGCCGCCGCCCGTTACTCCGCGTCCTCCGCCGCCCTCGCGTCCTGTGCGATCTTCCCCAGCACGTTCTCGGGGCTCGCGTTCGGCGCGACCGCGTCGCCGATGTTCTCCTTGATCGACTCGCTGGCACGCGCCCAGGACGTCTTGCCGAACGGGTAGAACTCCGAGTTCGGCAGCGCGGCCAGGAACTTCCACAGCGGCTTGTACTTGGGATCGGACTCCATCGCCGCGGAAGCGCTGTCGGTGACCGGCAGCAGGCCGTACTCGTCGGCGAAGTCGATGACGTTCTTGTCGGTGAACACGTAGTCGAAGAACTTGCCCGTCTCCACACGGTGGCCGCGCTGCTTGAAGCCCATGATCCAGTCGGCGACGCCCATCGACCCCTCCGTGGGGCCGCCGATGCCGGGCAACGGCACCATGCCGACGGAGACGCCCTTCTTCTCGGCCTCCTGCATCAGCGTCGGGTGCCCGTTCAGCATGCCGACCTCGCCGCGCGTGAACGCGTCGAACGCCTTGCCCCGGTCGAGCTTGCCGGGGGCGACGGGGCCCACGAGGCCCTTGTCGACCAGGTTCGTCTTCAGCCAGTCGAACGTCTTGACGTTCTCGGCCGAGTCGATCTCGTACGAGCCGACGTCGTCGATGTAGCCGCCGCCCCCGCTGAGCAGCCACATCATGGTCTCGGCCTGGGACTCCTCCGGACCGAGCGGCAGCGCGATCGGGTACGTCACACCGCGCTGCTTGAGCACCGCCGAGTCGTTGCGTATGTCGTCCCAGGTCTGCGGGGCATCGAGGCCCGCCTGTGCGAAGGACTTCTTGTTGTAGAAGAGCAGTCGGGTGCTGGCGACGAACGGCAGTCCGTACTGGTTCTGGTCCACGCTGCCCGCGTCGGCGAGGCGCGGCAGGAAGTTGGCCTGGGTGGGGATGCTCAGCATCTCGTCGGTCCGGTAGAGCTTGCCGGCCTTGGCGTAGTCGGCGTACGCGCCGATCTGGGCGATGTCGGGGGCCTGACCCTTCTTCACCATCTCGGCGACCTCGCGGTCGACGTCCTTCCACGAATAGACGCTGACATCGACCTTGATGCCGGGATGGGACGCCTCGAAGCCCTTCACGAGCCCGGCCCAGTACTTCTTGGAGCTGTTGGCCGCGCTGTTGCCGTAGTCCGCCGCGACGAGCTTGAGGGTGACATCCCCCGATCCGCTGTCGCTGCCGCCGCATCCCGACAACGTTGCCGTCAATCCCAGTGCGACCACAGCCGCCGTCAGTCCCAAGTAACGCCGCCGCACAGCCCAGTCCGTCCTCGTCCATTTGCGTCATCCGCGCCGGCCACGTCCTCGTGGGGGCCTCCGGATGAGCTGCGATCCTCCCCCGAGCGATCGTCGAAGGTCTACACCACCGGTGTATCGCTTTGGCAACGTACCCGGACCCGTGTCCGGTTGACGCCCGAGGCCATTGCCCTTGACCTGCGCCGACTGCTAAGTAGGTTTCGGCGCAAGGCCGTTCATGGTCCGGACCTTTACTCCGCTGCTGTACCGCACCGCCCGCATCGTTACCGTTCCACGCCGCAAGGAGCCGTCCAGCATGTCCCGTACCGCATCAGAAATTGCCACCCAGCCCGACTGCTGGCGGCGTGCCGCAGAGGCGGGGGCGGTGTTCGACGGGCTGCCGCGGCCGGGTGAGCGGGTCGCCGTCACCGGGTGCGGCACCTCCTGGTTCATGGCGATCGCGTACGCGGCGCTGCGCGAGGCGGCCGGTCAGGGCGAGACGGACGCGTATCCCTCGTCGGAGTTCCCGTCCGGGCGTCCCTACGACCGGGTGGTGGCGATCACCCGCTCCGGTACGACGACCGAGGTGCTGGAGCTCCTCGGCGAGCTGCGCGGCAAGGTCACCACCGTCGCGCTGACCGCCGACCCGAGGACGCCGGTCATGGACGCCGCCGACGCGGTGGCCGTACTGGACTGGGCGGACGAGGAGTCGGTCGTCCAGACCCGTTTCGCCACCACCGCGCTGGCCTTTCTGCGGGCCGGCCTGGAGGCGTCGGGTCCGCTTCCGGCCGGGGTGAAGACGGTCGCCGCTGCGGCGGTCGACGCGGAGCTCGCGGTGACGGAGCCGCTGGACGAGGCGGTGGTCTCGGCCGAGCAGTGGACGTTCCTGGGGCGCGGCTGGACGTACGGCCTGGCCCAGGAGGCCGGGCTGAAGATGCGTGAGGCGGCGGGTGCCTGGACGGAGTCGTACCCGGCGATGGAGTACCGGCACGGCCCGATCTCGATCACCGGACCGCACCGCGTGGCGTGGGTGTTCGGCCCGCTGCCGGAGGGGCTCGCCGGCGATGTGGCGCAGGTGGGCGGCACGCTGGTCGCGCATGCCACCGCTGACCCGATGGCGGATCTGATCCGCGCGCAGCGGCTGGCCGTCGAGCTCGCGGAGTCGAAGGGGTACGACCCGGACCACCCGCGCAATCTCTCGCGCAGCGTGATCCTTTCGTCCTGAGCCCGCTGTCCGGGTCCACTGCTGCGGGGTCGCGGGCGCGATTTTGTATGGAGGCGCAACAAACCACGATAGTGGACTAGACCTTTTGGGGTTCGTCGGGCGAAACTGTTTCCCGTGAAACACGTCATCGCCCTCGATGTGGGCGGCACCGGAATGAAGGCCGCACTGGTCGGGGCCGACGGCGCCCTGCTGTACGAGGCTCGGCGGGCGACCGGCAGAGAACGCGGTCCCGACGCCGTCGTGGAGTCGATCCTCACCTTCGCCGCGGACCTGCGGGCGTACGGCGAGCAGCACCTCGGCGAAAGCGCTGTCGCGGCCGGTGTCGCCGTGCCCGGCATCGTCGACGCCGAGAACGGGATCGCGGTCTACGCCTCGAACCTGGGCTGGCGCGACGTACCCATGCGGGAACTGCTCGGCGAGCGGCTCGGCGGTGTCCCCGTCGCGCTCGGCCACGATGTGCGCACCGGCGGACTCGCCGAGGGCCGGATCGGCGCGGGCAAGGGCGCCGACCGCTTCCTCTTCGTGCCGCTGGGCACCGGCATCGCCGGGGCCATCGGCATCGCGGGCACCATCGAGTCCGGCGCGCACGGGTACGCGGGCGAGATCGGCCACATCGTGGTCCGGCCGGACGGCCCGGACTGCGGCTGCGGCCAGCGCGGCTGCCTGGAGACCCTGGCGTCCGCCTCCGCGGTGACCCGGGCCTGGGCCACGGCGTCCGGCGATCCGACGGCGGACGCCGCGGATTGCGCGAAGGCCGTGGAGTCGGGCGACCCGGCGGCCGTGGAGGTCTGGCGCAACGCGGTCGACGCGCTCGCCGCCGGGCTGGTCACCGCGCTGACGCTGCTCGACCCCAGCACGCTCATCATCGGTGGCGGTCTCGCCGAGGCCGGGGAAACCTTGTTCACACCACTCCGTGCGGCCGTCGAGGAACGTGTCACGTTCCAGAAGCTGCCCCACATCGTCCCGGCGGCCCTCGGGGACACCGCCGGATGCCTGGGCGCAGGGCTGCTCGCCTGGGATCTTCTCTCCACGGAGGTATCCGCCTGATGGCCGGACGCGCAGACAGCACAGTTCTCGCAGGTGCCCGGGTGGTGCTTCCCGCCGGGACCGTCGAGGACGGCCGGGTGATCGTCGAGGGCACCCGGATCGTCGGCAGTGCGGCGGAGGGCGCCCGGACCGTCGACCTGAGCGGCCACTGGGTGGTCCCGGGCTTCGTCGACATGCACAACCACGGCGGCGGCGGCGCATCCTTCACCTCCGGCACCGTGGACGAGGTCCTCACCGGTATCCGCACCCACCGCGAGCACGGCACCACCACGCTGGTCGCCTCCACCGTCACCGGGGAGATGGACTTCCTCACCCAGCGGGCCGGTGTCCTGTCCGAGCTGGTCGAGCAGGGCGACCTGGCCGGTATCCACTTCGAAGGGCCGTTCATCTCGCCGTGCCGCAAGGGCGCGCACAGCGAGGATCTGCTGCGCCACCCGGACCCGGCCGAAGTCCGCAAGCTGATGGACGCGGCGCGCGGCACCGCGAAGATGTTCACGCTCGCCACCGAACTCCCGGGCGGCATCGAGTCGGTGCGGCTGCTCGCCGAGCACGGGGTGATCGCCGCGATCGGGCACACCGACGCGACGTACGAGCAGACCGTCGAGGCGATCGACGCGGGCGCCACCGTCGCCACGCACCTGTTCAACGCCATGCCGCCGCTCGCCCACCGCGAGCCCGGCCCGATCGCGGCCCTGCTGGAGGACGAGCGGATCACCGTCGAGCTGATCAACGACGGTACACATCTGCACCCCGCCGCCCTGGAGCTGGCCTACCACCACGCCGGCGCCCACCGCGTCGCGCTGATCACCGACGCCATGGACGCGGCCGGCTTCGGCGACGGCCGGTACCAGCTCGGCCCGCTCGCGGTCGAGGTCAAGGACGGCGTCGCGCGGCTGGTCGAGGGCAATTCGATCGCGGGCTCCACACTCACCCTGGACACCGCGTTCCACCGGGCCGTGACCATCGACAGGATCCCGGTCGGCGATGTCGTGCAGTCCATCTCGGCCAACCCGGCACGGCTGCTCGGCGTGTACGACAAGGTCGGCTCGCTGGACCCGGGCAAGGACGCGGACCTGGTGATCCTGGACGCGGACTTCGCGCTCAAGGGCGTCATGCGCAAGGGCGAATGGATCGTCGACCCCCAGATCGGTTGATTTGACCCGTTATTGACGGCGGGTCGAATACGTAACGAAGAGACGGCGGTTGGTCCGGAGGTCTGGGCCGACCGCCGCCTCTTTGACATGATCGCCTGGGAAACAGGCAGAGAAAGCGCATTCCGTCCAAGGATTCGCGCTCCAGAGCAGGGATCGAGGGAGCGGCCGCGGTGATCCTCACGGTCACACTGAATACGGCACTCGACCTGACGTACGGCGTCCCGGAGCTCGTCCCGCACGCCAGTCACCGCGTCAGCGACATGTCCGAGCGGCCCGGCGGCAAGGGCCTCAACGTGGCCCGGGTGCTCTCCGCCCTCGGCCACGAAACCGCAGTCACCGGCTTCGCCGGAGGCCCCACCGGAGCCGTGCTGCGCGAACTGCTGGCCGTCGGCCTGCCGCCGCGGAACGCGGACACCAGGACCGAAGACGGTGCCACGCCCACCGCCGCGCCGATCACCGACGCCCTCGTCACCGTCGCCGGGAACACCCGTCGCACGATCGCCGTCGTCGACCGGGCCACCGGCGACACCACCCAGCTCAACGAACCCGGTCCGCTCGTCACCGCCGACGAATGGACCGCCCTCCTCGGCCGGTACGAGGAGCTCCTCACCGGGGCCGACGCCGTCGCCCTCTGCGGCAGCCTGCCGCCCGGCATCCACGTCGGCGCCTACGCCGAACTGGTCCGCCTGGCCCGCACCGCCGGTGTCCCCGTACTCCTGGACACCAGCGGCGAACCGCTGCGCCGAGGCATCGCCGCCCGCCCCGACCTGATCAAGCCCAACGCCGACGAACTCGCCCAGCTCACCGGCTCCCGCGAGCCGCTGCGCGCCACACGCGACGCCCGCCGCCGCGGTGCGCACGGGGTCGTCGCGTCACTGGGCCCGGACGGCATGCTGGCGGTCACCCCCGACGGCGTCTGGCAGGCGTCCCCGCCGGCCAAGGTCCTGGGCAATCCGACCGGTGCGGGCGACTCCGCGGTGGCCGGGCTGCTGTCCGGCCTCGTCGAGGGCCTGAGCTGGCCGGACCGGCTGCGGCGGGCGGTGGCACTGTCGACGGCGACCGTGCTCTCCCCGACGGCCGGTGACTTCGACCGCGCGGCGTACGAGGAGCTGCTGCCGCGCGTCGGCATCGAGGAACACACAACGGCGGCCTGAGGCCGCGCCCGTCCCGGACCCGCGTTCAGCTGGTTCGAAGAAGTAGCAAGAGGTCAGCATGCCGCTCGTCAGCACCGGTGAACTCGTCTCCGCCGCCCAGGCCGAGGGACGCGGGATCGCCGCCTTCAATGTCATCACGCTGGAGCACGCGGAGGCCATCGCGGCCGGAGCGGAGCGGGCCGGAGCGCCCGCCATCCTGCAGATCTCCGAGAACGCCGTGAAGTTCCACGGCGGGCGGCTCTGCGCCATCGCAGCCGCGGCCGCCTCCGTAGCCCGCACCTCCGGCGCCCCCCTCGCGCTCCACCTCGACCATGTCGAGTCCGTGGAGCTGCTGCACCAGGCGCACACGGAGGGCTTCGGCTCGGTGATGTTCGACGCCTCCAAGCTGCCGTACGAGGAGAACGTGCGGGCCACGGCCGAGGCGGTGGCGTGGGGTCATGAGCGCGGCATCTGGATCGAGGCCGAGCTCGGCAAGGTCGGCGGCAAGGAAGGCGAGGCCCCGCTCGACGCCCACGCCCCCGGCGTCCGTACCGACCCGGCCGAGGCCGCCGCGTACGTCCGCGACACCGGGGTGGACGCCCTGGCCGTCGCGGTCGGCTCCTCGCACGCCATGACCGAGCGCACCGCCGCCCTGGACCACGGCCTGATCGGCCGGCTGCGCGACGCGGTCCCGGTCCCGCTGGTGCTGCACGGCTCCAGCGGTGTCCCGGACGACGAGATCCGCCAGGCCGTCGCCTCCTCCGGCATGGTCAAGATCAACGTGGGTACGGCGCTGAACACGGCGTTCACCGGCGCGGTGCGGGCCTACCTGGCCGAGAACACCACGGGCGTGGACCCGCGCAAGTACATCGCACCGGGCCGCGAGGCGATGGCCGCGACGGTGGCGGGGTTCCTGAGCCTGATGGGCTGACGGCCCGCACGCAAAAGCGGTCCGGCCCCCACACCTTCGGGTGTGGGGGCCGGACCGCTCACGTACGGGTCAGCGGCGCTTCACGTGACCGGCCTTCAGCGACAGCTGGTCCAGGTTGGCATCACACTGATCGCCCTCGTTGCAGGAGATCATCAGGGTGTTCGCACCCTTGGTGAGGTTGAGCCAGGCGAACGTGGTCGTCCAGCCCTTCTCCAGGTCACCCTCCGGCGCGTGCGCGTAGTTCTCCATGTTGATGCCGCGGGGGGCCTCGGAGTTGACCGTGAGGGACATCTTGGCGTCCTTGCCCGGTACGCCGTACGTCACGAACAGCGTGTACGCACCGGCCTTCGGCACCTCGACCGACCAGGTTGCCGACCTGCCGACCTCGTTGAGGTTGATGTACTGGCCGTTGGCGCTCTTGGCACCCTTGGTGGTGTTGTCCAGCTGGGCCGTGCCGCCGAGCTTCAGCGTCGCCGCGTCCTGCTCGGGGAGCTCGACCGGGGCCTCGGAGCTCGCGGACTCCTTGGGCTTCGGGGACTCCTCGACCTGGCTGCCGGGTCCGGCAGAGGTGGTGGCCTCCTCCTTCTTGTCCTTCTTGCCGGCGTCCGCGAGCAGCGCGGCGCCGATGCCGATGAGCACGACCAGGACCACCGCGACGGCGCCGATCAGCAGGCCCTTGGTGTTCGGGCCGCCCTTACCGGGGCCGCCGGAGCGGCCGCGGCCGCCCTGCTGCGGGACATGCGCGGTGGGAGCGCCGCCGGGGTACGTCTCCGGGGCGGCGTACTGCGCGTTCGGCTGGCCGTACGGCTGCTGCGGCACCTGCTGCCCGTACTGACGCTCGCCGACTGTCCGCACCTGGTTGTACGAGGTCCGGGGCACGCCGGGCTGCGGGGCCGCCGGACCCGGGTAGCCGTAACCGCCCTGCCGTGGCGGCTGGGCGCCTGCTGCCTGTCCGTCCTCGTACAGGTAGCCGAACGGATCGTCGTCCTCGGGCTTGCTTGCGCCGTTGTTCCCGGCCGTCATCCCTGGGTCACTCCTCACCATGTCGCCAGCCGTCGCCGAATTTCGCCAGCCGTGGCCGACCGGCCGAGCCTACCCCGAACGGACCGCACCAAGAATTGCCGCCGCACGTCCTGGAACCGCGACGGGATGCGGGAACAGCGCCGTCGTGAACGTCAGCCGGCCCTGCGGTGAACCTTCGCCCGGGACCGCTTCTCCACGTACATCCGCTGGTCGGCGGAGCGCAGTACCTCTTCGGCGGTCATGCCGCAGGCCGCCCAGCCGATGCCGAAACTCGCCCCGACGCGCACCGCCCGGCCGTCAACCCGAATGGGCGGAATAATGGCGTTACGGAGGCGTACGGCCAGGTCCGCGGCATCTGCGGCGCCGAGTCCGTCGGCGAGAACGACGAATTCGTCACCCCCGAGCCGGGCGACGGTGTCGCCGTCACGGACACAGGTGGTGAGACGGCGGGCGACCTCGATCAGTACCGCGTCACCGGTGTGGTGGCCGAAGCGGTCGTTGATCGACTTGAAACCGTCGAGGTCGCAGAAGAGGACCGCGAGGCCCTTCGCCCCGTCGTCGTTCTCGGTGTCGGGTGCGACGGAATGCACATGGTGGTCGTACGGGCCGCCGGGCACCGAGTCCACGTCGTAGCCGTGCGTCCGCGCGTCCGGATCCTCGACGTCGCCGTAGGCCGCGTCCAGCGCCTCCACCGCGGTGGAGGCCACCGAATGCGGGCGCTCGCAGAGCCGGGAGCTGAGCCGGGAGCGCAGTTCGGCACTGTTGGGCAGACCGGTGAGCGCATCGTGCGAGGCGCGGTGCGCGAGATGCAGCTCGTGGCGCTTGCGCTCCTCTATGTCCTCGACATGGGTGAGCAGGAAGCGCGGGCCGTCCGTGGTGTCGGCGACGACGGAGTTGCGCAGCGAGACCCAGAGGTAGGTGCCGTCCCGCCGCCCGAGCCGCAGCTCGGCGCGGCCGCCCTCGGCGGAGGTGCGCAGCAGGGTGCCGATGTCCTCGGGGTGGACGAGGTCGGCGAAGGAGTAGCGGCGCAGGACGGACGCGGGGCGGCCGAGCAGCCGGCACAGGGCGTCGTTGGTGCGCAGCAGCCGGCCGTGCTGGTCGCCGCCCATCTCGGCGATGGCCATGCCGCTGGGCGCGTACTCGAAGGCCTGCCGGAAGGATTCCTCACTCGCCCGCAGCGCCTGCTGTTCGCGCTCCAGACGGACCAGGGCGCGCTGCATGTTTGCTCTCAGCCGGGCGTTGCTGATCGCAATGGCTGCCTGTGATGCGTACATCTGGAGCGCCTCACGGCCCCAGGCGCCGGGGCGGCGGCCGTTGCGCGGGCGGTCGACGGAAATGACGCCCAGGAGATCGAGGCCGCCGCCGGACGCGTACATCGGGGCGTAGAGCCGGTCCTGGGGGTGCCATTCGTCCTCGAAGCGGGGCTCGGGGCCATCGGTGTGCCACTGCGGTACGTCGTCGTCGAGGAGGACCCAGCCGTCGGTGTGCGGTATGAAGCGGAGCTCGTCCCAGCCCTCACCCATCGAGAGCCTGCGCTCCCAGGAGGCGCGCGAGCCGACGCGGCCGGTGATCAGGGCTTCTGCGGCGCTGTTGCCGGCGAAGGCGGCGACGACGAGATCACCGTCGGGGCGGACCAGGTTCACGCAGGCCAGCTCGTAACCGAGACCGGCGACGATTCCGTCGGCCACGGTCTGCAGTGTGTCGGCCAGGCTCCGCGCCGTATTGAGATCGGCCACGGCCTGGTGCAGCTGCCGCATCGTCGCAAGACGGACGTACGGCTCCGACTCGGCCTCCATTGCTCGCACTCCCCGAGACCTCGACAGCACTCCAGGTTTCATATCGACGTACTGGCTTCAGTGTCACGGCCACTGAATCACAGTGAGCTGTGCAGTCGGTACACAGGGTCAGCAAATATTGCACTCTGTGACTCAAGTCACAACAGATGATGAAGGGGCCGGAGAGCCGCGCGGATGCGGTCCATCCTTTTCTTGAACGCAAATCCGTACGTTGCAATGCCGGGCCGTCGCCGCCCTGGACCGCGGGTCCTAGGACCAGGCTGGTCCCCTGGCCCGATGCGACGGCACACCGTGCGCGGCTAGCGTGCCCGGTGTGCTGCAGACGAAGCCCCCCACCCCGCGTTCCGAGCCCATCCCCCATGCTGAGGGGGTGAGCAACGATGAGTTCCGAGGCGCCCTCGCCCGGCTGGCCGCCGGAGTCGTGCTGATCACCGCCGAGGAGCCGCCGCTCGACGAGAACGGGCACGGTGAGGACGTCGGGATGACGGCGACCGCCTTCATGTCGGTGTCGCTGGACCCGCCACTTGTGATGGTCAGCCTGCGCAACGACTCACGGATGGACGATCTGCTGTCGGAGCAGCCGCTGTGGGCGGTCTCCGTGCTCACCGAGAGCCAGCGGCACATCGCCGGCCGGTTCGCGATGAAGGGCCGGATCAGCGACCGGCTGCTGTTCGAGGACATCCCTTATACAAGGGGAGAGATCAGCCATGCGCCCCTGGTCGGAGGCGCACTGGCCACGCTGGAGTGCCGCACCGAGCAGCGGGTCCTGGCGGGCGACCACACGCTGGTGATCGGCCGGGTGCTGAGCGCGGCCCTGCCGAGCGGGGACGGATCGCCGCTGACGTACTTCCGGGGGCGCTACCGGCAGCTGGGGTGAGGGGGGCGGCATCGCGCGGCCGAGGCGAACGGGGCCTACGTCGCGCGGGCGCGGCCCGTCGTACGGGGCGCGGCGGCGGCGGTCGTACGGTCCCGCGGGGGCGTCGCGCGGGCGCGGCGGCGGCGGTCGTACGGTCACGCGGGGGGCGTCGCGCGGGCGCGGCTACCAGTCGCGGCCGGAGCGGCCGCGCTTCGTCTCGCCGCGCTGCTTCTTCTCCCGCAGGCGGCGTTCGTTGATGCCGCGCGGAATCCTGGTCTTGCGGCGTGGCCTGGGGGGCGGCGCCGTGGCCTCGGCCAACAGGGACGCGAGCCGCACGAGAGCCGTCTCGCGATTGCGCCACTGGGAGCGGTGCTCGGACGCCCGTACCGCGATCACCCCGCCCACGAGCCTGCTCTCCAGACGCTGGAGCGCCCGCTCCTTCCACACCTCGGGAAGCGACTCGGTCGCCGCGAGGTCGAAGCGGAGCTCCACCTGGGAGTCGCTGGTGTTGACGTGCTGCCCGCCGGGCCCGGAGGACCGCGAGAAACGCCACATGAGCTCGGCCTCCGGCAGGGAGACCGAACCGCGGATGACATAGGGCCCGGACATGGCACCCATGTTCCCCGGCCCACAGGGCGTTCGTCACCTTCTTTTGCCGTACGGCCCGTGCGGGCCGTCGGGCCGACCGGGGGACTTCGGTAAAGAAAGTAAAGGGAGCAGGAACCTCCTGGTCCCTCGCCCACGTTATGACCTGTGACGGTAGCTTCGTGATGACATGAAGCCCGCAATCGACGATGAAAGGGACTTCCCATGGCTGTAAGCCTGTCCAAGGGCGGCAACGTCTCGCTCACCAAGGAGGCCCCGGGCCTGACCGCCGTCACGGTCGGCCTCGGCTGGGACGTCCGCACCACCACCGGCACCGACTTCGACCTCGACGCCTCGGCGATCGCGGTCAACCCGGGCGGCAAGGTCGTCTCCGACGGCCACTTCGTCTTCTTCAACAACAAGTCGACGCCGGACCAGACCATCGTTCACACCGGTGACAACGTCACGGGCCAGGGCGAGGGCGACGACGAGCAGATCAACGTCAACCTGGCGGGCCTGCCCGCCGACGTCGACAAGATCGTCTTCCCGGTCTCGATCTACGACGCCGAGACCCGCAGCCAGAACTTCGGCCAGGTTCGCAACGCGTTCATCCGCATCATCAACCAGGCCGGCGGCACGGAGATCGCCCGTTACGACCTGAGCGAGGACGCCGCCACCGAGACCGCCATGGTCTTCGGCGAGCTCTACCGCAACGGCGCGGAGTGGAAGTTCCGCGCGGTCGGCCAGGGTTACGCCTCGGGCCTGCGCGGCATCGCGCAGGACTTCGGCGTCAACCTCTGACGCAAGAGCCCATCACGC
>NZ_JBHVWS010000065.1:0-7552 GCF_042882185.1 Streptomyces sp. NPDC058239
AGGAGACGCTGATGCCGCGCTGCAGCATCAGCTCCTCCACCTCACGGAATGACAACGGGAAGCGGAAGTACAGCCACACGCAGTGGGAGATCACCCCGACCGGGTACCGGTGCCCCTTGTACGACGGCGGCGTACTGCCCACGGACAACCCCCTCCACCATGATCAACCCGAAGATCATCCCACCCGTCAGCCAACGTGACAGTGCCCCGGCGACATGCGGTCGACATTCTCGGTGGCGTTGCTCGTGTTCGTGCCGATGAACAGCACCGGACAGCTGCTCGGCAGGCAGCTGTCCGGCCGGTCCGGTCCTCAGTTGGTGGCGAAGACGCCGAACTCGTTGAGGCCCCAGCCGTATCCGGTGGCGGGTGCGCCGGTCTTGGCGGAGACCCAGCTGTTGACGCTCAGGAGCACGTAGCGGGCCTTGACCTTGGGGAAGGTGTACGAGTGCGGCTGGCCGCATTTCTGGACGCCGTGGGCGGCGCAGTCGGTGGTGCCGCCGGAGTCGGCTTCGCCGGCCACGGTTGTCCAGTTGGTGCCGTCCTGCGAGACCTTGAGGTCATAACTTGTCGGGTAGTTCTCCCAGTCGGGGTTGACTTCCATCCGGCTGACCGCGGTGCTGGCGCCCAGGTCGACCTTCATGCTCCAGGGATCGCTGGTGGTCGACTGTGCCATGGTCGTGAGATTGCCGTCGACGGCGTTCTCGGTGGGCTTGCCCCAGCCGGTTGCCGGGGTGCCGTTGATCATCGTGACCGGCTTGTGGGCGGCGAGATTCACGGGCTTCGCGGGCGGGGGGGTGGTCGAAGCGCCCCAGCTCTGCGGCGCCGCGTTCATGGTGAACTTGAGGTTTCCACCGCCGGTGAGGTCGGAGTGGCTCAGGAACGGCTTGGTGATGCTCTTGCCGTTGAGGCTGAGTCCCTTCACGTACGGCTTGAGTTCTGCGCCCTTGGATTTGATCACCAGCGGCTTGGTGGTCCCGGGCAGCCGAAGCGTGACCTTGTCGAACAGGGGGCTGCCCACCGCGTACTCACCGGAGGCCGGGTTGACGGGGTAGAAACCCATCGCGGAGAACAGGTACCAGGCGGACATCTGACCGCAGTCGTCGTTGCCGGAGAGACCGTCGGGGGCGGCGTGGTAGTTCTCGTCGGCGATCTGGCGGACCAGTTCCTGGGTCTTCCATGGCCGGCCGGCGTAGTCGTACAGGTAGGGAGAGTGGTGGCTGGGCTCGTTGGTGTGGTTGTTGTGCCCGCCGTCGAAGTAGCTGTCGAGCCACTCGGTGAACTTGGCGTCGCCGCCCTTCAGGGCGATCAGGCCAGGGACGTCATGCATGACATCGTTGGTGTAAACCCACTTGTCACCCTCGGTCCAGCCGCCGTTGTTCCAGGAACCGTCGAAGTTGCGGGCCTGCATGAAGCCCGTCGTGGGGTTGTACAGGTTCTTGTAGTTCTTGCTGCGGTCCAGGAAGAACTTGGCGTCGTCGGTCTTGCCGGCGGCCCTGGCGACCTGTGCGACGGCCCAGTCCTCGTAGGCGTAGTCAAGGGTGCGGCTGCCTGCTTCCGCGGTGCGGTCGGCGGCGACCCAGCCGTTCTGCTTGTACGTCGTCAGGCCTGCGCGCGCCTCGGCGGGCGTTCCCTCCTGCCGGTCGCCCCACCACAACTCGGTGTCCTTGTCGGGAGGCGTCATCGCGTTCTTGCGGACGGCCTCGTAGGCGAGGTCCCGGTCGAACCCGTCGAAGCCCTTGGCGATGGCCTCCGCGATGATCGAGTCGGCGTTCGTGCCCACCATGATGTTGGTCTCGGCGAAGTTCTTCCACATGGGAAGCCAGCCGCTTTGCTTGTAGTCCTGAAGCATCGAGGTGACCATGTCGTCGATGCGTTCCGGAGCGAAGAGAGTGAGGAAAGCGTTCTGCGCCCGGAAGGTGTCCCAGAGCGAGTATCCGGTGTAGCTCACGCCGTCGTGGACCTGGTCGTCGTAGGCGCTGTAGTAGCGGCCTTGCTCGGACATCTCCGAGGGGTACTGCAACGCGTGGTACATGCTGGTGTAGAAAGTGGTGCGCTGGTCGGGCGTGGCGCCGGAGATGTCGACGCGGTCGAGCTTGTCGGCCCAGGCGGCCCTGGTCTTGGCCGCGGTCGCATCGAAGCTCTGGCCGTCGGGAACCTCTGCATTGAGGTTGGCCCGCGCCTGGTCCACCGAGATGAACGAGGTCGCGATCCGGACGTTGACCCTCTCGCTGCCGGCGGGGAACCGGACGTAGCCTGCGAGGTCCTGGTCCGTGCGGTCGCCCTCCCCGTCGAACCGAGTCGCACCCTTGGCCGTGCCGTAGCTGTCGAATGCGGTGTCGAAACGCGCGACGAAGTACCCCTTGAAGCCAGGTGCCTTGGACGGGCCGAGCTTGCTGTCCTGACGGTCGGGGTTGTAGCCGGTGATCTCCTTCTTGGCCGGGTCGATGTGCACATTCCCCGTGATGCCGGACCGGGTGGCCTGCATCACGAAGTTCGTCGCGACCCCCTTCGGGTAGGTCAGCCGCAGGTGACCGACCCGGGAGGTTCCGGTGAGTTCGGCCTTGAGTACCTGCCCGGGCGCAGGAGTCATGTTCACCGTGTACTTGTCCGGCGCGGCAGTCTCATCGGCGTGAGTGAAGGGCAGGCCTCGATCCGCCGCGGCCGTCTTGACCGCACCGATTCCGGGCATGCCCACCACATAGCCGGAGTCGCCCATCCAGATCGCCGGCTGATGCGTGCCGATGAACCCGGTGATCTTCGTGTCGTTGTGGTGGTAGGGCAGCCTGCTGACGTAGTTGGTGCGGGTCATCGGCGACCATCGGGTCATCGCGAAAGGGGGCGCCGTACTGGGGATCATGCCCCCGTACTCGGTGCTGTTGGCGCCCGCCGTCCCGATGAGGGGATTGACATGCGTGACGTTGGACGCCGCAGTCGCCTCGGACGGCGCTGCGGCCGCCGGGTCTGTCGCGCCGATCCACGGGACCAATGCGGCCAGCAGTCCGCCCGCGATCAGGGCTGCCAGCCCCCTGGGGGCCCGCTTCGCGCGTCTCGCGAGCGAAGTCCGGGCCGGGGCTCTCCCCGGACTGTCCGTATACCGGCTTGTGTTCATCAATGCCTCCAGAGTGGAAAATCGATAGACAACGTTGTCAAGAGCTCTGGGAACGGAGCCTGAGGAGATCTACAAGGTGCTTGCCGCAGGCCCCCGGTCGTGCCGGTCGACCGACCGGCCGCCGCGGTAGGTGGCCACAGCGACCGCCCAGGCACCCGAGCAATTGCCCACATCTAACTGGCCAGGCGCATACTGAGCAAGGCCTTGTAGCAAGAAAAATGCGTGGTCATGGTTTGTTTGATCACATGCACGCATTTCTCATGCGAAACATGCACGGATGGCTCTCGCGATCAGGCCATTGCCGGGCAGGACCGCATCGAACATCGTCGGGCCCTCCCTGACACCTGACCTTGTCCAACTCGTGGCGGGATGGGACGGTGGTGAGTGCTGATCAGGAGGGTACTGCGGCACGGAACGCGAGCCCGGTTCCGCCCACACGCAGTGGGCCGCCCGCGGCGCGGATGAACAGCGCCTCGCCCCGGCGCGGGGTCTCGCGCGCCGACCCGCGTTCGCCAGTGAGCTCGCCCTCGACGCACAGCAGCGCGCCTGGGCCGGGAGCGTTGATTTCGACACCGCGGCGGATTCGGGTGAGCTGGAACTGGGCCGCCGGGGTGGGGTACAGGTCCTCCCCGTTGGCCCCCTCCACGGCCCGCACCAGTTCGGCCGTGGAGGGGGTGAAGTCGGTGACGGCCAGGAGTTCGGCGAGGTCGATGTGCTTGGCCGTCAGCCCGCCGCGCAGGACGTTGTCGGAGTTCGCCATGATCTCCACACCGGTACCGCGGAGGTAGGCGTGGAGGGTGCGGGGTCGGGCGAACAGTGCCTGGCCGGGTGCCAACGTCGGCACCGGCGCCCACGCCGATGAGACCTGACGGACCGGGGCACACACCACGCACGAAAGGACGCGGCCATGGCCACACTCCGCGAGCGGAAAACCTACCGCCAGCAGATCCTCAACGACCTGTACGAAGCCACCGAAGGCAACCGCCTCCTCGGCATCACCGGGGCGAAACTCGGACACGACCTCCACATCCCGGAACAGGACCTGGCCGCCGCCTGCACCTACCTCGCCGGCGAGGGCCTGATCACCGTCGGCTGGGAGCCCGGCAACACACCCGCAATGGTCTCCATGACCCACCAGGTGGACGCGACTGGACCAGAGGGCCATGACCTGCGCGAATCGCCCCGGCGTGGACCACCTGGACCACGCAAGACGCCATCTACAACCTGTGCCAGGTGGGACCGTCACGGCCCAGGGCGGGCAGCCATCTCGCTATCAGTGGCCGGACGCAGTGCCTTCGGAGGGACGGGTACGCACAGGGCGGAGATCTTGGAGCCGAGATCGCCCCTGGGATTCCGGCTGAGCGCCCGCTACAGTCACTCAGCGTGCCTGCGACAGCGCCAAGTTTCGTCTCCCGCCGTCCGTCACGGCGGCCCTCCCTGGGGAGAATCTGGGGAGGATCAGCGCTGCTGGGGAGCGTCTGGGGAGGATCAGCGCTGCTGGGGAGCGTCTGGGGAGAATCGACTACATAAGACTGCACGCCCCTGAAAGACCCTGAAAGATTCTTCTGCGCTGGTCAGAGGCGACTGAAGCTGCATCGCTCCAGGTCGGCGCGACGTGGTAGACAACTTCATGACGAAGGAGCCCTGGAGACTGGGACAAGCAGTGAGCATGCCCTGAATCCTTGTCACTTGAACACGTGCAGACGCGCAGATAGCGCGCTCACGAACGAGCCGGGGGAAAATCTGCGGAGTTTGGAACCATGTCCCCATTGGCCTGACCATCGAGCAGACTGTCGATCGGGCAACGCGCCTCCGGCACGAAGTGGGCATAGTGGTCCAGCGTGATGGTTACAGACGAGTGCCCCAGCCACCTGGCCAGTGTCACCACGGACTCCCCACCCTCAAGGACGATCGAGGTGTACGTGTGCCTCAGCACATGGAAGCCATCCCTGCGCTCCGCCTGCCACTGCCGCGGCTTCGCACACTCGTCTACCTCAAAGCCGCCCCGAAAGAGGTCGACCTCATCCCCGGCTTCACGGGGGACATGACGGGCATCGGCCACCACGGAACCTGCGACCTGGAGCTGCAACTGCGCAGGCAACGGCGTCCGCGATGGGGGTGGGTCCTGCGGTGAGTTCGAGGATGCGGCGGCGGATGCCGGGCTGGCGCACGAGTTCCGCGAGGACGGGGGCGATGTCGTCGCGGGGGACGTCGGCGTAGTCGATGGCCTGTCCGATGCGCTGCCGCTGCCCGGCTGCTTGCTGGCTCCGGTAACCAGCCGCGTTGGTCTCACACCGCGTGGCGACGGTTCGCCGATTACTGCGGAGAAGCACAGGAGGCAGCGGCTGGAGGGGGGCGGACTGGTTGGGGGCGTTGTTGACATAGGCGTACGGCGAGGAGTTGGGCGTTCCGGCCGTGGAGGGTTCCGGGTCGATGGTGGTGAAGCGGCGGTTGGCGGGGCATGGGTGTGGTCGCGTGGGTTCATCCGGCCGCCTATGTATGGGTTTCACGGTGCGGGGGCCTGCCGGTGCGGGACCACGTCCCACCAACCATGGCCGGCTCCGCAGAAACCCGCCAGGCCTGACCGCAGGCGCGCGGAAGGGGAGAACACTACCCGCCCGATCCGCCCCGAATGCCGAAGTTCAACGCTGCGTAGTCAGCACCAAGTCAGCACGGGACAGGTGATCAGGGGTGCTGGCATGCGGTTTCAGGTCAGCACCAAACCAGCACGGGAGTCAGCACCAGGGCAATAAACCATGCCTAATAGCGCAATCCTGACAGGCACCTGCGGGCCTTCAATACGGTCCTCGAAGCAGTCTCGACGTGCCTGTCATGGTGGCCCCGCGCACACCCGGCCAGGGAACTATGGTGTCCCGCCACATGTGCCTCTGACCTGCCCATTCCTACGGTGTGGCGACACGAAACCGTCCCCGCCAACGTCCGGAAGTGGTGTTCATGGCTGCCTCGGCATCCGCCCCGCCGACCACCCGCTCGCTCAAGCGCATCGTCGCCGCAAGCCTCATCGGCACCACCATCGAGTGGTACGACTTCTTCCTGTACGGATCAGCTGCCGCGCTGGTCTTCAACAAGCTGTTCTTCCCCGAGTCCGAGCCGCTCGTCGGCACGCTCCTCTCCTTCCTCACCTACGCGGTCGGCTTCGCCGCCCGGCCGCTCGGTGCCCTGGTGTTCGGGCACTACGGCGACCGGCTCGGCCGCAAGAAGCTGCTGGTGCTCAGCCTGTTGATGATGGGTGGAGCGACATTCGCCATCGGACTGTTGCCGACGCACGCCACGGTCGGGGCCGCGGCCCCTGTACTGCTCACCGTCCTGCGGCTGGTGCAGGGCTTCGCTCTCGGTGGTGAGTGGGGCGGGGCCGTGCTGCTCGTGTCGGAGCACGGGGACGCCAAGCGGCGCGGGTTCTGGGCCTCCTGGCCACAGACGGGTGCGCCGGCCGGGCAGTTGCTCGCCACCGGGGTGCTCTCCGCACTCACCGCGCTGATGTCGAACTCGGCCTTCGGGGCATGGGGCTGGCGCATACCGTTCCTGCTCTCCGGTGTGCTGGTGGTCATCGGCTTGTGGATTCGCCTCTCTGTCGATGAATCACCGGTGTTCAAGGCAGCGCTGGCACAGGCCGAGGAGCGCAAGGCGGTCGCCGCGGCGGCCGAGAAGATGCCGCTCGTCGCAGTGCTGCGACACCACTGGCGCGATGTGCTGATCGCCATGGGAGCCCGGATGGCGGAGAACATCAGCTACTACGTGATCACGGCGTTCATCCTCGTCTACGCGACCACAGCAGCGGACCTGAGCAAGCAGACGGCGCTCAACGCGGTGCTCATCGCCTCGGCCATCCACTTCGCGGTCATCCCGATGTGGGGCGCGCTGTCGGACCGGGTCGGGCGCAAGCCCGTCTATCTCGTCGGTGCGATCGGCGTGGGGCTGTGGATGTTCCCGTTCTTCGCGCTGATCGACAGCCGCAGCTTCGGCAGTCTGCTGCTCGCCGTCACGGTCGGGCTCATCTTCCACGGGGCGATGTACGCGCCGCAGGCGGCCTTCTTCTCGGAGATGTTCGCGACCCGGATGCGGTACTCGGGTGCGTCGATCGGTGCCCAGTTCTCGTCGGTCGCGGCCGGGGCCCCGGCGCCGCTCATCGCCACCGCGCTGCTCGCGGACTTCCACAGCTCGACCCCCATCTCGCTGTATGTCATCGCCGCGGCACTCATCACCGTGCTGGCGGTCGCCTGCGCCAAGGAGACCAGGAACCGGGATCTCGCGGACATCGAGGGGGCTGCCGCGGAGCCGGACGCACCCACGGCGCTGCCGGCCGACGCCCGTACCGTCTGAGCCGTGCTCGCCCGGGGGGGCCCGGGCCCCGGGCCCCCCCGCCCGCGCCGGGTGTGACAGCGGGGGCCGGGGGTAGAAACACGGTGGGGACTCGGGCAGGGG
>NZ_JBHVWS010000065.1:7562-47062 GCF_042882185.1 Streptomyces sp. NPDC058239
CGGGTACCGGGCGAACCTGCGGGGGGCTCCCGCGGCCCCGCCCCCCCCCCGGGCCTGCCGGCCCCCCCCCCGACCCGTCGGCGCGGTGCCGGCGGGGCGGCCCCGAGCCCGGGCCCCCCCCGCCCAGCGCCGGATGTCACTGCTGGGCAGTGGGTTCGAACCAGGTGGGTCCGTCGGTCAGGGACTGCTTGATCCTGAAGAGCCCGAACTCGTTCAACGGCGGCAGCGCGTCCACCGGGAACCAGCCCACCTCCAGCGACTCGTCGTCGTTGACGCGTGCATCGCCACCGGTCGCCCGGCAGCGGAAGGTGACGTCCAGATACTGGCAGCGGTCGCCGTTGGCGTACTGCACCGGTTCCAGGGCCTGTGTGAGCACCACCCGCTCCGCCACACAGCGCACAGCGGTCTCTTCGTACACCTCGCGCTCCGCCGTCGCCGCAGGCTGCTCACCCGGCTCGCAGATGCCGCCGATGACCGACCACTTGCCCGTGTCGGAACGGCGTCCGAGGAGCACTCGGCCTTCATCGTCGAAGACCACGGCGGTGACGCCCGGCAGCAGGAGCAGCTGTTGGCCCGCGGTGGCGCGGATCTCGCGGATGAAATCAGGAGTAGCCATGGGCCCGACCCTACGTGGCGTGCGAGTGGATCAGCGGCTCCGCCGGAGCCGTACCGAACGGACGGTGACCCAGCCGAGCCCCGCCACGGCGATCAGTGCGAGGACTCCTTCGGGCAGCGTGCCCATCCGGGTCGCGGGCGTGAGCGAGGACCTCAACGGCACCTTGTCCACCAGCGCGTCCGCGGTGAACAGCTTCGTCTTCCGGACGATCGTCCCGTCCGGACGGATGACCGCGCTGACCCCACTGGTGACGGGGACGACGACGGACCTGCTGTGCTCGACCGCCCGCACCCTGGACATGGCCAGCTGCTGATAGGTCATCTCGCTGCGTCCGAAGGTGGCGTTGTTGCTGGGTACGGCGATCAGTTGGCTGCCGTGCTCGACCGTGTCCCGTACGGCATCGTCGAATGCCGCCTCGTAACAGGTCACGAGCCCCACGTTCGTACCCGCCAGGTCGAAGACGCCGACCTTCTTTCCGGGGCCGAAGTCCCGTTGCACACGGTCCACGTCGGAGCTGAAGAGGCGTACGAAGGAGCGCATCGGGATGTACTCGCCGAACGGCTGGATGTGGCGCTTGTCGTAGGTGCTGACAGGCCCCTTCTTCGGATCCCACTGGATGAGGGTGTTGCGCAGATTGCCGGTGTCGGGCTCGACCACCGCCCCGATCACGGTGGGTGCGCCGATCGCCTTCACCGCGTCGTCGATCACGATCCGGGCGTCGGCGTTCCGGTAGGGGTCGAGGTCGGAGGAGTTCTCCGGCCACAGGACGAAGTCCGGCTGGGGTACCTTGCCCGCCTTCACCTCCTGGGCGAGCTGTTCCGTGCGGCGCACATGGTTGTCGAGGACGGCGCGGCGCTGGGAGTTGAAGTCGAGGCCGAGCTGCGGCACATTGCCCTGGATCGCGGCGACGGTCGCGGTGCCGTCCTCGGCCGAGTCGTCCACGAGCGGCAGGGCGGCCAGTGCGGCGGCGACGGGTACGAGGACGGTCGCGGCGGCTGCGGCGACGGCGGCCCGGGGCACCTCACGCGTACTGCGGTAGGTACGGAACTGACGTACCGCTTCATAGAGACCGAAGCCGCACAGCACCACCGCGAAGGAGAGCAGCGGCGTGCCGCCCACGGCCGCGAGCGGCAGGAACACACTGTCCGCCTGCCCGAAGGCGATCTTCCCCCAGGGAAAGCCGCCGAACGGCACCCTGGCCCGGATCCCCTCGTCGAGGATCCAGACAGCGGCGGCCCACACCGGCCAGCAGGCGAGGCGGGAGACGGCGGCGATCCCGATGCAGCCGACCGCGATGAACAGCGCCTCGGCCGCTGCGAGTGCCAGCCACGGCACCGGACCGACCTCCTCGCCCGTCCAGTGCAGCAGCGGCAGCATGAAGCCCAGTCCGGCGAGCAGGCCGAGGCCGAACGCGGCGCGCAGTCTGCGTTCGTGCAGCACCCAGCCGAGCAGGGCGAAGCCGGGCAGAACCAGCCACCACAGGGGCCGGGGCGGGAAGCTCAGGTACAGCAGTACTCCCGAAATCACGGCGGCTGCAGGCCGTACGAGCCGCGGCATCACCCGTCTCCCCCGGGACGTGGGGGTGGACGCGGGCCGCTGCGGGTCGTCGACTGGGGTGATGGTGGCGCTCACCCGGCGGAGTCTACGGTGGTCGGCTGTGTGTCCGGCAGCCCCGCTCGCGTGATGGAACCCCTCGCGCCGGATCGTTTCGCCACTTTCCCGCACAGATCAGGGCCGATGGCGTTACCGTATCCGCCAGCCCCCCACCGATCGGCCGTATCCGGCCGATCGCGAACGGGACGGTCACAGGTCGGGGGCGAACGTGACGATTGCACCAGCGGGACGGGGCCGGGCGCGGGAACGCGGCAACGCTTCCGACGGAGCCGGGGCCGTGATCCTCGCCGCCTGCGTGGTCTGGTCGTTGATCAGCGCCGCCGGACGGGAGACCGGTCCGGAGGGGGTCCTGCTGGCGCTGCTCGCCGTCGCCGCGGGCTTCGCCTGTGGACGGATCTGCGGAACGCTGCTGCCGGTGGCGACAGCCACGGTTGCCGCCGTGGGGGCGCTCCTCATGGGACTCCGCTCGCGTCATGGCATGCCTGGCGCCACGGCCACGGTGGACACGGCGCCCGGTCACGCCGGGGCTGCCGCCGCACTGCTGGTGCTCGCCGCGGGCGCCGCCTGCTGCGCGGCGGCGGCGTCCCGGCACGCACCACTGCGGCTCTCCCTGCGGCTGCTGGCGCTCGGCACAGCCTGCGCCGCGCTGGCACTGCGCTCGGTGGCCGGGTTCGCCGCGGCACTCGGGGTGCTGCTGTGTTCGCTGGCCGCCGTCAGGATGCGGCAACGGCTGCTCGGCCTCGCCGGGCTCGCGCTGGCCACCGGGCTCGTCGTCGGTACGTCGTGGGCGGTCGCCGCGGACGCGCTGCCCCAAGGCCTCATGGTGTCCCTGGAGGGTCCGCTCACCGCGAACCGGGTACTGCTGTGGCAGGACGCGTTGGAGCTGGCCGGTAAACATCCGGTGCTCGGCATCGGCCCGGGACGGTTCGCCGAGCTGAGCCCCACCGTGGAGCAGAGCGTCCACTCCGACGGCAGGCCGCACTCGGCGCCTCTGCAGCAGGCGGCCGAGCAGGGGGTGGTGGGGGTGATGCTGCTGGGGTCGGCCTTCGGCTGGCTGCTGTACGTGCTGTGGCGGTCACCCCGCACCACGGCCGTCGTCCTGACGGCGGGCGCCGCGCTCACCGCACTCGCGGTGCTGGCGAGCGTCGGCAATGCGCTGAGCTTCACGCCGGTGACCGCAGGGGCGGGGCTGCTCGCGGGGTTGGCGTCGGCCCGGCGGCCCATCGGCGACGGTACGACAGGGGCGGACAGTACGGACGGGGCACGTGGTCCGGATGACGTAATTCAGGTACGTGGTCCCGAGAGCACAGACGGGGCGGCCAACCCTCCCGGCGACGCAGCCCGCCGAGCGGACCGCTCCACCCCGCTCTGAGCCGGTCGCGAGTCCCGAAGGAACGCATCGGGCCGCGATCAGGCCCCGGCCGGTGCGCCGGTCGCCGACAGGTGCAGGCGCTCGCGAATGAACCGTACGCCCGCTTCCGCATCGTCGACCGTGATGGTGAACGTCCTGCCGTCACCGAGCCGGAGCACCAGGCCCTCGCCCCTGCGGACCACCACGGCCGTGCCCTGGTCGGGGCGCCAGCGGTAGCCCCAGCCGCCCCACTGGCGCGGGGTGACCTGGGGTGCGAACTCCGCGCCCACCACATGGGTGAGCAGAATCCGGCGGCGCGGCAGGCCCATGTGGCCACAGCGCACTTCGAGAGCATCCCCGTCGACCCTGACGGCCACGTTCACAAAGGCGAGTGTGCCGAACAGCATGAGCAGTCCGGCGGCGACGCAGCCGATCACCGACATCAGCAACGGGGCGATTCCGGAGGCCCAGTCGGAGGTGACGGCCAACTGGATGCCGAGCGCCAGACAGGCCGCGCCTGCGGCGGCGAGTACCCACTGGGCCCGGTTGGTGGCCCGGCCGACCCAGACCTCGGAGTGGGGGTCTGCTCCGGTGTGCCTCGGTTTTCGGGGGTGGTCCCTCATGTCAAGCAGCGTACTTAAGAATCCGCACCCCCGGGATGGGTCCAACGGCCTCCGCAGGATCAGCGGGCGGGACTGACGGCCCCCAGCAGCTGCCCCTCGACGTAGGCCAGAGCGGTTTGCGGCAGCTCGGCGGTGTGCCCGCTGAGGAGGACCGTGAGGCCGCCGGCCGATTCGGCCGATGGAGCGGGTCCGACCCCGATTCGACGCAGTGCCTGGGCCGCGACGGCACCGGCGGAGCCGTGCAGCGCGACCGGAGGCAGACCGGGCTGACGCACGGCGGCACGGATGCGTTCGGCGACCAGTTCGTAATGGGTGCAGCCAAGGACCACGGCCCGCACATCGTGCGGGGTGAGTGCGGCGGCTGCGGCGATGGCCCGGTCGATCGCCGGTTCATCCGCATGCTCCACGGCGTCGGCGAGACCCGGGCACGGGACCTCGGTCACGGCGACGGAGCCGGCGAATTCCCGGATGAGTCCGCGCTGGTAGGGGCTGCCCGTGGTGGCGGGCGTGGCCCAGATCGCGACGGGGCCGCCACCGGCGACGGACGGCTTGATGGCTGGAACAGTGCCGATGACCGGCAGTGCGGGTTCCAGGTCGGCGCGCAGCGCCGGCAGGGCGTGCACGGAAGCGGTGTTGCAGGCGACGATCAGTGCGTCGGGCCGGTGGGCGGCGGCCGCGCGGGCCACGTCCAGCGCGCGGGCGGTCACGTCCTCGGGGGTACGCGGCCCCCAGGGCATGCTGCCGGGGTCCGAGGAGAGCACCAGATCGGCGTCGGGCCTGAGCCGACGTACCGCGGCGGCGGCCGCGAGCAGGCCGATTCCGGAATCCATGAGCGCGATCTTCACCCGGTCACCTTAGTCGACCGCCCTTGCGGTTCCGCCGCAGTGGGGCAGACTGCGGCAAATGAGTGCCGTTGCCTGGATCGCCGTGGGTTCGCTGGCCGCATGGGTGTGGCTGCTGCTGGGACAAGGGTTCTTCTGGCGGACCGATCAGCGGCTGCCCTGCCGGGAGGCCCCCGACCACTGGCCGTCCGTGGCGATCGTCGTGCCCGCACGTGATGAGGCCGACATGCTGCCGGTGAGTCTGCCGTCGCTGATGGCGCAGGACTATCCGGGGGCCGCGGAGATCTTCCTCGTCGACGACTGCAGCAAGGACGGCACCGGGGACATCGCCCGTGCCCTGTCCGTACGGTACGGAGGCCTGCCGGTGACGGTGGTGTCGCCCGGTGAGCCGGAGCCGGGCTGGACGGGCAAGCTCTGGGCCGTGCGGCACGGGATCTCGCTGGCCCGGGCCCGGGAGCCGGAGTATCTGCTCCTGACGGACGCGGACATCGCGCATGAGCCGGACAGCCTGCGGGGGCTGGTCGCTGCTGCCGTCTCGGGCGGGTTCGACCTGGTCTCGCAGATGGCCCGGCTGCGGGTGTCGAGTGTCTGGGAGCGGCTGGTCGTACCGGCCTTCGTGTACTTCTTCTCGCAGCTCTATCCGTTCCGGTGGGTGAACCGGGCGGGGGCGCGGACGGCTGCTGCGGCAGGTGGATGTGTGCTGCTGCGGACCGCGGCGGCGGACCGGGCGCGGGTGCCGGAGTCGATCCGGCAGGCGGTGATCGACGATGTGTCGCTGGCGCGGGCGGTGCAGCGCAGCGGCGGCCGGATCTGGCTGGGGCTCGCGGAGCGGGTGGACAGCGTCCGGCCGTATCCGTGGCTGGCGGATCTGTGGCGGATGGTGTCACGGAGCGCGTACGCCCAGTTGCGGCACAGTCCGCCGCTGCTCCTCGGAACGGTGCTGGGGCTCGCACTGGTCTATCTCGCGCCGCCGGTCACGCTCGTCGCCGGGCTGCTGGGCGGTTCTCCGGTGGCGGCGTGGGCGGGCGGGGTGGCGTGGGCGGTGATGGCCGGGACGTACATGCCGATGCTGGGCTACTACCGGCAGTCGCTGTGGCTGGCGCCGCTGTTGCCGTTCACCGCTGTGCTCTACCTGCTGATGACGGTCGATTCGGCGGTTCAGCACTACCGAGGACGGGGCGCGGCCTGGAAGGGGCGTACGTACGCCCGTCCCGAGGCCGCGCCGGATCGTTGAGCGGAGCTGTCCGTGGGCCGATGGCCGCAGTGCCGGCCGGACCCCCGGGGGGTCATTTACGGCCGGGTGTCCAGTTCATGCCCCATCCATAGGCGTAGTCGATGGTGCGCTGCGGGCTCACTCCGCGCTCGGGTACGAGATAGCGGGCCTCGCGCTGCACCGTGAGGTCTCCCCCGTTGTTGGTGAGGAGCGCGAGCGCGCAGACGGTGGACGGGACGGTGCATTCGTCGAGGGAGAAGTCGATCGGGGCGCCGTGCTGGGGCCGGAGGGTGACGGTCGCATGGAGATCGGCGAAACTCCGGGCGCCTTCATAGATGGTGACGAAGATCAGGACGCGGCGGAGCTTGTCCTTCTGGTCGAGGTTGACGGTGAGGTTCTCGCCGGTGGAAACGGCGCCGGTGCGGTCGTCCCCGTCGAGATGGATATAGGGGGGCTGCCGGAGTGCACCGAACGCGTTTCCGAGCGCCTGTACGACTCCCTTGCGGCCGTCGGTGAGTTCGTAGAGGGCGCAGAGATCGAGGTCGAGGTCCGCGTGGTTGGCGACCGCTCTGCCGAGTTTGCTTCCCCAGCCCTTGAACTGCTTGCGCACTTCCCAGTTGAGATTCACCCGGAGTGCTCCCGAAGTGCCGCCCTGTTTGGCGAGGGAGACCGATGGCGCGTCCTTGGTGAGAGTCACCTTCGACAGACGGACCGGCGGGGCGGCCGGGGGTACGGGAGGTGCCGGTGGCGCCGTCGGCGGCGCGGGCGGAAGCACCGGCGGGGGTGGCGGCAGATGGCCAACCCGTGTTCCCCTCTGGGGTTGTTGAGGCGATTGGGGTTGTTGATACGACTGGGGCTGCTGCGGTTCATCGACGGAAATACCGAAGTCCGACGCGAGACCTTCGAGACCGGTGCTGTATCCCTGACCGACGGCGCGGAACTTCCAGGCGCCCTGGCGCCGGTAGAGCTCGCCGAGAATGAATGCGGTCTCGACCGTCGCATCCGCACTGTCGAAGCGCGCGATCTCCGAGCCGTCCGCCGCATCCATGATCCGTACGTACAGCCCCGTCACCTGCCCGAAGGTGCCGCCGTCCGCGGAGGCTGCCAGGACCACGCGCTCGATGGCCGGCTCGATGCGCGCCAGGTCGACCGCGAGACTGTCCGTCACCCCGTCACCGGTGGTCCGCTTGCCCTCGTGAAGCACCGCGCCGGATGCGTGGGAGGGCTGGTTGTAAAAGACGAAGTCGGCGTCGTTGCGCACCTTTCCCGACACGACAAGGAGCGCCGAGCCATCCACGTCCGGCGTCCCCGGGGAGGCGCGCCACCCCAATTCGACCCGCACGGCGTGAGCCGCCACCGGAACATTGGCTCCTTTTAGCATGGTCATGCCCGCCCCCATCGCGAGTCCGGCTGCCCGAAGGCTTTTCTCCGCCAACCTAATCCCCTGCCCCTCACGGGGCCTACAGCGGCGCAGTCACCGTCCGGCGATCCGCCGACAACCCCCCGGGAACTCGTCCTGCAGTGCGGGCACGCGTCGAAACCGCCGGCGAGGGCCTGGACGCGGGCTGCCGGAGGGGAACTCGCGTGGACAAGACTCCGGGTGTGTGGCCCGCTCGATCGCTCCGCGCGGCCGATGTGCTTTCCCGGGCCCCGGTCGGACGGGCGGATCAGCGCAGTCCGGCGAAGAGGTCGTTCTCGGGTACGGCCGCGCCGGTGGCGTCCTTGACACGTACGAAGGTCTCCATGCCCATCAACTCGCCGAACCTCTCCTTGCCCATCTTGAGGAAGAAGATGTTCTCGCCCTGACTGGCGTGCGCGGCCAGCGCATCGAACTTCTGACCGCTGAATGCGGTGGTGTCCACCCACGTGGTGATCTCATCGTCGGGGAGACCGATCTCGGCCATCGCGGCGGCCTCGGCAGGATCCGGCTCCGGCATGTCCTCATGAAACTCGCGCATGGTCTCCCCGAACCGCTGCATCACCGAGCGGGGCATCGTCGTCCAGTACACCTTCGGTGTCAGCGCGGTCATCTCCAGCGCCGCCATCGTGATGCGGTTGGCCTGGATGTGGTCGGGGTGGCCGTAGAAGCCGTTCTCGTCGTAGGTGACGACCACATCCGGTCGGTAGTGCCGCATGAGTTCCGCAAGTCGGGCAGCGCCTTCCTCCACGGGGGTCTGCCAGAAGGATCCGGGGGCGTCGTTGCTCGGCCAGCCCATCATCCCGGAGTCGGCATAGTCCAGCACCTCCAGATCGCTGACCTTCAGGACGTCACAGCTCGACTTGAGTTCTTGACGGCGCATCAAGGCGACGGCCGCCGGATCGTGCCCGGGATCGCCCGGCTTGACGCCCCCCGTTCCGTCACCGCAACCGCCGTCGGTACACGTCACGAGAACGGTGCGGATGCCTTCCGCCGCGTACCGCGCGAGGACCCCTCCGGTTCCGGTGGCCTCGTCGTCGGGGTGGGCGTGTACTGCCATGAGCGTCAAGGGCCGGTCAGTCATGAAACAGTCCTCCTGCAGAAATACGTCTTGGTCCGAGTGCGCGGCGGGCGTACCGCGACCCTGGGGCCCGGATCCTGGCGGGACGGACGACCTTGCGGTCTCCGTGTTCCCCGCCCGTGCGGCGCCGGCCCCTCGGTCGATGCAACAGTGCGGGCCGGACCGGCTGTTCCCGGCGCGGCCGGCCGACAAGTCGGTCGATCGCCTCGCGCTCGACGACCTGGTCGTCGTGGGAGCACACCAGGACCATGCGCGCCCCCGCGACAGCCAGAGCCTCCTCGATCCCCTGAAGCACTCTCGGGTGGTACGACGATGTCGTAGGTACCAGCACCCCCACCACCGCGGAGACATGGCGGATGGCGCCGGGCCGCGGCGCCGCGAATGTCCCGGCACCCTGCCGCCGCTCGACCAGCCGCTGCTCGACAAGGACTTCGTAGCCACGCCGGACCGTGGTCACCGAAAGGCCGGTCTCCGCGACCAGTTCCTGCTCGGTCGGCAGCTTGCTGCCCTGTGGCCGGGCGCCGTCAAGAACCCCCCGGCGCAACTCCGCCGCCAGGCGTTGGAACTTCAACTCCCGTGCGGCATACGGCCGGACAGCCATCTGGACCTCCCCTTCCGCGGCTGGAGCCACGCTCCGTACCGGCCTCCGCGACGTGCACCCGTGAGATGCCGGGGCCGGGAGGGACAGCTTGATGTGCGCGGATCATGGTCAAGCGGTACCCGGACCCGGTGACAAACGCCGCCTCCTCCAGGGTCAGATTCCGTGAGGACGATCAACGGTCCTGTCGCGTGGTGGTTGGTGGTGTCACAGTCCACGAGACCGTCCGAATGCATCGATGCTTTCTGTATCCCGGCTCATTCAACGGCAGGCCACCACACCGTATGCGTGGCCCCGCAACGGGGTGACCAGCCTCCGAGCCGGGCATGACTTGAGCTCCTTGTCGATCACGGTCGAAAAGGTGGTGCCACCGGCTTGGAGGCATTGGCAGACCGCTGATCAGCCCCTCTGTGTGTGTCAAGCGGCTGACGCGAGTTGGCTTCGCTGGTCTCGCTTCATGGTCCGTGGACCACGTTGAAGAGGCGTCGCCCGACTCAGGGGACCGGTTCCGAGATGCGCTGAACCTCGGTCATGAGGGCGTTAAGACGACCGGAAGGGCCCCGGACAGCACCAGGCCGGTCTGCGGCAGGACAAGGCCGTGCCCTTCCATGCCGCGTTCCTCAGCCCACCTGGACCGTCACCGTCCGGCCCGGGGCCACGGTCGGGGTGGCGTAGGTGTACGTCGTCCCGTCCACCACCTTCGTCCGCGCCCGCCACGGAACGCCGTCGACCTTGATCGTGGAGTGGGTGCCGGGGAAGCGGGCCTCCCACGTGTAGGCGGACGCGCCCGACGCATTGGTCAGCGTCGACTTCGTGGTCCCGTCGTGCCGCAGGGAGAAGGTCCCGGCGCCGATCCGGAGGTCGTCGATCTTGAGCCAGTCCATGCCGGACGGCAGCCGGGACTGGGTGGTGAGGGCCTGTGCGGGGGCATTGGGCACGACGCCCATCAGGCCCTCGACGGTCTGGCCGAGCAGAGTGAAGGAGACTTCGGGATAGTCGCCGTTGGTGCCTTGCTTGGTGTTGACGTGCTGGATGTCCTTCTGGTCGTAGACGTACTTCATCCACTTCCAGGCGGTGTCGCTGCGGTTGTTCTTGAAGAAGGTGTCCGGCAGGTAGGTGATCGCCTCGATGTTGGAGGGCTTGCCCGAGCCCGAGGCCTGCTGGTCGATGTAGTCGAGGTATGCCTCGCGGCGGGCGCCGGGATCGATGATCTGCTTCATCGGCATGAACCAGCTGTTCTCCTTGCCCCAGCCGGTCAGCGCACGCCCGTCGGTGGTGTAGCCCCGCACCATGTTCCCGCCCGATCCGGTACCGCTCCAGGTCGAGTTGAAGTACGCCTTCAGATCCCGGGCCTTCTTGCCGTACGTCGCGGCGAGCGTGGGGTTGCCCTTGCCGCGGGCGAGCGAGGCCATCGCGAGGTACGCCTGGTACTGGGAGCCGATCGCGTCGCCCGCCTCGGCGAGCGGCTCGTCGCTCTGCTCGTTGTAGCTGGCGGTGCCCTGGAAAATGCCCTGGCCCGTGCCCTCGGCCACTTTCACGGTGCCGTTGTCCTTGAGGCCGTCGTGCAGGTCGACGAATTCGTTGGTGGCGTGGCGGTAGAAGTCCCACATGGCCGGGTCGTTGACGTACGCGCTGTCGCCGCTCCACCGATACGCCTCGTCGGCCTTCTGTACCAGCTCGAAGGTGGCGGGAACCTCGCGGACGAAGCTGGTCGGGCTGCGGTAGTCGATCGAGAGATACGTCTTGGCGTCGAAGTTCAGCGCCCACACCGGGTAGTACTTGTGCTCCTCGGTGGCGGACGCGGCGAACGAGCGGAGCATCGTCCTGTTCTCGGCGCTCAGGCCGAGAACCCCCGCGCCGGCCAACTGGTGGGCCATGTCGCGCGAGTAGTAGCCGCTGCGGTTGGCGTATCCGGCCCAGTAGGAGGCCGCGTACGTGCCTGTGCCGCTGCCGCTCGTGTTGCCCTCGTCGACGTTGAGCGGGCCCTGGGTGCCCGGCAGCTGGACCCAGCTGTTGGCCTTGCGCTTGGACCAGTCGAACATCTCGACGATCTTCGGGTCCGAGGAGCTGACCCGGGGGTCCGCGGGAGAAGAGGGCGAGACCATCAGATCGTCGGCATTGACCCAGCCGTCCCCTGACTCGAAGGCGATCTCCAGTTTGTCGCCCCGGGCGAGGGTGATCCGGCTGAGCGTGTAGCGCCGGTAGTTCGAGGCACTGGGCAGGGTCCGGGACGCGATGACAGTGCCGTTGACACGGGCGACGTACGCGCCGTTCGCGCCGCCCGTCGCGATCCAGGCCGATATGTCGTACGTCCCCTGGGCCGAGGCCGTCACGGTCTGGGAGACCTTGTTGCCGGCGCCGGAGTCCAGATAGATCAACTTGGTCCCGCCGTGCGGGTAGTTGGTGGCGAGCCCGGTCCCGTGGGTGAACTGCCAGCCTCCGGAACCCTGCTCGAAGCCGGGGTTCACGACGGTGAGCAGTGCCGGCGCGTGGGCGGTCGCGGTCGTGCGGGTGCTGCCTGATTCGGTGGGCGCGGCGGCCGAGGCCCGGGCGCCCAGGGTGAGCGGGACGAGCAGCGCGCATGCGGACAGCAGCGACAAACGGGAACGTGTCATCGGTTTCTCCCGGACTGTGGGGTGCGGCCGGTCTTCGTCGACTTGGGCGCGCGGCAGGCTAGCAACCTGACTCGAATGTTTGCAATGGGTGCAACAAATTCCATTGCGAGATCGGACTGAAAATTTTCATGACCTCATTGCAAGTCTGAAGACGGCGTTGCTAGAGTCCCGGCCAGTCAGCTTCCGCAAAGGTGTGAGCAGGGGTGGGTCAGTGATGGAACTGCAACGTCGAAGAGTTCTGCAGATCGGTGGCGCGATCGCGGCCGGAGCCGGCCTCACCGGTCTCACCGCCTGCTCGGGCACGGGCGATACGGGCACTTCCGGGGCCACCGGCGACAAGCAGAAGGGGAAGATCACGGTCTGGTCCTGGCAGGGGCCGGCTGCCGAGATGAAGGCCCTCGTGCCGGAGTTCAACAAGAAGTACCCGGACATCGAGGTCACCGTCGAGGACATCGGCAACCCGGCGATCTGGGACAAGATCACCACCGCGATGGCGGCAGGCGGCCAAGGCCTCGCCGACGTTCTGCACATCGGCGTCGACTACCTCCCGGGGTACGTCGAGCAATTCCCGAACGGCCTCGCGGACCTGAGCAAGCTGGGCGCGGACACGTACAAGGACGCCTTCGCGCAAGGCATGTGGCAGACCGTCGCGCCAGGCGGCAAGCGGGTCAACGCCCTGCCCTGGGAGGCGAATTCCGCGGGCTTCTACTACCGGGCCGACATCTTCGAGAAGGCCGGGGTCGACGCCGACGCGCTACAGACCTGGGACGAGACCATCGAAGCCGGCAAGGAGATCAAGAAGAAGACCGGAACGTACCTGCTCGGCATCGACAAGCCCGCCTCACAGCCGGACGCCGCCAACTTCTTCCAGACACTGCTCCAGCTGCAGGGCGCCTTCTACTTCAACCTCGACGGAGAGATCACGCTCTACTCCCCCGAGGCCGTGAAGGCCATGACGCTCATCAAGACGATGAACGACGCCGGCCTCGTCAGCGACCTCGCGGGCGGCTGGAACGCCCTGATGAGCTCCATCAAGAAGGGCACCGCAGCCGTCCTTCCCTGGCCCACCTGGTTCGGCGGCATCATCGAGGGGCAGGTGCCCGAGGAGGCAGGGAAGTGGAAGGTCCGCCTCCCACCGGCCGTGCGCCGGGGCGGCTCCACCGCGGCCACCGTGAACTCCACCCATCTCGCGGTCGCGGGCAGCAGCAAGCACCAGGCCGCCGCCTGGACCTTCATCGAGTTCGTACTGACCCGTCCGGCCTCGCAGGTGAAGATCTACAAGGGCAAGGGCATCGCCCCGGCCCTGATGAAGGCCTACGACGACGCGGTGTTCCACGAGCCGTCGGCGTTCTTCAGCGGCCAGAAGAAGGGTGAGATCTTCCTGGAAGCGCTCAAGGCGCCCTCGCCCGCCTTCAACTACACCTCCGACTACGCCCGCGCGCTCAAGCTCGTCACCGACGCCCAGTCCAAGGTCCTCCTCAAGGGCGCCGACCCGGCGAAGGTCCTCAAGGAGGCCGCGGAGCAGCTCGCCAAGCAGACTGGACGCAAGGCCCGATGACCGCGACGCTCGTCGGCAAGAACGCGCCGCCCGTCCCCGCCGGGGGCGTGGCGCGGCGCCCGCGGCTTCGGCGAGGGCGGCACCTGGCTCCGTACCTCTTCGTCCTGCCCGCGCTGCTGCTCTTCGCCGTGTTCAAGCTCTACCCCATCGGCTGGTCCTTCGTCCTCAGCCTCCACAAGACGATCGACGGGGTCGACACCTTCGTCGGCGCCGACAACTACACCCGGCTGCTCGACGACCCGCTGTTCTGGACCGCCCTGAAGAACACCGCGGTGATCCTCGCCGTCCAGGTGCCGGTGATGCTGGCGCTCTCCACCGGACTCGCGGTCGCCCTGAACTCCACGCTGCTGCGCAGCCGGACTGTCTTCCGGCTCGGGTTCTTCATGCCGATGGTCACCGGCCTCGTGGCGTACGGAATCATCTTCTCGGTCCTCCTCAACAAGGACTACGGCCTGGTGAACTGGCTGCTCGGTCTGGCCGGCATGGACGCCGTCCCGTGGCTGACCGACCCCCTGTGGGCGAAGATCTCCCTCGGGCTCGCGCTGACCTGGCACTACACCGGTTACAACGCGGTGATCCTGCTCGCCAGGCTGCAAACCATTCCGGGTGAGCTGTACGACGCCGCGGCCGTGGACGGAGCGGGTGCCTGGAAGTCCTTCGTCCATGTCACGCTGCCGGGTCTGCGTCCCGCGATCCTGCTCACCACTGTGCTCTCCACGATCGGCACCCTGCAGATCTTCGACGAGCCGTACATCCTCACCGGCGGCGGTCCGGACAACGCAACCCTGACCATCGGTGTGTACCTGTACCAGAACGCCTTCAAGTTCTTCGACTTCGGCTACGCGTCGGCCATCGCCTACGCCCTGGCCGTACTGATCGGATTCCTCGGCGTCATCCAGTTCCGCGTCCTGGGAGACAAGTCGTGAACACGCGTCATCGCGGCAGGGGCATCCTGCTGACCTCGGGACTCGCGATCGTGCTCGCCGCCGTCGCCATCCCCTTCTACTGGCTGGTGGTCGCGTCCACGCACAGCTCCAAGGAGATCTTCGACAGCCCGCCGCCGATGCTGCCCGGCGGGCATCTCCTCGACAACCTGACCAGCCTGCAGGAGTCCGCGCAGTTCGGCCGGGTCGTCCTCAACTCGCTGCTGATCGCGGTCGTCTACACCGTCTGCGCGGGCGCGGTCTGCGCGCTCGCCGGATACGGCTTCGCCAAGTATCGCTTCCGCGGACGCGAGGGAGTGTTCGGGCTGCTCATGCTCGGGCTCGTGATCCCCGCCCAGGTCACCCTGGTTCCGCTGTTCAAGATGATGGCCGAGCTGCAGTGGCTCAACACCTACCAGGCCGTGATCATGCCCAATCTGGCACTGCCCTTCGGCATCTTCCTGATGCGCCAGTCGATGGCCTCGCTCCCGGACGAACTACTCGACGCGGGCCGGATGGACGGCTGCGGCGAACTGCGCCTGTTCTGGAAGGTCGTACTCCCGCCGATGAAGCCCGCGCTCGCCGCCCTGGCGATCTTCCTCTTCCTGTACCAGTGGAACGACTTCGTCTGGCCGCTGATCATCCTGCGCGACGGCGCCTCATTCACCATCCCGGTGGCCCTCGCTTCCCTGCAAGGCCTGGACGACACCGACTACGGCGCGATCCTCACCGGTACCTCGATCGCCGCGATCCCGATGGTCGTCGTCTTCCTGGCGCTGCAGCGCCACTTCGTTTCCGGCCTGCTCGCCGGCGCCGTGAAGGAGTGACCATGGAAAACCACGCTGTGGAGACCGACGAGGCCGTGACGACAGCAGGGCTCGCTCCCGCCCCCTATGAGCCGCTGCTCGAGGAGGTGTCGATCGCCCTCCTCGCTCATGCGCCCGGCGCCCAGGCTTCCTGGGTTCTCGGTGATCTCCCCGGCGGACTGCGGCTGCTGGAGGTACGGGCCGAAGGCGCCCCCGTCGAGGTCCGCCTCTCCGTGCCACTCGGCGATGCTGCCGGCTACTGGCACCCTCAGGGCGGCTGGCAGCGCACCCTCCTCGCCGACTGGGACGGGCGTGCCCGAGTCTCGCTGGTCGACGGACACGCCGCGGGCTGCCTCTACGACCACTCCGGCGCCACCATGCTGACCTTCGCGGCAGCCGACCCGGTCCCGGAGACAACCGTCCGCTTCGGCGTATCGGAGGAGAACGACACCCACGTCGTGCACCTCCTTCTCCCGGCGTCCGACGGTCCGCACCGGCTGCTGCTCGTTCCGCGTGCGCCGTCCGTGGCGACAGCCATGAGGTCCCTGCGCGGCTGGTTCACGCAGTCGCTCACCCCTATGAAAACGCCCGATTCGGCTCGCACGCCCGTCTACTCCACCTGGTACGCCTTCAACCAGAACGTCTCCGCACAAGCGGTCGAGACCCAGGCCGAGCTGGCCGCGGGCCTCGGCTGCGGGGTGCTGATCCTCGACGACGGCTGGCAGGAGCTGGGTCACGGACGGGGCTATGCGGGGTGCGGGGACTGGCGGCCCGACCAGGCCAAGTTCCCGGATTTCGCCGAGCACGTGGCACGCGTCCGGGCGTGCGGGCTGCGGTACATGGCGTGGATCGCACCGCTGCTGCTCGGCCCCGACGCCGCATGCCACGCCACATGGGCACCCTTCGCCCCGCGCGCCGGGGCGCCGGGCGCCCACGTCCTCGACCCGCGCAGGCCCGAGGTACGGCGCCATGTCGTCGACCTGTGCGTAGGCCTCGTACGCGAGTTCGGCCTCGACGGGCTGAAGGTCGACTTCCTCGACGAGGCCATGGTGTACGCGGGCGACGGTGCGGGGGACGTCGGCCGAGCCGTGATCACACTGCTGACGGAGTTGCGCGACGCGCTGGAGTCCGTAAGGCCTGACCTGCTGCTGGAGCTGCGCCAGCCCTATGTCGGTCCCGGCATGGCACCGTTCGGCAATATGCTCCGGTCCTTCGACTGCCCGGCGGACGCGGCCGCCAACCGGGTGCGCACCATCGACACCTCGCTGCTCGCGAGCGGTGGAGCCGTCCACTCGGACATGCTGCTGTGGTCCCCGGACGCACCCGTCGAGTCGGTGGCGCGGCAGCTGATCGGGGCCTTGCACTCGGTGCCGCAGATCTCCGTACGCCTCGACCGGATTCCCGGCGCGCACCGCGAGTCGGTCGCGTTCTGGCTTCGGCAGTGGCACCAGCACCGCGAACTGCTCCTGGACGGAGAGGTCGAGCCCGGCAGGCCCGATGAGTTGTACCCGCTGGTGAAGGCGGCCGCGGGCGACCGCTGTCTGCTGAGTGTGCACAGCGACCGGGTGGTCCCTCTGGACTTCACCGCCTACCGCCACTTCCACCTGGTCAACGGGGCGGCCCACGGACGTGTGATGGTTGAGGTGCGCGGTGCCGGGGGTTGGGTCCAGGGCGTGATCCACGGGCCTGACGGCCGTATCATTGAGGCCTGGCTGACGTTCATGCCGGAGGGAGCCCGATCACTGGTTGTCCCCCGCGGAGGTCTAGCATCACTCACGATCACGGAGAGACCGCGATGAAGGTCGGGATCACCGACGTCGCAGCCCGCGCGCGGGTCAGCGAGGCCACCGTCAGCCGGGTGATCAACCGGCGGCAGGGCGTGTCGAAGAAGACCAGGGACGCAGTCGAGCAGGCGATGGCCGAGCTCGGCTACGAGCGGCAGACACAGGGCCAACTGGTGGCGGTGATCACCGAGTTCGTGTCGAATCCGTTCTTCGCCGATGTCGCGGAACGCATCGAGTCGGCACTCGCGCCGCACGGTCTGAAGACGGTGCTGTGCCCCGCCTTCCCTGGAGGTGTGCAGGAGCGGGACTTCATCTCCGCGCTGGTGGACAAAGGCGTCGCGGCCGTCGTCTTCCTTTCCGCCTCGAACACGGTCGAGGGCGCGGACACGGAGACGTACGAGCTGCTGCGCCAGCGCCGCGTCCCGTACGTCGGGATCAACGGCGAGTTCGCGGACGGGGTGCCCGCACCGGTCTTCTCGACCGACGACGCGCTGGCCGCCGAGCTGGCGGTCGACCATCTCTACCGTCTGGGGCACCGGCGCATCGGGATGGCTTCGGGGCCGACGGGCAACCACCCCGCCGACCGGCGTGTACAGGGCTTTCTCGACGCCATGGCCAAGCGGGGCATCGAGGATGCCGAAGATCGGGTGATCCGGCAGTCGTACACGGTGGAGGGCGGACAGGCCGCGGCGGGCCTGCTGCTCGGTCTCGGCGCCACGGCGATCGTCGCGGCCAGCGACTACATGGCCCTGGGGGCGATCCGCGGCATTCGCCGCCAGGGCCGCTCCGTACCCGGTGACGTGTCGGTGGTCGGCTACGACGGTTCGGCCATCACCGAGTTCGTGGACCCTCCCCTGACCACGGTCCGGCAGCCGGCCGACCGGCTGGCGCTGGGGGTGGGCCGCAGCGTACTGGCACTTGTCAGCAACAGGGACGTGCCGACCGGCGAGTTGCTGTTCGACCCCGAGCTGGTCATCCGCTCCTCGAGCGGTCCGGCCCCCGAGTCGCCTTAGCTTGCTGAGATGGAATGGACAACGTTGGCGACCACACTTCTCGGTGCGACCATCGCCATGGGATCGACGGCCCCCGTGGAGGTGCGCAAAGACCGACGCGAGACGGCTGAAGAGTGGAGGCGCAGCAAGCGGGAGCTATACAGCGCCTGCCTGGCGACGCTTGCGCAGGTTCGCAGCGACCTACGGGTCATCGCCCTTGATCGCTCTCTCCCCGATGCTGAGCGCATCGTAGTGGCGCGACAGACGTTCGCCAGGTGCTACGAACTGCGCTATCAGCTTGAGGTCTTTGCACCCCGCGCAGTCGTCGAGCCGGCACGTACTTCCGGAGCGTGCGCAAGCTGAGAGACGCGACCGGCACAGGCATGGAGAACGGTGACGAGGAGTGCGAACGCATCTTCCCAGAGGTGATGAATTCCTTGGCGCACGTCCGAACCGCCATGCGTCCAGACATGGGCACCGACGCGCTGGCGACGGACTGATCAGGGCTTTTCGATCTTCGCAATCGGCACGGGCGGAACGTCACGCGAACGTGTAGCAAGAGGCGATCCCGAGCACGCGGCGCGCCCTCATGGCTCGCCGCCACAGAACAGCTGCCGTCAGGCAGCACGAGACCCCCGCCCACTGACAGGAGAACCGGGGTCCGACCGGCCGAACGCTACTCGCCGCCGGCCTTGCCTTCCAGATCAGAGCGACGCCCCTGGGCCCTTCCGACAACGGGACCATCGACACCACAGGCCTCACCGCACAGCCACTCGAAGTTCGATCGCAAAGGTCAAAGTTCGTTGTCACGGGGCAGCTGTCCTCTGCCACTGAACTTTGACGGATTGCCACTGAACCGTAGCGGGCCCGGGGCGGTTCGTTGAGGTTCCTAGTCGCCGCTTCCATCGTCGCGGTTCCCGTTGCCGGTGATTCGACTCCGGCGCCGGTTCTTCTGGGCATGACGCAGTAGGTGACTTGCAGTAAGCGTCATGGTCGCCACGACGCGGACCCAGCGGGGGCCGCCGCGCTCCGCCCACACCACACACGCGCATCCGCCGACAACGAGCGCCAAGACGCCGATCAGCACCAGAACAACCATGCTCCCCGCCCCTGCGTTCGTTCGTACGGTCCCAGTGATCCTTTCAGGCCGGACGGGAGCGCCTCAACGGGGGGCCGGCCGGTACGCCTACCTGGCCCGGCGTGCCCGCAATGCTGATCAGTGATCTGACCTGCGTACGCAACGTGCGAACCACAGGTGATGACGAGCGCTTCGACCTGGGTGGTCAAGGTTCAGTGGCACAAACCGTCGTTCGTCAAGGTTCAGTGGCAAATGGTCAAAGTTCAGTGGCAGAGAACAACAGGCCAGTGAGCAATGCTCAAGACCTGTGCATCGGCCTCGGGGTGGCGCGCGAAGGGCGTACCTTCCCAAGTGATCGATTGAAGGTCATCGAGTAGGCCGACGCTGCGAACGTCGGTCGGGAAGGCGCGCCTGTGCTCGGCACAGTCAACGCCGATGGCACTACCCCGAACGGCTCCCTGATCGACGAGATCGTCCGTGCCGGTACGCGACGGATGCATGCCGCGACGCTGGAGACCGAAGTCAACGCATACATGGCCGAGTTGGCGGACCAGAGGGACGAGTGGGGCCGGCGTCTGGTCGTACGCAACGGCTTCCACCAGCCAAGGAAGGTCACCACGGCGGCCGGGGCGGTCGAGGTGCAGGCCCCGCGCGTGAACGACAAGCGCGTTGACGAGGCGACCGGCGAGCGCAAGCGGTTCTCCTCGGCGATCCTGCCGCCCTGGTGCCGCAAGTCCCCGAAGATCAGCGAAGTGCTGCCGCTGCTCCACCTCCATGGCTTGTCCTCCGGTGACTTCGTTCCCGCACTCGAGCAGTCCCTGGGCTCCTCGGCGGGCCTCTCGCCCGCGACGGTGACCCGGCTGACTGCCCAGTGACAGTCTGACCACACTGCGTTCATGGACCGCGACCTGTCCGCTATATGGGCCGACGGCGTGCATCTGCGGATCCGCTTGGAGGAGGCGAAGGCCGCCGTTCTGGTGCTGATGGGTGTGCGCGCTGACGGCACGAAGGAACTGACCGCGATGGCAGACGGATACCGCGAATCATCCGAGGCGTGGGCCGGCATGCTGCGAGACTGCGCCCGCCGGGGCATGCGGGCCCCACACCTGGCCGCCGGAGACGGCGCACTCGGCTTTTGGAACGCCCTCAACGAGGTCTTCCCCAACACCCGCCACCAGCGGTGCTGGGTGCACAAGACCGCCAACGTCCTGGACACACTGCCGAAGTCGGCCCAGCCCGCCGCCAAGCGCGATCCAGGAGATCTGCAACGCCGAGGACAAAGAGCACGCGGCCAAGTCCGTCGCCACTTTCGCCAAGCAATACGGAGCGAAGTACCCCAAGGTCGTCAAGCGGATCATCGACGACGAGGACGAGCTGCTGGCGTTCTTCGACTACCCCGCCGAGCACTGGATCCACCTGCGGACCACGAACCCCATCGAGTCGACTTTCGCCACCGTTCGGCTGAGAACCAAGGTCGCCAAGGGCTCCGGCAGCCGAGCCGCCGTCGGGCGAGGCCCACAGCAGCCGTCCGTGCGGGTCGGCAAGGACCTGGATGTTCATGCCGTGCTTGCGGTGTTTGCCGCTGTAGAAGGGCCTGTCGACGGCGATCCGGTCGATCGGCAGCAGGGTGCCGTCCAGGATCACGTACGCCTTGGCTACGGCGGCGCGGACCGCCGTCGCCAGGTCCGGGGCCAGGGCTGCCGCGAGGGCCTGGACCGGCCGGGCCCCTCTGCACGGGAGTAGCCATGGGCGAGATCAGAGTGGACAGCCAGCACCTGGACCGGCCGCTGACGGACAGCACCAGCTCGTACGGCGCCCCGTACCAGAAGTCGTTTGCCGAGCTCGCCGCGACCCGCCGCGGCCAGTGACCGGCGGAGATCCTGCCGCTGCTGCGCGCTGCGGCCGACCACGCTCTACTCGGGTTCGCGCCCGCCGATCTGCGCGAGCAAGCCGAGGCCATCAGCGCGGGCCGCGCGTACGTTCTACGCGTGACTGTGAGCTGACCTGCGGCGATGCCAGTTCGCCATGTCACCCTGTACGGGCCCGGCGGCACCTCGCCCCGAAGCCGATGCTGTCGCCGGGCATCACCAAGCAGCAGTCACCCGAGCGGGGCGACGCGAAGAGAGACCTTGCCGTGGACACGTTCGAGGTGGTGCTGGCAACCCGGTTGCAGGGCTTGAGACACCAGGATCGCCCGAGGAGGACCCGTTTACGCAAGAGACCATGCATGCCAACGGTTCTGCCCGGGTGCGACATGCCGCCGCTGGCGTAATCGACTCGTTGGGGCGGTTGGCGGTGTCAGGCTGTACGGGTTGATCACTGTCGTGCGCGGAGCCCCGACTGTACGGGCGTGTGAGCGCTCTTCGCGCGGATTGCCGTTGAGTGCCCGGTTGAGTGCCCGATGGATCCGAGTGTGTCGGGGCCTGTGTCGGGTCGGGGCACTGCGAGCCGGAATACGTGGCCGGGGTGTTGAAGGCACCAGCGCCGAGGGGGCGGAAGAGGGCAATCACCGGCCCGTGGCCACCGAAGCCGAGCACCAGACCGCCTGGCGAGCACCTCGGGAAGACAGCCGCCCAGCGAGTCCCCCGAGGCAGCGGGACGAAGGGAACAAGCAGCGATGACCGAAGGCGGGCGGAAGCCGAGCAAGTTTGGGGTGGACCGGTCGGAGGGGTTTGGTGAGCGGTTGCTGGGTGTGCTGCTGGACCGGGCTCACGAGATGCCGCCGCAGTTGATCGCCCCGCTCGTCGCGGAAGAGGTGGCCAGGGTCGGTGGCCGGGACCTCTCGATCCTCTTGCAGGACTACGAACAATTGCTGCTGGTGCCGCTGCCGGGACGGCGGCTGACGGTCAGTGACCCCGAACCGGTCGAGGACTCCCCCGCCGGCGAGGCGTTCCTGAGCCGCAAGACGGTAGAGGTGCCGCAGGACGGCAGTGTGCGCATGTATCTGCCGCTGCTGGACGGCAGTGACCAGATCGGGGCGATGGCCGTCACCCTGGACAGCGTCGACGACGACGACCGGCGGTTGCTGCGCAGACTCGCCGGTCTGGTCGCAGACATGATCGTCACCAAGGACGCCTACACCGATCTGTTCTTCCAGGCCCGGCGCAGCGCCCCGATGAGCGTGGCCGCGGAGATCCAGTGGTCGTTGCTGCCCCCGCTGTCGATGACTGTTCCGCAGGTTGAGGTGGCCGGAATCCTGGAGCCCGCGTACGACGTGGCCGGCGATAGTTTCGACTACGCCCTCAACGGCGACATCCTTCATGTGGCCATGCTCGACGCGATGGGCCACGGCCTGGACGCGGCGACCATGGCGACGGTGGCCATTGGTGCCTATCGCCACACGCGACGGGCCAACACCGGTCTGTCCCAGGTGTATGCGTTCATGGACAAAGCCATCAACGAGCAATTCGGACCCGACCACTTCGTCACCGCGCAGATGATGTGTCTGAACATCGCCACGGGCCGGATGCAATGGGTCAACGCCGGCCACCCGGCACCGCTGCTGATCCGTGACCGCGCCGTGGTGGACCGGCTGGAGAGCCCGACCACCTTGCCGGTCGGCTTCGGCGGTGAGCAGCCGGAAGTCAGCGAGCGGATGCTGCAACCCGGGGACCGGTTGCTGTGTTTCACCGACGGCCTGATCGAGGAGCACCAAGCCGGCGGGGAACAGTTCGGTGAGGAGCAACTCATTGAGTGGACCAACCGCGTCATCCGTGACCACACCGCGGTGCGGGCGGTGGTGCGAGCACTCTCCCACACCCTGAAACAAGAGCGAGGCGGCATCACCAGCGACGACGCCACGATCTTCCTCATCGAGTGGCGGGGCGGCGACGCCGATCATCTCGCCACCCTCGATTGAGCCGACCAACACCCGTCCCCACGGAGCCGACGGCGCCGAAGCCCCCACGGCCGATCCGCCGTTCGCCAAGCCGCCCTCGGCCCAGAGGACAAAGGCAGCCGTCGCCACAGGATCCGGTGAACCTCCCGGCGCCACTCTCCCTCGTCTGCACTGTGGACCCATCCCAGGCAGACATTCGTCACTCAGCGCGCATACTCCACATTGAGCCAGAGCCCGAGCTTGGACAGCACCTTGACGACTCCGTCGTCCGGCGGCGAGTGCTGATCTCACCGTTCCGGTGTCTCACAGACAGCCTCATCGGACAAGGTGATGAACGTGTTCAGGGGTTCGAGCAGTTCTCGGCGAAGATCCCAGAACGCTACTGATGGAGTCTCGTCATCCTGGCCTGCCTTCCTGGCCTCATGCCACACGACCAAGGCGCGATAGGTGGTCCCGGTCTTACTGTGCAGTTCGCGTCCCACCTCCTGAAGCTCAGGCATCCCCCGGACGCCGACCATTCCAACGAGCCTCGCAAGGGCGTCCAGGTCCTGCTGCAATCGATCGAACCGATCTACCTCTACTGCTCCAGCGGGATTTCGTGTCCTGGGCTGGGGGTGTTCGTTGTACGGGGTATAGCGGGGACTGTTGAAGTGGACGTGTGGGCGGCTGAGTTGGAGTCGTTGCTGGGGCGGGTTGGGGGTCTGTTCGGCCGGGTGGATCTGCGGTGGCGGACGCGGGACTACGTCCGTGGTCTGCTGGGTCCGGTGACGCGGAAGAACGGCTGGCAGCTGGCCGAATACGCTGGCCATCGCACTCCCGAAGGGGTCCAGCACCTTCTGAACGGGGCCCGCTGGAATGCTGAGGCCCTGCGCGACGAGGTGCGCAACTACATGGTCGAGCACCTCGGACCGGGAGGTGTGCTGATCACCGATGACACGGGGTTCGTCAAGAAGGGCACCACTTCGGCAGGGGTCGGCCGGCAGTACACCGGGACGTCGGGGCAGATCGACAATTGCCAGATCGGGGGTGCGACGCGAGGTCGCACCGCCAAGCCGGCAGTTCTCGAACGCGTCGGCAACGGCTTCGGCAGCGCTTCGTATCCGGCGAGGCAGAGCCTGAGGCGGCACTGGTCTTCGGCTTCGACGAACACATGCTGCCCCCTTGCAGGAGGCGAGACGGTGCGCGACATCGACCAGCCGACGGCAGTCTTCAGGCGTGTACTCCGGGAAACGTGCCCAGCCTTGGTCGGCGATCTTGTTGCCGAGTTCACTGAACAACACAGCCCGGAGGCGCTGCTCTTCCTCGCCGGTCAGCAGTGTGGCAGCGCCCTCCGCAGGCCGCAATCGGACGTTGTAAAGGTCTCGTATCACTGTGCGGCTCGCAGTCCGGCTCAAGGTCCGCTTCACGAGAGCTTACCGACAGCGCTGACGCGCTGTGTCTCACGACCTTGTCGCATCCGCGGGAAACCGCCAGTCTGAATGAGACGAGCCTGCCACCGACTTGGGTACCCAGTCGAAGCACATGTGGCAGGTGGCAGTTCGCTGGCCTGCGAAGGTGCCAGGCGACGTGGCTCTTGCGGAACCTAGGGAAACCCCCCTGCCGAGACGGGTGTTGGTCCCAATGCGCCGAGTGTGCCGGGAACGACAGAGTCCAGCCATGAACATTTCTCGGCTCCGTAGAAGCACAGTCAAGTCCGGTGTGCTCACCTTGGTGTGCGTCGTAGCCGCACTGGCGGCGACAGGGTGCGGCGCCCCTCAGAGCTCCTCCCCGTCTGCAGCCCTGGCCGATCAGCAGCAGCCCTCAGCACGCGGTGCGGTGGTCTCGTCGACCCCTGTGGTGGACCTGAACGCCAAGGAGGTCGCTGACCGCCTGGCGAAGACGGGTATCGATACGGCACAGATCCGCTACGGCGTACGGGCCCATCGGATCGTGTATCGCACCGTCGACATCACAGGCAGACCCACTACGGCCAGCGAGCTGGTCGCGATGCCGAAGAACGACGAACGCGACCTTCAGGTCGTGTCCTGGCTGCACGGCACCGAGGTGTACCGAGGCGAGGTGGCCTCGGTGAACGACGAGTCCACCGACCGGGCCACGGCGTTGCTGTTCGCCTCGACCGGCCGCGCGGTGTCCGCCCCGGACTACCTCGGCCTGGGCAAGGGCCCCGGATTCCATCCGTACGGGAACCCGGAGGCAACCGTCAGCGCCTCGGTGGATGCATTACGGGCAGCTCGTGCGTTCGCCCGCCGGGACGGCCACGACCTGGACCAGCGCGTCCTCATCAGCGGGTTCTCCCAGGGCGGACCCGCCACGATGATGGTCGGGCGAGCCCTGCAACAGAACATCGATCCGTACTTCCGCCCGGGCGCTCTCGCCCCGATTGCCGGCCCGTTCAATCTGAGTCGTTTCGAGGCTGCCGCGGCGGACGACAAGGTCGCCCGGTCATCGCTCTACCTCGCCTATTTCGCGACCGCGTGGCACCGGATGTACGGCCTGTACGACACGCCGGGCCAGGCGTTCCGCGCCCCGTACGACAAGACGGTGGAGTCACTGTTCGACGGCAACCACGAGGCGTCGGAGATTGCGGCCGCGCTGCCGACGACCTCGAAGGAACTGTTCACCGACGAGTTCCTCCAGAAGGTGCGCAACCCCACGGGAGAGCTGCGACAGAAACTGAAGGCCCTGGACACCACCTGCGCCTGGCGGCCCGAAGTCGCGGTACACCTCTTTCACGCCAGGGGTGACAAGGACGTCGCCTTTGCGAACTCCCTGCATTGCCAACGCCAGCTGACCGCCAACAGCGCCGACCAACAGCTCACTGACATCGGCGATTTCGACCACTCCACGACGGTCCTCAAGGCCTTGCCCCAGGTGGTGCGCCAGTTCGATGCCGCCCGCTGAGTGCCCACAAACGGCCACGCCGCTGCTGGGCCGGCATCGGCTCCACCGGAGGGCGCAGCACCTGTCAGCCAGGGAAGGGGGTGGGCTTCGGGCCTGGCACCACCGTCGGCCCCCTCCGGCCGGGTATCGCCGAGCCCGAACCCTCTGGGGTGGCGCGGGCCCCGGTGTGAGGGGCAGCAGCCCAGGTCGTCCTGTCACAGACCGCGGGCTGCACCTTCCCTGTCCACGAGCCCGGTGGCACCCCCCGCGACCTGCAAAGAGCAGCACGACTACGGCTGTCACCCGTCCGGGCGGTCGCGGGGCTGCCGACGAACCGGGCCGCCGCGCCGCCTCGTCATCGCGGGCATGCGTATCGACGAGCAGCACATCACCGACCCGGGCCTCGTGGTCCTGGACGTCACCGCCGCCGACGAAGACACCATCCGTGCGGTGATGGACAGCTTGCAGCAGTGGTGGGCCAACTCCGGGATCACTCCGATGTGGCGGGCTCCAGGAGAGGCGGGCGTGAGGGCGCGGGTGTACGCGGACATCCGAACGCCGTGCCACCACGAAGTATAAAGATGCCCACGACATAGTTGAGGCCGCGGGCCTGCAGGCCGAGACGGAACGCCGCCGCATCGCCGTATCCGGCGTCGGCGATGGCCAGCGGCACCTCGATTCCCCACGAGCGGGTCTCATCAAGCATGTCGAGTGCGAACTGCCACTTCTCCACATGCCCGATACCGTCGGGGATCTGGCACGCGGTGCGGCGGGCGACCTTGTCCGGGTCGGCCTTCGCAGACCCGGGCGCCCAAGTCTCGGGCAGGAACAGCCGCCCGTCGACCGCCGCAAAGGCGTGCTCCGAGGCCAGGTGCTCGGTGTCTCACCGGGGACGCTCTACAACCACATTCCGAACCTTCGGGAGCTGCGCGCCGACGCCCTCCCCCGCCAGCTCGATGCGCCCTCGAAGTAGGCGCACCCCAGCAAGATCAATCTGACTGGGATTTCCTGTACCTCAACTACTCATACCCGTGGAGGACCGCGAGCCATGGTGCCCTCCAGCGGAAAAGCCCCCGCTGTTAACGGAAGCTTTAACGATGTTTTGGCAGGTCAGTCGGACAGAACCAGCGTAAAACGGATAACCCCAAGATTGGGACTCCCCAACCAGCACATCGTGGGCTTAACTTAGGTGTCATGACCTCCCCCCGCTCCACCTACGGCGGCGGCTACTACGCCGCACCGTCGTTCCCCGACACTCCGATCTACGACTCCCTGGTCGCGGAGCGGGGCACCCCTCAGATCGCTCCGATCCGAGTGCCTGCCGCCTATGACACCGGCAACAGCTATCTGCCGGCTCTCCCGGCGGCGCTGCCGGCTCTTCCCGCGGCGCCTTCCCAGCCCAATCCGTCGTACGGCTACCAGCAGCCGACCCAGCAGGGCTACGCCCCGATGCAGCCCGCACAGCTGCAGCATGCCCCGGCGCCGTACATCCCGCAGCAGCCGACCGCGGCCCGCGGCGGGTACCAGGCGCCCTATCCGCCGCAACAGCAGCAGCGGCCCGCGCCCGGCACCGGTTACGAGGCGATGCGTCCGGCGTCACCACGCCCCGCCCCGGCACCCTCGCCCTACGAGGACCCGTACAACCGCCCGTACCAGGGCCGGGGGTACTGAGCCGGGAATCGCACACGGTCGCACGAGGTCGCCGTCGAGCCATGGGGACTCGACGGCGACCTCGGCGTTCCCGCGCCGGCAGCACAGCCCCTCGGTCGCACGCGCCCCGGACGGCCCGTCAGCCCGGACCGGCGGGGCAGGGAACTCACGGGGAGGGTCCGTGCGTTGGCCAGGGTGAGGTTGCTCTCTCTTCGCCGCTCCGGCGAGCGAAGCGTGCCGTATCAGGTTATGACGGATACGGAAGGGGGTGCAGGACTGTGCGAGCGGTTACGGGAGTGTGGCGTTGGCGGCACAATCCCCTGCGCCGCGCCACTGACCGGCGCGAGGCGTGGGTTGCTCTTGTCGCACTGCTTCTCATGGTGCTGGCGACACCGGCGGTGGGCTGGGTGTGCGGTTCGCTCACGGACGACGCCCTGCAGAAATCGGTGCGGGCCCAGCAGGCCCAGCGTCACACCACGACCGCGGTCGTGGTGCGCCGGGCCCCGGGAGCGTCACGTCTCGTCACCGATCCCGAAGTGTCCTCGGAGCGCACCACCCAGACCTCGGTGGTGGCGCGCTGGAAGGCCCCGGACGGCACGGACCGCCGCGGTACGGTGACCACCTCCTCCCGCAAGACGGATCCCGGGGCCGAGGTGAAGATCTGGACAGACCTCGACGGCCGCCCGGCGCTGCGGCCCATGGACGCTCCGACGGCTCATACGCATGCGGCGCTGGCCGGGCTCGGGGCGATGCTGCTCGCCGTCGGGCTGGTCGAGGGCGGCCGGCGCCTGATCGTCTGGCGCATGGTGCGGGGGCGGTACACGCAGATCGACCGAGCCTGGGCGAAGGCCGGTCCGGACTGGGGCAGGACCGGGACCGGCAGCTGATCAGCTGCCGATCGGGTCAACTCCCGCCCGCCGCGCGCGCTACGGTGGACCGGCCCGCCCGCTTCCTCGGTGGGCGGGCCCGGGTTCCTCGCTGCCGCAAGGCCGGTGACACGGGCATCACACACGCACGAGGTGGGGGCACAACAGCGCCATGGCACAGGGCACGGTCCAGGTGACGCACACCGGCACATCGCGGTGGCGGCGCCGCACAGGCGAATACGCCTCCCTCACCGCAGCCCTGGAGGCCGCGGCGGACGGTGATGTCCTCACCGTCGCGCCGGGCACCTACCGGGAGAATCTGGTCCTGCACCGCGCGGTGACGCTGCGCGGCCCCGAGGGCTCGGTCGGTTCCGTTCGGATCGCACCGGTCGACGGCGTACCGCTGACCGTCCGTGCCTCCGCCGTCGTCACGGACCTGCATGTGGAGGGTCAGGACTCGACGGCCCCGGCGCTGCTCGTCGAGGACGGCGCACCGGAGCTCGCGGACCTGCGGATCGTCACGCGTTCGGCAGCCGGGATCGAGGTGCGCGGTGCGGCCCGGCCGACCGTACGCCGCTGCACGGTCGACAACCCGGCCGGGGTCGGCATCGCCGTACTCGACGGTGCGGGTGGGGTGTTCGAACAGTGTGAGGTCGTCTCGTCCGGCCAGTCCGGTTTCTCGGTACGAGACGGTGCGCATCCGCGGCTGGAGCGCTGCCGGATCCACCATGCATCGGGGGCGGGGCTGAGTGTCACCGGCGAGGGCAGCGGCCTGGAGGCTGTCGGCTGCGAGGTGTACGAGATCAAGGGCAGTGGGGTACAGGTGACCGCTCGTGCGGCCGCCCACCTCACCGACTGCACGGTGCACCGCACGTCGGCGGACGGGGTCACGCTCGACACCGACGCCGTACTGACACTCGCCGACTGCGACATCCACGACATCCCGGAGAACGCGGTGGATCTGCGTTCCCGTTCGGTCCTCACCCTGACCCGCTCCACGGTGCGCCGGTTCGGTCGCAACGGCCTGTCGGTCTGGGACCCCGGCACCCGTGTCGACGCCAACCAGTGCGAAATACATGACAGTACGGGCGATTACCCGGCGGTCTGGGTGAGCGACGGGGCGACCGTGATACTGGACGCCTGCCGGGTCCACGACGTACCGGACGCCATCTTCGTGCTCGACCGGGGATCGCGTGCCGACGTGGTCGACAGCGATCTGTCCCAGATCCGCAATACCGCGGTGTCGGTGAGCGACGGGGCGACCGCCCAGCTCGACGACTGCCGCATCCGTGAGGCTTCCACCGGCGCCTGGTTCCGCGACCACGGCAGCGGCGGCACGCTGAACAACTGCACCATCGACTCTGCGCAGACCGGAGTGATCGTCACCAAGGGCGCCGACCCGAGGATCGAGCGCTGCACGGTCAGCTCCCCCGCCGAGGCCGGTTTCTATGTCTCCGCCGAGGGCCGCGGCACCTTCCACAGCTGCCGGGTCACCGGAAGCGAGGGCTATGGCTTCCATGTGATGGACGGCTGCCGTACGACTCTGACCCGTTGCCGTACCGAGCGGTGTGCCCGCGGTGGATACGAGTTCGCCGAAGGCGGCGCCGCCCACGGTGACGGCACAGGAGCGGGGCCCGTCGTGGAGGACTGCACGAGCGACGAGAGCGCGCTGCGCTCCCCCGCTCCCCCGGCCCCGACCGTGCTGACGGCGACCCAGTCGGCCCCAGGGCTGCTCGGCGCGATCCCCGGGCCCCGTGCCGTGGAGCCCGCCCCGGCCGAGGTGCCCGCCGCCGATCCGGTACGCGCGTCGGACGCCGTCCTCGGGGAACTGGACACGCTGGTGGGCCTGGACAGCGTGAAGCGGGAGGTGCGCGCCCTCACCGACATGATCGAGGTCGGCCGCCGGCGTCAGGAGGCCGGGCTCAAGGCCGCGTCGGTCCGGCGCCATCTCGTCTTCACCGGGTCCCCCGGCACCGGCAAGACCACCGTGGCCCGGCTGTACGGCGAGATCCTCGCCTCGCTCGGGGTGCTGGAGCGCGGCCATCTGATCGAGGTGTCGCGCGTCGATCTGGTCGGTGAGCACATCGGCTCCACTGCCATCCGCACCCAGGAGGCATTCGACCGGGCGCGTGGCGGGGTTTTGTTCGTCGACGAGGCCTACGCCCTGTCACCCGAGGACTCCGGCCGGGACTTCGGCCGGGAGGCGATAGACACGCTCGTGAAGCTGATGGAGGACCACCGGGACGCGGTGGTCGTCATCGTCGCCGGGTACACCCATGAGATGGAGCGGTTCCTCACCGTCAACCCCGGTGTGGCGTCCCGTTTTTCACGGACCATCACCTTCAGCGACTACGAGCCCGCCGAGCTGCTGCGGATCGTCGAGCAGCAGGCGGACGAGCACGAGTACAACCTGGCCTCCGGGGCCGGGGAAGCACTGCTGAAGTACTTCACGGAGCTTCCCAAGGGACCGGCCTTCGGCAATGGTCGGACGGCTCGGCAGACCTTCGAGTCGATGGTGGAGCGGCATGCGGGCCGGGTCGCCCAGCTCGCCGAGCCGAGCACGGACGACCTCACGCTGCTCTACCCGGAGGATCTGCCGGAGCTCCCCTGAGCTCGCGGGGTGTCCTCGGCCCCCTCCCCGTCGGCCTGGCGCGGCAGGACCGGTGCCAGCCGGTCCAGCAGCGCGGCCCGCTCCTGGGCGAAGACCGGGTCGGCCTGGTAGTCCGAGTGCCCCAGAATGGGTTCGGGCAGCGGATGCTCGGGGGTGCGCCCGTAGACCAGGGGGTCCTTCAGCGGCCCCCGGTCCACCTCGGGCCCCGGTCCCTCGTCGAGCCGGACCCGGCCGCCGATCGGGTCGGTGGCCCGCCAGAGGTTGCGCCAGCAGTTCACGGACCGGTGCAGTCCGTGCAGCGGTGCGGGGCCGAAGTAGGCCGGGAACCAGCGCGCGTACAGTCGCTCGACCGGCGAGCCGTAGGTGAGCAGGGCGACCCGGCTCCTGGTCTCGGCGGACAGCTGCCAGACCGCGGACGCTGCCAGGACGCTGCCCTGGGAGTGGCCGGAGATGACGAGCCTGCCGTGGGTTTGTCCGGTCCAGCCGGACATCCGTGACGCCAGATCGGGGACGGCGCGCTCGGCGTAGCAGGGCGGTGCGAAGGGGTGGGCGGCGCGCGGCCAGAACGTACCGACGTCCCAGAGGATGCCGATGGTGCGCCGGGCGGAGGCGTCGCGGTAGGCACGCCGTCCCCAGGTGACGAAGAGTAGGAAGCCGAGTCCGACCATCCAGGAGCCGGTCGACTGGGCCGCTTCGGCCACGGACTCGACGAAGGGGCCGCTTCCCTTCATCGCGAGCCCGGGCACTTCACCGCTCGCCCAGGCCCCGCCGACCGCCGCCGTACCGAGCAGCAGCGTGGCGCCGGAGACCGGGCCGAGGATCCAGGGCGCGGAGTCGGTGAGGGCTGCAGTGGCCCGGACCCGGGCGATCTGCCGGGTCCGGGCGGGGTCCGGCCGCTCCTGCCCGTACTCCTGGTCGATCTCGGGTTCCAGGGCGCGGGCGGCGAGCCAGGTGCGTACGAGCAGCAGGATGCCTGGTACCGCCAGCAGCACCAGGAGCACGGGGATGACCGATGCCTGCCAGCTGAGCAGCACCGGCGGTCCTTCGATGACGGGGTTCCTGCCCATGCCCGGGGTGCCGGAGCCGTCGAGCCAGTCGGCGACACGCTGGGCGACGCCGCCGGTCATGACACCGCCGAGAGCGCACGCGAGCATGGCGACGGCCGGTCCGCCGAGTCCGTACATGACGGTGCGGGGTTCGGGGGTCCGGCGGTACAGGCCCAGCGACACCACGGCGAGGACGACGACGAGCACGCCCTGGCCGAGCATGACGACACTGAAGGTGGCATCGCCGGGCAGGGCGCCCGCAGAGACCCAGGCGGGGCGCGACCAGGCCGCGTACACCGCGGCGAGGACGAGCAGGGCCAGGGCGGCGCCGGGCAGATAGGTGATGAGGGCATGGTCGAGCCGGTTGTCGAGACGTCGTTCGCTGCGGCCGCGGCGGCAGACGACCCAGAGCACGACGAGTGCGCCCAGGACCAGCGCCGCCTCGATCAGCCTGCCGAGGATCTCGGGCACGGGGCCGGTGACTGCGCGGTCGTGGCGGGCCGCGGCGCCCGCGAGCGATGCGGCGACGGTGAGGAATCCGGCGGCGGTGTGGGCGGCGCGCAGCCGGGCGACCAGCCGGCGGCCGTACCAGAATCCGGGCCGGCCGAGAGCCGAGCGGCCACCGGCCGCGATGCCGGAGGTGTTCGGGTCGTGAGCGGTGTCGACGTCGTCCGGTTCGGATCCGGTGAGCGGGCGCTGCGATTCGTACGCGCTCCATGTCCGGTTGGACAGGAACCAGAGCAGCCCCACCAGGGCGGTGGGCACCAGAGAGGCGAGGGCGAGTCTTCGGCCCGGCTGGGACCACCAGCCGCCCTGTGCTGTCGACAGGAAGCCGAGCCAGGACCGCTGGTTCGAGCAGTCCGGCACGCCCGCGCACTGCCAGGCCGTCAGATCGAGCGCGACCTCGCACGCCGCCGCGGTCAGCAGGACCGTGAGGCTGAGCGCGACGAGCCGGACGAGGACGCCGTACAGGCGCACTGCGCGGGTGCGTCCCCGGGCGGTGGGGCGCATCCAGTGGGCGAGGTTGACCACCATGAACGGGAGCAGCAGCAGCCACAGGGCGCGGGAGCCGTTGCCGGATGTGAGGTTGGACCAGCAGTAGGCCTCGGCGATGGGCCGGTCGCGGTAGCGCTCCGGGTGCTGTTCGGCGTCCATGTCGCCGGCGCGGCGGTAGATGGCGGCGGTCGCGTCGCCGGTGACCCGGACCGGACGCGGATCGTCGAGCATCTCCTGCGGGGTGGCTCCGCCCACGCCATGGACCAGCAGTTCCAGCGCGGGCCCCGGACTCTGCGGGGCCTGGGTGACAGGTGGCACTGGAGTGACTCGCTCTCTCGGTCGTGGGGGGAGTGCTGATGCACGGTCACCAGGATCATGGAAGAAGGCCGGTGTACGCACCGCTCTCACGGAATCTCCCCAGTGCGACGGCCCACGACACCGCGTGGCAGGATGACCCCGTCCGAAGAGACTGTTGTACGGCCAGAGGGAAGGACCGGACCGGCGTTGAGCGAGAATCAGAACCTGCTCGCGGAGCAGCGGCGCGCCCTGATCCTCGACGAGGTACGCAGGCGCGGCGGGGTCCGGGTCAATGAGCTGACCCGCAAGCTGAGCGTCTCCGACATGACTGTTCGCCGGGATCTGGACGCGCTGGCCCGCCAGGGTGTGATCGAGAAGGTGCACGGCGGGGCCGTTCCGGTGGTCGAGGCCAGCACGCACGAGCCCGGTTTCGAGGCCAAGTCGGCTCTGGAGCTGACTGCCAAGGAGGACATCGCGCGGGCGGCCGCGGCGATGGCGGTGCCCGGCAGCGCCATCGCGCTCTCCGGCGGTACGACGACGTATGCGCTCGCCCAACAGCTGCTGGACGTACCGGATCTGACGGTGGTGACCAACTCGGTGCGGGTCGCCGATGTGTTCCACTCCGCGCAGCGGTCGGGGGCTGCGGGCGGGGCGCGTACCGGGGCGGCCACGGTGGTGCTCACCGGTGGGGTTCGGACCCCGTCGGACTCGTTGGTCGGCCCGGTCGCCGATCAGGCGATCGCCTCGCTCCACTTCGATGTGCTGTTCCTCGGGGTGCACGGGATCTCGGTGGAGGCCGGTCTTTCGACGCCGAATCTGGCGGAGGCCGAGACCAACCGCCGTTTCGTCCAGTCGGCGCGGCGTGTGGTGGTGGTCGCCGACCACACCAAGTGGGGCAAGGTGGGCCTGAGTTCGTTCGCGACTCTGGAGCAGGTGGACACGTTCGTGACGGACGCGGGTCTGTCGGCCGCCGCACGCGAGGAGATCGAGGAGCATCTTCCGGGCCTGCTGGTGACGGGCCGCATCGCGGACGCCGACTCCTGAACCATCGGCCGGTAGGTGGCTTCCGCTCAGCTCGCGACGGGCGGTGCACGGCCTAGGATCGTGCTGTGGCCGTCTTCCGGATCGAGCGTTTCACGCCTCTGCCCGCAGCCGAGTCCTGGCGCCGGGTGACGGATTGGGAGCGGCACGCGGCGCATGTACCACTGACCACGATCACCGTTCCCACGGGGCTGACGACCGGGATCGGGACCGTTTTCGTGGCGCGCACGGGTGTGGGGCCGCTGGGGTTCGACGATCCGATGGAAGTGGTGCGGTGGACACCGCCCGCAGCCGGGCGCGCGGGGCTGTGCCGACTGGAGAAGCGCGGTTCGCTGGTGCTGGGCCGGGCGTCGATCGATGTGTATCCGACAGATTCCGGATCGCATGTGGTGTGGGTGGAGGAGCTGGCTGTCCGGCTGCTGCCGCGGTGGGCCGATCCGTTGCTCGCCGGAGCGGGCCGCCGGGTCTTCGGCCGGGCGCTGGACGGCATGCTGGACCGTCCGGCGCGGCCGCATCCGTAGGCGGCCGCGGTTGAGCGGGGGGCCGGTGGCGGTGCGGTGAGCCCGGGTGCCGCGTGCCGCCGTTCGGAGTGCTCCACCGGGCCCCGTACGGCGGTCCGGTGGAAGACTCGGGCGAGTGACCGAATCCTCCGGTGGTACGCGGCTGCGTTGTCTGGTGACCGGTGCCTCCGGGTACATCGGCGGCAGACTGGTGCCCGCACTCCTCGACGCCGGCCACCAGGTGCGCGCGACGGCCAGGACCCCGCGGAAACTGCGTGACCACCCGTGGGCGGACCTGGTCGAGGTGGTCGAGGGCGATGTCTGTGACGCCGCCTCGGTGCGGGCGGCGATGCGGGGCATGGATGTGGCGTACTACCTGGTGCACGCGCTCGGCTCCGGACCCGGATTCGAGGAGACGGACCGCCGGGCGGCCCGGATCTTCGGCGAGCAGGCACGGGCGGCGGGGGTCGGCCGAATCGTCTACCTCGGGGGGCTCACTCCGGCCGGGGTGCCCGGACGGGAACTGTCACCGCATCTGCGGTCGCGGGCCGAGGTGGGGCGCATTCTGCTGGATTCCGGGGTACCGACGGCCGTCCTGCGGGCTGCGGTCATCATCGGATCGGGCTCGGCATCGTTCGAGATCCTGCGTCATCTCACCGAACGGCTGCCGGTGATGATCACCCCGAGCTGGGTGCGCACATCGATCCAGCCGATCGCGGTACGGGACGTGGTGCGGTATCTCGTCGGATGCGCCCACCTGCCGGCCGACGTGAACCGTACGTTCGACATCGGCGGTCCGGACGTCATGACGTACCGGGACATGATGCAGCGGTACGCCGCGGTTGCCGGGCTGCCGCACCGAGTGATCCTCCCCGTACCGGTGCTCACCCCGGGACTCTCCAGTCTCTGGATCGGCCTGGTGACACCGGTGCCGCCCTCCATCGCCCGGCCGCTGGCCCAGTCTCTGCGTCACGAGGTGGTCTGTCACGAGCACGACATCGCCCGCTATGTACCCGATCCGGCCGGCGGCACCATCGGTTTCGATCAGGCGCTGCGGCTGGCGCTCCAACGGATCAAGGATGCCCGGGTCGATACCCGCTGGTCGTCCGCGGCGGTACCCGGTGCCCCCAGTGACCCGTTGCCCACCGACCCCGACTGGTCCGGCGGCAGTCTCTACAGCGACGAACGGGAACTCACGGTGCCGGTGGCGCCGGACGCGCTCTGGCAGGTGATCGAGGGCATCGGCGGCGAGAACGGCTGGTACTCCTTCCCGTTGGCCTGGGCCGTGAGGGGCTGGCTCGACCGGATCGTCGGTGGCGTCGGGCTGCGGCGCGGGCGGCGGGACGCGCAGCGGCTGCGGGTGGGCGACTCCTTGGACTTCTGGCGTGTGGAGGAGATCGTTCCGGGTGAGCTGCTGCGGCTGCGCGCGGAGATGCGGCTGCCCGGTCCGGCCTGGCTCGAACTGTCGGTGGACCGGAACGAGCAGGGGCGGACGGTCTATCGACAACGGGCGCTGTTCCATCCGCACGGACTGCTCGGCCACGCCTACTGGTGGAGCGTGTGGCCGTTCCACTCGGTGGTGTTCGGCGGTATGGCCCGCAACATCACCGCAGCCGCACGGGCGGTCCCTCAGCACTCTGCCGCATAACGCCCCGGCGGGCAGGGACATCTGATGATGTGTCAGCTATGGTGTGCGCTACCCGCCCGCCGCCGACCGCACGGGAGGTGCGATCCGTGCCACGCCGACTCCGTTCCGTGGACCTCGACTTCGTCGAGTCCGCTCCACTGCGACTGGTCTTCGCCGCCGAGGTGTCAGCGCCTCCCGAGGTGGTCTACCGCGCGCTCGCCGATGATGTGGCCGGCTGGCCCAGCTGGTTCACCTCGGTGACTGCGGCCCGGCCCACCGAGGACGGCGCAGGTCGTGAGGTCCGGCTCAAGGGTGGCACGGTGCTGCGCGAGACGATCGTCGCGGCGGCGCCCGGCGAGCGGTACGTCTACCGAGTCGACGAGTCGAACGCCCCTGGTCTGCGGGCCCTGTTGGAGGAGTGGCGACTCACCCCGGCCGGGACCGGGACGCAGGTGCAGTGGACGTTCGCCGCGGACGGTTCCGCACCCTTCCGGTTCGCCCTGCGGCTGGGCCGGTCGGGGTTGGGCCGGGCTTTCCGGGACGCGGTACGCAATCTCGACAGGCGGCTGACCGGGTCCGCGGCCTGAGAGCGGCCGCGGACCGGGTGCACCGCGCCCCGTCCCGGCTATCCGGGCCAGTTGCCGTCGGCCAGGAAGGAGTCGATCGTTTCCGTGTACGGGGCGATGTCCAGGCCCTGTTCGGCGAGCCAGCTGTCGGAGTAGTACTTGTCGAGGTAACGGTCGCCCGGGTCGCAGATCAGGGTGACGATGCTGCCGGTGCTGCCCTGCCCGACCATTTCGGCGACCAGTTTGAACGCGCTCCACAGCCCGGTTCCGGTGGAGCCGCCCGCCTTCCGGCCGATGGCCTTTTCCAGGGCGCGCACGGCCGCGACACTGGCCGCGTCCGGCACCTTCATCATCCGGTCGATGGCCCCGGGCACAAAGCTCGGCTCCATCCGGGGCCTGCCGATGCCCTCGATCCGGGAGCCGCAGTCACTGGTGGCCAGGGGGTCGTGGTGGGTCCAGCCGTCGAAGAAACAGGAGTTCTCCGGGTCGGGCACACAGATCCGGGTGTCGAATTGCATGTAGTGCACGTAGCGGGCAATGGTCGCCGAGGTGCCGCCGGTTCCGGCCGTGGCGACGATCCACGTCGGCTCCGGGTAGCGCTCCAGTCCCAGCTGCTGGTAGATCGATTCGGCGATGTTGTTGTTCCCGCGCCAGTCGGTGGCCCGTTCGGCATAGGTGAACTGGTCCATGTAGTGGCCGCCGGTGTCGGCGGCGAGCTTGGCGGACTCCTCGTACAGCTTCCGTGAATCGTCGACGAAGTGGCAGCGGCCGCCGTGGAATTCGATCAGCCGGCACTTCTCGGGGCTGGTGGTGCGGGGCATCACGGCGATGAACGGCACACCGATCAGCTTGGCGAAGTACGCCTCCGAGACGGCCGTCGAACCGCTGGACGCCTCGATCACCGGCTTGCCCGGCCGGACCCAGCCGTTGCAGAGCCCGTAGAGGAAGAGCGAGCGGGCCAGCCGGTGCTTGAGGCTGCCGGTGGGGTGTGTCGACTCGTCCTTGAGGTAGAGGTCGATGCCCCATGCCTCGGGCAGCGGGAAGCGCAGCAAATGGGTGTCGGCGGAGCGATTGGCGTCGGCTTGGACCTTGCGTACGGCTTCCTTGAGCCAGGCCCGGTACTCGGGGTCGGAGCGGTCGATGTCGATGGTCGCCGCGGCCCGGCCGTCATCTCTGTGCTTTGCGGTGCCCATCAGCACGTTCCTCCTCGTGTCGCCGTCACTCTCCACCTGCAACGATATTCCGTCTACCCGCACAAACGTTCACTTTGATGGTCCATAGCCCTGCCTTGGTGCCGGCGGGCGGAACAGCTGCGGCATCGAGCCGGGACGCGGTCTGGCGCGTCGGTCCCGGCTTGTGCAGACTGCCCATCAGAAGCGTTACGAAGGGGGCGAAGCAGTCATGCCGGAAACGGAGTTCAGTGCGACGGGGGTACGGATCGAGCGGTGGGCCCGCTCAGTCACGAGGGCGGGGCAGGTGATCGTCAAGGACGGCAGACTGGCTCTGCTGACCAGTTACGGCCGGGAGATCGACAGCGCCCCAGTGGTGGCGGTGAGCGCGGGCAGGCCGTGGTTCGCCGGAGCAGGTGCGGCCGTGGCACGCCTCAACGGCACGCGGTACCGGCTGACGATGGGGCAGCGCAACCACAGTCCGGACAAGGCCGGGCCGGCCCACAGATTTCTCGAGACGCTGCGTCGTGCGGGCGGCCGGATGATCTGACAGGGCGCCGCCGGTACACCGCGAGTTGCGCAGCAGTGCCCCCTGAGCGACATTGGTCACACGTCACTCGTGGTTTACCGGCGGTGACATTGTGATCCGCACCGCCGGAGCTGAATCAGCAGCCAGTCATCTGCTGGATCGTTCCTTCGTCTTCTTCCGGACCTATTTCGGGGAGTCGCAGCCGTGATCAGCGAGCCGAGCAGGCACTGCACGGTGGAGCTCCAGGCCCTGCCGTCGCGGATCGGTCAGGTCCGCAGAATCGTTTCGGCGCAGCTGCGCTACTGGCATCTCGATCCTCTGATCGACCATGCGGCGCTCGGCGTCACCGAACTGCTGACCAATGTCCACCGGCATGCCCAGCCGGACAAGTCTTGCACCGTCGAGATCGAGTTGCTGCTCGAACGGCTGACGGTGTCCGTCCACGACCACGACCCACGGCTGCCGACCGTGCGCGAGGCCTCTGCGTCCAGTACGTCGGGGCGCGGGCTCGCGCTGATCGCTGCGGTCAGCGAGAGCTGGGGGGTCTGCCCGAGGGGCGGGGCCGGGAAGGTTGTCTGGTTCACTCTTCCGGCGCCTTCCCTGTTCGTCGCGCAGCCGCTGCACGCGGTGTACGGGGCAACCACCGACGGACCTTTCGAGCCGGACGCCGTCACATATCTGGAGAGCAGAACGCCCTTTGTCGCGCGGTCGTCGGTGGTCGGCTAGCCGAGACGGCGGCAAGTGGAGCGGGGGGGGGGGGGGGGGGGCGCGGG